>CAZJRG010000105.1:0-5158 GCA_964548435.1 uncultured Sulfurimonas sp. | reverse complement strand
TTTACACAATGGATGCGCCTTATTATAGTTCTCTTTTTTCAATGCACTGCCTAATTTTGTATAGATTTGTGTGGTCGCCATAGAGGAGTGACCCAAAAGCTCACTCACATCGACAATAGGTGCCCCATTATTTAAGAGTGAAGAGGCATAAGAGTGTCGCAACTGATGGGGTGTGACCTTAAGTGCTACCTTCAAAAAGAGCTTGGTAACGATATATCTTAGACTATTTTCGCTTAATTTCTCGCTATTTTTTTCAAAAAGAAACTCTCTTGGATGGTGTGAGCTTAGATATTGCTCAATGAGCAAGCGAGTTGTATCGAGTAATGGAACATCTCTTTGTTTATTTCCTTTCCCCAAAACACGTACCCACTCTTTTCCTATATCTTTGAGGGCTAGATTTGCAAGTTCAGAGATTCGAACTCCCAATGTGTAAAGCAGCGTTACAACAAGACGCTCCATCTCATCTGCATGTTCCAAAGCTGCGACTATTTTTTCGTGACTGATTGGCTTAGGAAGCGTTTTGGCTACTTTTACACTCTCGTCTGCTTTGAGTTGTGTTCGTATACCTGCTTCATTTAAAAAGTTTACAAAACTTCTAATCGCACTGAGCTTTTTACTGATAGTCTTCTTGTTGAGCTCTGCTATGTGCATTCTGTATGGCATAAGGTTAATATGCAGTAAGCCACCCTCCTCGTGGATCTCTACAAAACGCAGTGCCTCTTGAATCGACGCGTCATAGCTTTTGAGTGTTAAATCTGAGTAGCCACGAAGCTTCTCAAGACTCTCTAAAAAAGCGAGTCTCTCTTTAGTGAGTGATTTTTTCAAGGAGTTGTTCAAATTTTGCATTGTAGGAGGCTGCCTCATCTACGAGTGCTTTATCTGTAATGATGCTTGGTGCAAGTTTTTTATAGCTGCTTGTAACTACCTCTGCCATCATCTTTATCTTTGCCCTCTGGGCACTCTCTATGTTTTCGTTTTCAGCCATGGCGTTTATCTCGCGCATAAACCCCTTTGCCTGCTCTATAAAAGCGACATACTTCATAGAGGTTTTAGATTGTGCCATGATGGTCGCTGCCATACGATTATATATGTCCATAGCAAATGCCTCATTAGCAAGTCGATAAGCCTCCTCATACTCTCCCATCTCATAGTAGTATTTTGCTTCTATTGAGCGCTCATAAGAGGGGTTAAAAAGAAAGTATATACCCATAACGACGACAGTAGCAAACGTAATCAGGGGAAGAAGAAGTTTAGCTGACATGTTTGAGTAACCCTTTTTGTATAAAAGCTCGAGCCTCTTCAAGCTCCATTGCACTCACATCGAGCTGCTCTGAAGCATAAAAGTTTATGCACCCAAAAGGTTTAGGAATCACAAAACGGTCCCAAGAGTTGAGCTCCCAATACTTTGTTGGTTTTATTTCGACAAGTACAATCTTAGCAGATGTTTTTTGAGCCATCACGACAATCCCATCGGCAACCTCTCTACGAGGTCCTTTTGGACCATCTGGAGTTATGCCTATATCATACCCCTCTTTAATGGTTTTAATAGCTTGAATAAGCACCTTTGCTGCACTCTTGTCACTAGAACCTGCAAGAGTTCCCAAGCCAAAATAGCGAATAGTTCGAGAGATAAGTTCGCCATCAAAATGTGGAGATATAAGCACTTTGGCATGAGGTGTTTTACGGTAGCGTTTGTAGAGGTAAGGGAGCATTAAAAGCTCCCCGTGCCAACATGCAAAAATGGTCGGCTCGTCGCTTATCTGCTCTGGTGCATGAAAAACGATTTTATTTGTAGCGTTTAAGAAGCGAATGAGCAGCGAACCCAAAAGAGGTGCTGCTAAAAGTGCAAAAGCACGCAAAAATCGCTTACGCAAGAATCTCGCCTGTTAAAATAGTCCGCCCCACACTCGTGATGCGAACGTCTCGCAGTTCGCCCAAGAGCTCCTCTGAACCTTTGACTTTCACGACAAGATTGTTATCGCTTCTTCCAGAAACATACCCATCACGAATAAGCTCTTCAAAGTAGACTCTATATGTTTTACCTAAAGATGATGCTTGAATCTCATCGAGAATTTCATTATGGAGTGATTGCAGATAGCTTAAACGCTCAGAGGCAATTTCAGGGTCTATCTCTGGAAGATACTGTGCCTCAGTCTCAGGTCGCGGCGAATATTTAAATGAAAATATCTGATCAAAACGCACCTGCTTCATCACATCGATAGTATCTGCAAAATCGGCATCACTCTCACCTGGAAACGCGACTATAATATCTGTACTGATCGAGACTTCAGGGCACTCTTTACGAAGCTTCTCGACACGGTTTATAAACCACTCTTTTGTATAACCGCGTTTCATCGCTTTTAAGATATTTGTACTTCCGCTTTGCAGAGGCATGTGCATCGATTTACAGATTTTTGGATTTTTTGCAAACTCCTCTATAAACTCATCATCCATGTGAAATGGGTGCGGAGAGGTAAAGCGTATGCGCTCTAAACCATCTATTGCCGAGAGTCTGCGTAGGAGCTCTGTGAAGTTTATCTTCTGTGTATCCCCTGAAAATCTTCGTCCGTAATTGTTCACATTTTGCCCTAAAAGAAAAAGCTCTTTTGCTCCTGCACTCACCGCACGACTCGCCTCTTTGAGAATGAGATCAGCTGGAATAGAGATCTCCTCTCCACGTGTCTTTGGCACAATACAAAAAGTACACTGCTTGTCACATCCAATAGAGATATTTATAAAAGCTTTGTAAGGCGAGCTTCTAAAGTCACTAAACGCGAACTCACTCTCATCATAGTTAATGTCTATCTCTACGGCTTTGTCTTTATGAAGCACTTCAGTAATTTTAGAGACATTACGCGCCCCTAAAACGAAGTTTACATAGGGTGCGCGCTTGATGATCTCATCACCAAGATGCGAAGCTGTACATCCACAAACACCAATCTTTGCAGATGCTTTTTTGTTTTTGTTAAATGTACCAAGTTCTGAGAAGAGCTTATGTACAGGTCGCTCGCGAACTGAGCAGGTGTTTATGAGGATGAGATCGGCATTTTTAGGATCATCTGTGAGTGTATACCCCTCTTTTTCGTGAAGCTGTGCAATCATGTGCTCAGAGTCACGAGTGTTCATCGCACACCCTAATGTCTCTATGAAGAGTTGTTTGCTCATCTGCGTTTTAGCTCATTATGTGTACTTGGTACATATAGTCATTGTCTGAGAGTCCATACTTTACTTCATTCATATAGAAACTTTTACCTTTAGCTTCAAAGTGATCTTGAAGTGCAAGTAGATCCTTATGAGAGTTCTCTTTATCAAAGTAGAAGATCACACTGTCATCTTTTTCAACTGCCGCTTCTATTTTAGAGAGTTCTATCTTTTTTGGCTTTGCGTCTATCTCTGTTCTTGCGATTTTTAGTTCCATTTTGTAGCTTCCTTGAGGTTCATAATAAGTTGTGCATTATACAAAAAATGTCATAAAAATTGGGTTAAAGATGTTTTTAGCAGAGTTTGCGTATACTTCCCTTCCACAAAAGAAAATCCCCAAAAATTACTTCATTACTGTTTAAAAATTTGGGAAAACAAGGATAGATACAACTATGGAAAAAATTTTAGATATTGCAACCGCTATTGCCCACGAAAAAAACCTCGCTCCAGAGAGAGTGCTTGAAGCACTGAAAACTGCGTTTGTGCAGACTGCAAAAAGAGTCATTAACAAAAACTTTGCGTTTGTCGCAGAGATAGATCCTGTCAAAAAAAATATAAAAATTATTCAGACAATCACTGTAGTCACAGATGAAGATGAGAGACTCCAAGATGAAGAGAGTGCACCTGCGTTTATGGCTATCAGCGAAGCAAGAGGCTATGATGATCAAGTCGAGCTTGATGACCAACTCCAAGTAGAACACTCGCTTGAAACATACGGACGCACCGCTGCTGCACAGCTCCACAGAGAGATAGAGTACCATGTGCAGCGTTTGGTTGAAGATGAGATCTTTTCAAAATACCAGTCAAAAATCGGTACCCTTGTCAACGGTCGTGTTACCCGTGTGGACTCTCAAAACGCCACCTACATAGAGGTCGATGAGATTCGTGCTGTCCTTCCTATGAAAAACCGTATTAAAGGTGAACACTTTAAAGTGGGTGACCACATTAAGGCGGTTGTTCGTCGTGTAAACATGGACAAAGACAATGGTATACAGATAGAGCTCTCACGTACATCTCCGAAGTTTTTAGAGGCACTTTTGGCTCTTGAGGTTCCAGAGATAGCAGAGGGAAGCGTAGTGATCGAAAAATCAGCGCGCATCCCTGGAGAGAGAGCAAAGATAGCGATCCTTAGCACGCATCCACAAGTAGATGCTGTTGGTGCGACTGTCGGTGTCAAAGGTGTGCGTATAAACGCTGTGAGCAATGAGCTCATCGGTGAAAACATCGACTGTATAGAGTATACGACTATACCAGAGCTCTTTGTAAGCCGTACTATGAGCCCTGCCATCATCTCACATGTCGAGATAGTCAAAAACGATGAGGGTGTGAATGAAAAAGCGATTATCACACTTCCAGCAGATCAAAAGTCAAAAGCAATCGGTAAAAGCGGTATCAATATCCGTCTTGCTTCAATGCTTACAGGACTGCAAATAGAACTCATAGAGACGAACGAAGTGACACCACAAGAGGATGAAAAAGCAGAACAAAAAGACGGAGTAGATGCACTCGCAGCACTCTTTAGCTAAACACGGCACTCTTTAGCTAAAAAATAAGCGTAAGGGTAGTAGAACTCTTCCCCACCCTGCGCCTCTCTTGTGCCAAAACACTCAAATCAAGCTCTTTTCATATAAGGGTTTAAATGCAGCAGCAAAAGATCGGCGATCATATTTCCAAGCAGTGTCAAAAACGCAGTAATCATTAAAACGCCCATGATGACAGGGTAATCCCTTGAGAGTGCAGACATATAAAAAAGCTGTCCCATTCCCTCAATCCCAAAAATAGACTCCAAAATAACACTGCCCCCAATAAGCCCAGGTAAAGAGAGCCCCAAGAGAGTTACAATAGGTCGCAAAAGATTTGGCAAGATCTATAAACGCAGCAAGATAGCACGGCGAAGCCCGCGAGAGAGTGCAAAGGTGTAGTAGTCACTCTTGAGTATCTCTAGCGTAAGTGATCG
>CAZJRG010000104.1:0-5304 GCA_964548435.1 uncultured Sulfurimonas sp. | reverse complement strand
CTTTGAGCGCATTGTGACAAGCGACTCCATCACGCTCTCCGCCGCGCAAGCAAATGGCTTGACTATGGTCATAGCCGCGGGTGAGACACTCACCATCTCTAAAAATGGTGGAGCGAGTGCGCTTGATTTGAGCGGCATCACGGGAGATGGAAGCATCGTCATCACTTCAGGCTTAGATAGCGCACTTGCCATCACAAATCTCAAAGTCGTTCTAAACGCCGCCGATGCGGATGTGAATCTCACCATCACAAGTGCTGATGGCTCTTTGGACATCGCAGGTTCTACTGGAGCGAGTACAACCTC
This sequence comes from uncultured Sulfurimonas sp., assembly GCA_964548435.1. Taxonomy (GTDB): domain Bacteria; phylum Campylobacterota; class Campylobacteria; order Campylobacterales; family Sulfurimonadaceae; genus Sulfurimonas. The sequence goes on along the minus strand of CAZJRG010000104.1, from coordinate 5,001 downwards.
ACTCACGTATAGCGCTAACACTACACTCACAGGCAATCTCACAAACATCGACACCATCACCGCTAACAGCGGACTCACGGTAGACGCCACTTGGCTCGATGGTAAAACGCAAGCCTTTGTAACCTCAAACACCATCACCATAAACGCGACAACGACTCCAACGGACCATGACTTTGGAGGCATAACGCAGAGTGGCAGTGGAAATGTGGTGCTTAATGTCGACGCAAGTGTTGATTTGTCAGTACAAAATATAGATGTAATTGATAGATACGATGTAGCAGCCGCACAAACACTCACACTTGAAGCCGCGCAACTGAGCACAAAATCGACAACGGCGACAGGCATTTATGCAGTCCAAAATCTTCAAAACACTCTAAACGCAGACTTCAGCGGCGTAAACGCAGGCACAACTCTCAATGTTGACTGGAGTGCTACAGATACCTACACTGGAAACCTCACAAATGTAGACACACTCACACTCAGTAGTGGCGTTATGAGTGCGGCGGGAAATATTATTGATGGCAAAACCATCACGGGTGCTGGAGTGCTTCGCATAACAAGTAGCGGCGATGGTGTTTTAGATGTGAGTAATATCACCACTACGCCTGCACTCGTAGTCTCCATAACAGACGCGGCGGCGACTTTAAACGGTGTTGTTGTAGACGTAGACGCGAGTGCCAGCACACAAGCGATAACTATAAACACAGCCCTCGCAGATAGAGATTTTACGGGTGGAAGTGCGAGTGATGGTGTAAACTTCAGCGGTAGCGGAGTTTACAGCGGAGAGCTAAACTCCATTGAGACATTTACTACGCCAAATGCCACAAGCATGGCGGCTTCACTTCTCGATGGAAAAACATTAGACTTTGACGGAGCCGGAAATATTACAATCACAGGTATGAGTGGCGGTGAAGATTTGAGCGGCATCACTTCAAGCGGAGGTGGAACGCTTGTAGCAGACTTGAGTGGCACTGTAAACTTTACAGGAAGTGTGAGCAGTGACTTGGTGTTTAATCTCTCGGTTGACAACACGACCCTAAACGCGACAGCGGCAAAACTAAACGCGAAAACGGTTACGGATGGTGCAAACGCGACGAGTGTCGCCATAAGCGCGCTCAATGCCACGCTAGACGCAAATCTCGCAAACATAAACGCAGACACTATCACCGCCGCGTTTGACAACTCAGGAACATTTACAGGTGATCTTGGAGATGCTGTTGTCTCCATCGCAAACACTCAAGTGATGAGTACGAGTCTAAGCATCGCTAATGCGAAGTTCATCACCGGAAGTGGAAAGCTTGAACTCTCTAGCGGCTCTGGAAGCTTTAACGCGGCAAATATCACAGCCGCTTCCATCATGCTCGCCTCAGGTCTGAGTGCCGCGGTGACGCTCAATGACGTCGTCACAAGTGTTGAGGGTGGAGCACATAATGATGGCGCGACTATCAATGTCGCCAACAGCATTGACGCCTCCTCGGCGTCTCTAAGTTTCCAAGGCGGCAGTGGCAGTGACACCGTTTCTATAAATCTCGCTTCAGGCGAGGGAATATCCTCTAGCATAAGCATAGATTCAGCCATAGAGAGTGCTAACATTACGCTTCTTGGAAGTGGAACTAGCAACATAAACGCAGTGAATATAGAAGCGGATATGACACTTATCGGTGGTGCAGGGGGTGATGCGGTACTTACAAACGTCTCTAGCGATGTAAACGCAGCGGCGTTTGGGGCGGGTGAAAATCTCTCCGTGACGCTAGCCGATGCAAACGTGAGCATCACAACCGCAGGTGGTACAAACACCATAAACGCAGAGGCTTTGGGAAGCGGCAAAACCGTGACCATACTTGGAGATGATGACGCTACGGTGAGCGTCACCGCTGGCAACGTAAACGCCGCGGCTTCGAGTGGGAATATCTCTGTCAATACATCTGGAGATTTTGATAACAACATCACCACTGGAAGCGGTAACGACATCATCGAAGGCTCTTTGGGAACAGATGTCATAGATATGGGAAGCGGGACAAACGACGTGCTTGATTTTTCAGCCATCGGTGCGAGTCTCTCTCTCACTACTTCGGGAGTGGGAGCAGGCAATGTTAGTGGCACAAATGTAGACACCGACTTTAGTGGCGTTGAAACGCTCAAGGCTTCGGGGCTTAATGATGAGTATACGCTCGACTTCGCAAACATTGGCAACCTTGTTTTTGATGGGGATAGCGGAAGCGATAATGTCGATATTACCGAAGGCATAAACCTCACAAGCGCAAATCAATCCATAAATAACGCACAGTTTAGAAACATAGAGTCCATCGACTTAAGCGGCGCCATAACCGATGGAGTAAACGCGTTTGAAATCACGCAAGCAAACATAGATGCTTGGACAGCTGGCGCAACAAGTGGAAATATAAACTTGAAAATATCGAGTGCGGATAACGCAGCGAATAACATAAAACTTGTTGGCGATACGGACGATGATGGAGCAGGTGGAAATGCTCCTGTAACGGATAGAACCACCTTTGTAGATGGAGTGATTTATACTTGGGATGCCGATACAAGCATCACATTTACGATAGTTTAGAGATGGAATATTGAACGCAACAGATTACAACAACAAAGCCATAGACGCCTACAACCGCCACCAGTACAAAGATGCCGAGTTGCTTTTTAGAAAAGCCATTGAAGAAAACCCAAACTATGCGGAGGCTTATGCAAATCTAGGGGCACTTTATGCGAAGTTTAAAGAGTATGAGCTTGCTATAAAACTCTACAAAGAGTGCATCAAACGCAAGCCTACTTACGCTGGAGCCTACACAAATCTTGGCAATGCACTTAATAAAACGCAGCGACATGAAGAGGCGGTTTACTTTCATAAGATGGCGATCTCTTTAGATAACAAATCCCCAAATCACTTCGCAAACTGCGCCTCTGCTTACAAAAATCTCGGTCGATTTGATAAGGCAAAAAAGCTTTATGAACATACGCTCACTTTAGATAAAAACCATGTAAATGCACATTTTGACCTAGCCACCGTGCTCCTGCAAACTGGAGAGTATGAAAAAGGGTGGGAGCATTATGAGTGGCGTTTTTTAAAAGAGGAGATGGCGTTTCATATCAAACGCTATGAGAAAATTTTTGCCGCTCCAAGATATAAAGGTGAGATACTGAAGCAAAAAGAGCGAGTCTTAGTCCACACAGAACAGGGTTTTGGTGACACACTTATGATGGCGCGCTATCTTTTTGAGCTAAAACGCCGTGGGGCTTTTGTGGTGCTTTTTGTGCGAGAGGGATTAGAGGAGCTATTTGAGAGTATGCCTTGTGTTGATGAGGTACACAGCAGAGAAGAGGCTCTTCCTGCGTTTAGCTTGCAAATTCCTTTTATGTCTTTGGCGTTTGCACTTGATGCGAAGCTGCAGAAGCTTACACAAGATTACCCTTATATCAAACTCAAAGAGAGCTACACTCTGCCAGGCCAAAAGATAAAAGTGGGCATAGTCTGGGGTGCGAGCAAGACGGGAGAGTCTTACAAAAACAAGGTCTTTGATCTGCGACACTTCACGCAGCTTGCCAAACATGAAAGTTTTCAACTTTACTCGCTTCAGATGGGGGAAGATGCCAAAAAGATAGAAGAGCATAGACTCCAAGAGCATATCATTGATCTCTCGCCGCACATCAAAAACTTTCATACCACCGCCAAAATCTTAAACTCTCTTGATCTCATCATCACCTCGGATACCTCGGTAGCGCACTTAGCGGGAGCCATGGGGAGAAAGGTCTGGGTTGTTTTGCAAAGAGTGGCGGATTGGCGCTGGGGAGTCAATGAGTGCCAGAGCCTCTGGTATCCAAGTGCGAAGCTTATCCGCCAGCACTCTTTGGGAGACTTTAACTCCGCGTTTAAAGAGCTCTACAAAGAGATAGAGAGAGAATTTAACATAAAGGTCATCGATGTCTAATCCACAAGGAAAACTCCTCATAGACGCGCTCCACAGAGTGATGCAGTTCTATTTTGGAGCCCTCAGTCGTGATACCATCTTAGCCATTGCAGGAGCGAGCGAAGAGGAGTTTGATGTAAAAGCGCTGCTTCATGTAGCCAAAAACTCAAATCTTTACGCCCAAACGCAGGAGATCTCCATAGAGAGCATCGACTCTTTTTTGCTCCCGCTCATTTTGTCAAACGACAAGGGCGAGATCATTTTGCTAGAGAGTGTTACAAGAAAAAACGCCAAGTTTTACCACCTTGAAAAAGAGGAGAGTTTTGAGGTTGAGAAGAGACTGCTCAAAAACTTCAAAAACGCCATCTTGTTTTTTAGGCACAAAGACGACGCGGTGGTGAGTTTGAGAAAAAAAGAGCTCTCTTGGTTCTTCGCGCCACTTAAGGCCTCGTGGAGAGCCTATGTGGAAGTGGGGATTTTAAGCGTTTTTATCAACCTTTTCGCACTTGCTCTGCCGCTTTTTACCATGAATGTTTACAACCGCATTATCCCAAATTTCGCCGTAGAGACACTCTATGTACTCGTGGGCGGCATTCTCATCATCTTTCTCTTTGAGATGATTCTTAAAAGCGCTCGCGTTTATATCTTGGAGAAGAGTTCAAAGGAGATAGGCATCTATTTTGAAGAGCTGCTTTTAGAGCGCATTTTGGGTGTGAAAACGCAGTACGACAGACTTCTCTCAGGAACAAAAGCAAATCTTTTTCGAGAGCTCTCCCAGATAAAAGATTTTTTCGCTTCGCGCTCTTTGGTGCAGCTGCTCGATCTACCATTTTTTTTCATAGCCGTTTTTGTCATCTACCTCATCTCTCCGCTCATAGCGCTCGTGCCTCTTGTAGCGGGAGTGATTATGGTGGCGTTTAACCTTCTTATGCAGCTCCCAGTAGCCTCGCTTGCGCACGAGCAGTTTAAAAAGGCACAGTCAAAACATGGCTATCTAGTAGAGACTATCGCGGGGCGTGATGCCATCAAACTTGTCAATGCCCACACCCAACGCCTTTTTATATGGGGTCGAGTG
>CAZJRG010000103.1:0-5353 GCA_964548435.1 uncultured Sulfurimonas sp. | reverse complement strand
CAACACGTTTGAGGATCTTGAGTGCACTCTCTATCTTTTTGTCATACCCCTCTTGTGTAAGCTCTGGCGTGTTTGAAAGATAGGAGATGAGAGACTTTAAAAAGCGCTCCAAAGCACGCACATAACGGAGTCGCTGTGCACTCTCTACAACCTTTTGTGATGCCGCCATCTCTACTCCTCATATTTTGACTTGCTAAAGCGATAGGTTATGAAAATAATAAAAAAACTTGATATTTTTCTCTATTCATTACCAATTGTAGTTACAATTATACACTTTAATTTTGGAGCACAATGTGAAAAAAGTTTTTCTTGCACTTATATTTTTAAACCTTACTCTCTTTGCAGAGGTAAAAAATCTCTATATCTCTCAAGAGCTTCTCAGCCAAAACATTCCACTTGTAGATATTCGCACAGAGGGAGAGTGGAGAGAGACTGGGCTCTTAAAGGGTGCCATTCCTATCGTCTTTTTTAGTGAACGCGGCGAACCGCTTATCAACTCTTTTTTAAGCCAGCTCAACCAAAAAGTAGACACCCGCAAACCCTTTGCCATCATCTGTCACACAGGAAGCCGTACCTCTGTCATCGCCCCTTGGCTCTCTAAAGAGCTAGGGTACAATGTTATCAACATCAAAGGGGGCATGGAGTATGCCACCAAAGGTGTAAAACTCCCGACCTACCCCTATAAACCTGCCAACTAACGCAGCGGTTTTATCCCATTGACAAGTGCATAGAGTGTCGGTAGATAGATGAGATTAAGCAGTGTTCCCCAAAGCAATCCAAAACCAATAGAGACCGCGATCGGCTGTAAGATAACAGCCTGACCAGAGGCATAAAATATCAGTGTATAGAGTCCTAAAAATGTAGTAATAGAGGTGATAAGAATGGGTCTGAGTCTCTGTTTTGCACGTGTTAAAAACTCCTCTCTTTTGTGTGTACCATGTAAAAAATCAAGCATAATAATCCCATCATTGACCACAACCCCTGCAAGCCCCAAGATACCAATAATGGAGGGCATAGTAAGGGGTATATCTAAGAAGTGGTGCCCCAAAAGTGCCCCAAGAATAGAGAATGGAATGACACTCATAAGCATCAAAACATATTTTACCTTCGAAAAAATGAGCAGCAAAATCAAAAAGATAAGAAACAGAGCAAGGAGCAGTGTTGTTTTCATATCTCCTTGAAGCTGTTTGTTTTTTTCACGCTCTCCAAGAAGCGAGACCTCAATACCGCGTTTTTTGATCTCATCGAGTGTTGGGCGGAGTGAATTTAGAACCTCTTGTGCTGTAATGGTGCGTTTATCAACATTTGCAAAGATGGTTTTGACTCTGCTCCCATTTAACTTATCTATCTTCTCATAATCTTGCACGACGGTGATGTTTGCCACATCTCTAAGAGCTACATAACGCCCATCTCCAAGTGCGATGTTGAAGTTTTTGAGACTCTGCGTTTTGTCTTTGTAGAGATCTTGCGTCTTGATCTCCATGATGCCGTACTTGTTAAAAGTGGTCGATTGGCGACGTTCTAAGAAGTAATCACTCAGCAGCCTTGAAACGCTCGCTTCGCTCAGACCCAAAGACTCCCCAAACGCATTGATCTCTATTTTGTACTCCTCTTTACCATACTTGATGTTGTTAGAGTAGTTTGCTACACCCTTGGTCGTTGCAAGTTTTGCCTCAAGCTCTTTGATGGACGCTTCAAGTGCTTTGTAGTCACTTCCAGAGAGATTGATCTGAATGTCACTTCGAATGAGTCCTGGTTTATCCTCGCTCACTCCAAGCTCCAAAAACGCATACTTTTGCTTAAAAGGCTCAAGTATCTCAGCAGCACGGGGCGAGAGCTCAAAGGTTTGGAGTGTTCTGCGTTTATCTGGGTTGTTAAAATCAAATGTGAAGTTTAAAATTGGATTAAGATATTTGTCAATAAATGTGAGCTCTTTGCGTTCATAGAGCTCTAGTGTGATATACAAAACATTGTTGCTCTGCTCCGTCTCACCTGAGAGCGAACGGCGAAATCCACTCGTTGCCGATGTAGATTTGAGTGAGAACTCATCTGCATGCTCTAAAAACGCAGCCTCTATCTCTTTGGTGATGGCATAGGTCTCCTCAAGCGGCGTGCTAATGTCGAGTTTGCCAGAGATATAGATGTTGTTTCCGTCAAAATTTGGAAAGAACTGAAAGCGCATAGAGGAAGCCGCATAAAATGTCGCCAACGGAACCAGTAGAAGAAAAACAATCAAAAAGCTCTTTTTATACTCTATGAGAAACTCCAAAGTTTTTCCGTAGAGCTCTTGAAGCGGTCGCCAATCTACAAGGTTGTGACTTTTTTTGAGAAACTCTTTTGCATGCAGCGGTAGGAAAAAAAACGTCTCAAGCAGTGAACCTAGAAGAATCATAACCACGACAATAGGTATGAGAATCAAAAAGAGCGCTATCTCCCCTTGCATCAAAAAGATGGGTAAAAATGCCGCAGCTGTCGTAAGTGTTGCGAGTGTCACAGGGAGCAACATCTCTTTAGTTCCCTCTAAGGCTGCATCTTTTGGCTCCATCCCCTCATCGATGAGTCGCTGAATATTTTCACTCACGACGATAGCGTCATCGACGACGATGCCTATGACGATGAGTGCACCCAAAAGTGAGACAATGTTTATAGAGTATCCCATATGGTAGATGAAGAGCAGTCCAATAATAAACGAAAACGGAATGCCAAGCACCACAATAAACGCAATGCGTAAATTAATGAGTATAAAGAGTGATGTAAAAACGAGAAGAAGCCCAAACATAAGGTTTGAGATGACCGTGTTGAGTCTGTCATTCACAGGTTTGGAGCTATCTTGATAGAAATCAAAAAGTACGTCTTTATAGTGTGGTGCGATAGTTTTGATGTAACTTTTAAGCTCCTTTGAGAGCTCCATAGAACTTCCCTCTTCACTTTTAGAGATGACAAGCGTGAGGGTATCGTTGTTGTTAAACGAAGAGAGTGTCTGCGTTTGAGGGTACTCTATAGAGATCTGGGCAACATCTTTGAGACGAATAAACTTATCGTCCACCTGCACAATGCTCTCTTGCCACCCCTCTATGTCTGCTTTGCCGTTGATGGTGGAGACAAAAACAAAACTCCCTTTCTCCTCTATATTTCCGATGGGAAAGATGTAGGAGAGATTTGCAATGGCGTTTATGACACTTTGGGGATTAAGCCCGTATGCCAAGATGGCGTTTGAGTCGATTTTGATAGTGAGTTCTTGGTCAGAATCGCCCCGAATAGCAATTTCAGAGATGTTTTTTATCTTGGAAATTTTGTTTTTTATCTCTTTGGCGATCTCTGTGAGCTCCGAGCGTGAAAGTTTTTTTGAGGAGACTGCTAGTGAGATGAGTGGGCGAACCCTATCGACGATGAGTGCGGTAGGTTCGTTCATATCTGCAGGTAAAAACTGCTTCGAAAAAGAGATGGCATCTTTTACTTTATTGAGCACACTCACCTTATTGACACCATCGCTGAGTGTTAAAATCATAGAGAACTGCCCTGGAGCTATGGTGGTCTCACTTTTTTCTATGCCGCTAATGCTCCCAAGTGCATCTTCAAGCTCGCGAACTGCCATCTTGTCCATATTATCCGCACTCGCACCGATGTAACTCCCTTGCACACTTATTTTGTCAAGTTCAGTATTTGGAAAGAGCTCTTTTGGTATGTTCATATAAGCATGCACACCCAAATAGAGTAAAAAAGCCAATAGTGCATAGTTAAAACGGGTGTTGTTGATAAAATAGCTGATGAGTTGTGTCATAGAATTTCTCTTAGGTTTTTAATTTCTTTTATTATAATACTTATCATTTACACAATCACCGCTTAGAAAGGAGCTACTTTGCAATTGAACAAAGCATTTTTAACAAACGCCACTGCGTTTGCCTTGGTACTACTGAGTCTCATCCTGCCATTTGGATCTGAACTCTTACTCTTTGGAGGACTCTTTGCACTCTCAGGAGCGCTCACAAATCAACTCGCCATTCATATGCTTTTTGAAAAAGTGCCGTTTTTATATGGATCGGGGGTTATAGCACTGCGTTTTCATGCTTTTCGAGATGCCATCAAACGACTGATGATGGAGGAGTTTTTTACTCCAAACCAGTTAGAAAACTTCTTAAAACAAGAGGAGAAAAAGCTTAATCTCGCACCCATCATAGAGGAGACAGACTTCACTCCTGCGTTTGATGCGCTGAGCAAAACTGTCATGGAGTCCTCATTTGGAGGAATGCTAGGGATGTTTGGAGGGGAGAGAGCCTTAGAGGGGCTTCGTGAACCTTTTGCCAACAAGATGAAGAGTGCCGTCGTAGCCATCACAAACTCTGCTGCGTTTAACGCAACACTGAGTAAACACCTAGAAAACGGAGCACTTCAAGAGGATATGCTCTGCACAATCGAGCATCTCATAGACGAACGACTAGCAGAGCTCACACCGCAGATGGTCAAAGAGATAGTACAAAATCTCATCCGTGAACATCTCGACTGGCTTGTTGTGTGGGGTGGCGTTTTTGGAGGGGTTATAGGAGTTCTTGGCTCTCTACTCTTGTAGTTTGCTATTTAAATGCTGAGTCTATCAAGCAACTTTTGAAAGTTCTTGATGCGGATATTTTTGCGTGAGAGCTCTATGACACCCTCCTCTTTGAGCTTCCCAAGGGTGCGGCTGAGCACTTTTCGCACTGTGCCTATCATCGAGGCGATATCTTCGTGTTTCATGTTATCTATGGTTTTAAGCACAGGTTTGTCATCTTGCATATAGGTAAACCTGCTAAAGAGCTGTACCACTCTTTGGTAGATGTCATAAAATGAGAGACTGAGTGCTAGATTTTCCATAGAACGGAGCTTTTCGGCAAGGTAAGCATAAAAGTAGTGTCTAAACGCAGCGTCTTTAAGGATCATCTCCTCCATTTCACTCATGGGCACGGCGATAAGCTCACTCTCCTCTAACACCTCAGAGAGGTACTCATTGTGAGAGCCATCAAGGAGTGCTAGCACGTCAAACATATCGCTACGAGTGAGAATGTAGAGCGTTTGCTCCTTTGAAGTGGCAAAATCTATCTGAAAAATCTTGATTTTGCCACTCATCACAAAGTAGAAATTGTTTAAAGTATCAAGAGAGTTTAGGGCATCTTCGCCCTTTTTAAGCACGATCTTTTTGCTTTTTTGCGAGACAAGAGGAGAGTTTTGTATCTCACTCAAGATAAGCTGGTGATTTGTTGGTTTTTGGAGCTCGGCACTACTTTTCATAAGAAAAATAGTACTACAAAAAGTGTTAGGTGTGACTTATTTTATAGTTATGGTTTTTGGTTTGGCTTTTTTTGTCTTTTGGAGTGCTATG
>CAZJRG010000102.1:0-5369 GCA_964548435.1 uncultured Sulfurimonas sp. | reverse complement strand
TCGAAGTCTTTAAAAGTGACTTTGTGGTCTTAAACGCATGTAAAGCAGTCAACTCAAAATGGAAAGAGCATGGGCTTAATTCGGAGGTCTTTGTTCTTTTTGATATTGAGAACAACATTGCTATCATCGGTGGTACTTGGTATGGCGGAGAGATGAAAAAAGGTATCTTCTCTATGATGAACTACTGGTTGCCTCTTGAGGGTAAACTTGCAATGCACTGTTCTGCAAACGTGGGTAAAAATGGAGATACAGCACTCTTCTTTGGACTCAGCGGAACAGGAAAAACAACACTCTCAACAGATCCACACAGAGCTCTCATTGGTGATGACGAGCATGGCTGGGATAACCATGGTGTTTTTAACTTTGAAGGTGGATGTTATGCCAAGGTCATCAACCTTGATGGGAAAAACGAGCCAGAGATTTATGGTGCCATCAAAGAGCATGCACTTTTAGAAAACATCGTGATGGACGCCTCTGGTGAAGTAGACTATGATGATGGTTCAAAAACAGAAAACACTCGTGTCTCCTACCCAATAGAGCATATAGAAAACCATAAAAAAGATCTTATGGCAGGACACCCAAAAAACATCATTTTCTTAACGGCTGATGCGTTTGGTGTTCTTCCTCCAGTCTCTAAGCTCTCAAAAGAGCAAGCGATGTACTACTTTTTAAGTGGTTATACTGCAAAAGTAGCTGGGACTGAACGTGGTATCACTGAGCCAGTAGCGACATTTTCAGCATGTTTTGGAGAAGCATTTTTACCTCTTCACCCAACAGTCTATGCCAAACTTCTAGGCGAAAAGATCGACCAACACAATGTCAATGTCTATCTTGTAAATACTGGATGGAGCGGTGGACCTTATGGTGTTGGAAAACGTATGAGCATCAAAGATACTCGCGCATGTATAAACGCAGTGCTAGATGGAAGCATCAACAAGAGTGAATTTAGAACGACAAATACATTTAGGCTGAGTGTTCCTTGTACTCTGGGTGATGTAGATCCAAAGGTACTTTTTCCTAAAGATTGCTGGCCAGATCCAAAAGAGTTTGAAGTCACTCGAGATAAGCTCGCTCAGATGTTTATAGACAACTTTAAAAAGTATCAAAGTGCTGATAGTGAGTTTGACTACTCTGCAGCTGGTCCAAAAATAGGAAGCTAATTGACTGCGTTTAAACGCAGCAATGAAATAATAAGTCTTTATCTTACCTTGCGTTTAGTCGCTTTGGTAAGATAGAGCCATAGAAGAGTTGCAAAGGTCACCAAAACAAGCGGTGCGATCCAAGGCTTCTCACCAATAAGTTCCGCCACCTTCACCAAAGCCCCTCCTGAGTAGTAACTTCCAAGCCCAATAACTAATGCCCAGACTCCAGAGCTTAAGAGATTAAAAATTAAAAACTTTTTAAAGTCATACTTTGTAAGACCTATAGCTATTGGGATGAGTGTCTTGAGTCCATAGACAAACTTCTGAAACAAAATAATCCACGAACCATATTTTTTCATAAGCATATGTGAGAGTGCAAGTTTACGTCTATGCTTTTTTATTCCTTCAAGCATCATTCCCTTTTGGTAGCGTGCCATATAAAAGAGCATTACATCACCAAGAGCATTTGCCACAAACGCAATAGAGATAGAGAGTGTTAAATCCATTTTACCCATAAATGAGAGTACCGCTGCACCAATAAGTGCCACAAACCCCCCGCCAAGCGAGTAAAGAAAAAGTCCTATGTATCCGTATGTTGCCAAGTTGCTAAATGTCTCTTCCATATATCCTCTTTTATAACTGTTTTATTTTTTGTATCTCGTCACGCAGTCGTGCTGCCTCTTCAAAATTAAGCTCTTTTGCAGCAGCTTTCATTTTGAGCATCAACTCATTTACCAGTGCTTTTCTCTCAGATGCTGGCATCTTGTCTAGTTTCTTTTTATGTTTTTGATAGAGATCTCCATGCTCTTCAAGTTTCAGGTTTTCATCGAGGCTGCGTTTAGTAGTTGTGGGTGTAATGTCGTGCTTCTGGTTAAATGCCTCTTGAAGTTCACGTCTAGCCTTTGTCTTCTCAATGGCTCGCTGCATCGAACCTGTCATCTTGTTGGCATACAAAATCACTCGCCCATTTGCGTTACGTGCTCCTCGCCCAATAGTCTGTATGAGTGAGGTCTCGCTTCGTAAAAACCCCTCTTTATCAGCATCTAAAATAGCCACCAGACTCACTTCGGGAAGATCAAGACCTTCTCGTAGAAGGTTTATTCCTATGAGCACATCAAAAACACCTTGTCTGAGCGCTCTTATGATTTGATTTCGTTCTATTGTGTCGATGTCTGAGTGCATGTACTGCACTTTTATACCCAAGTCCGCAAGATATTTTGTAAGCGCTTCAGCCATTTTTTTAGTAAGTACGGTAATGAGCACTCGCTCATCTTTTACTATAACTTTTTTAATCTCATCGTGAATATCTTCTACTTGATTGTCAGAACTTTTTATCTCAATAATGGGGTCTAAAAGCCCAGTTGGACGAATCACCTGCTGGGCTTTTGCAGCCGATAGCTCTAGCTCATATGTTGATGGTGTAGCTGATACAAAGAGATAGTGCGGCGCTTTGTTAATATATTCATCAAGCATAAGCGGACGATTATCAAGAGCGGAAGGGAGTCGAAAACCATACTCTACAAGCACCTCTTTTCTTGCCCTATCGCCTGCATACATTCCACGAAACTGTGGCAATGAGACATGCGACTCATCAACAATAACCAAATACTCTTTGTTGTTTTGAGCAAAATAGTCAAGAAGCGTAAAGGGTGCTTCGCCAGGTTTTTTGTTGGTAAGTAAACGCGAATAGTTTTCTACACCTTTGCACATTCCCGTAGTCTGGAGCATCTCAAGATCAAACTCCACACGCTGTTTGAGTCTCTGATACTCAACGAGCTTGCCCTCTTTTTCAAAAAATGCAAGCCGCTCATCAAGCTCCTCTTCTATACGCTTGATCGCTAATGCCATCTTCTCCTGACCCACACTAAACTGTGAAGTCGCATAGATAGTGACCATTTTGTGCTCTTCGAGACGTTTATTGTCTATGATATCAAAAGTGTATATCGCCTCAATCTCATCACCAAAAAACTCGACACGGATCGCTTCTTGCTCAAAATAGGGAGGGTAAATGTCTAAACTCTCTCCATTGACACGGATGTGTCCAGAGTCAAAATAGCTATCATTGCGCGAGTAGCCCATCTCCACTAAACGCAGCAGCAATTTTTTCTGATTTATAGCGTCGCCAACTGCCAAGGCTTGCACCATATTGAGGTACTCTTCTGGATCACCAAGTCCGTAGTTTGCAGATACTGAAGCGATGACGATGACGTCATCGTATGAGAGCAAATTTGCAGTCGAACTCAAGCGCATACGCTCTAGCTCATCGTTGATCGCACTATCTTTTTCTATGAAGAGATCTTGTCTGGGTATGTATGCTTCTGGCTGATAGTAGTCATAGTAGGAGACAAAGTATTCAACATGATTGTGCGGAAAAAATTGGCGAAACTCGCTGTAGAGCTGTGCTGCGAGTGTTTTGTTGTGTGTCATGATGATGGTTGGCATCTTCACACGTTCGATAATGCGAGCCATAGTATGTGTCTTACCGCTTCCTGTAACACCCTCTAGGGTCTGATACTGATTGCCACTTAAAATAGATGCGCTGAGTATCTCTATGGCTTGGGGCTGATCACCAGCTGGTTCATAAGGCGATACGACTTTAAATTCTGGTTCTTTTTTCATCGCCGCAATTATAGCTTAGCTTAGAAAACTGCAAGCTTCACAAAGTCCCAATTAAGAGAGTTATGAGTAAAATCCATCCCTTTAAAACAACCACTCTTTAAAATTTATTGCAAGGCTCTTATGAAAATATATCTTTTTCTCTTCTTATCACTTCAAACACTCCTTTTTGGATGTGCAACCTGCACACTTATGACCCCATCTGTTGAGATGGACATCACACTTAAGATGGAGCAAAAAAGGCTTAAAAGCATTCACTTTTTATGGCATTTTTCAGATATGTATACTGAAGAAGTGACCAGACAATTTGACAAAAACTCAAACGATATGCTTGATGAAGATGAGCTTAAAGATATGCAAAAATCGATGCTTGAATACCTTGCACCAAAAAAGATGCTCACATCTATTCAGTATGCTGACATAAATGCTTCAGAGGCTTCAAAACTAGAGGTAAGTTACAGCGGATTTCACCTAAGGGTTCAAGATGAGTTTTTACTCTTTAGTTATGATGCCACCCTCAATCAGGAGATATCACCTGATGCTTCGCTCTCAATGGCGTTTGAAGATGATGAGTCATTTTTTGCTTTTATTATGTCGCGTTTGGAGATTGAAGGTGGAACTCTCTCTTACACAAAAAATCTCTATCTCTTCACCGCTTCCATACTTTTTTTAGAAAATCCGCCACTTGAAGATGTACTACAAGAGCCTAAAGAAGCACCATCCAAACCAGACATACAAAAAACTTCCTCCATCCAAGAGAGCTATCTACAAGCTGCTCTAGGGAAAATAAAAGAGCTCTTTAGCTCTATCCGTGATGAACACAATCCACTCACTTATCTGACTTTACTGCTCTTCGCGTTTGGATATGGACTCATTCATGCTATGGGACCAGGGCATGGAAAAACGCTAGTAGGTAGTTACTTTTTGGCAAATGATCGCTCCTATGCAAAAGCTCTTTTTATCTCACTTGCCATAGGTATAGTCCACACCTTCTCTGCGTTTATTTTAACGCTACTGATCTACTTTGTACTCACTACACTCATGGCTCAACTCTTTGATGATGCACTCTTTTATACTACAAAAATTGCCGCACTTATCATCATCGCTATAGCCGCCTATCTCCTCTACAAGAAGTGGCAATTTTATCAACTTGAAAAGGTAAGAGTAAACAAGATAACCCCAAAATTTACGATAACGCCACCACACATCAGTAGCTGTGGATGTAGTGCCTGCAAAGTAGATAAAAATTCTACAGATTTCGCACTTATCATCTCTGCAGGTATCGTGCCCTGCCCTGGAACAACAACTATTTTTATATTTGCACTCTCTTTGAAGCTCTATTTTGCTGGTTTTATAGCCGCTTTGGTGATGAGCCTTGGTATGAGCAGTATCATTTTTGTCTCGGCACTACTAAGCACCCTCATAAGAAAAAAAGCATCTCAAAAGAGTCAAAAGCTTCAAAAGTATCTTGAGTATGGAAGTTTAGGATTTATTTTTATATTGGGTGGGATACTACTGCTCTCTTGAGCAGCAGTATAAAAAGAAAAATTTTTAAAACTACATTCTAACACTAGCTTGGTTACAAGTATCCATACGGATACGATCTTCATA
>CAZJRG010000101.1:0-5370 GCA_964548435.1 uncultured Sulfurimonas sp. | reverse complement strand
GAGCTCAAAAGCGGTGGCTACATCCCTCGTATGCCACCATTTTCAGTGACCACAAGCTTGAAACATACATACAAAGATCTCACTTCGCGTTTGAGCTACAAACATGTAGACGAGAGCAGATTTGAAGGTGCTTATGAGACACAAACGCCAAGTTATGGCTGGCTGAGTGCTTATGTCGAGTATGCACTGCGTTTAGGTGACTTTGAGGGCTCACTTTTTGCAAAGGGTGAAAACCTTACAGACGAGCAAGCACTAAACCATCTCTCATTTTTAAAGGCAACAGCTCCTTATGCGGGACGTCAAGTGAGTGCTGGTCTCTCTTTGCGTTTTTAGCAAAATATTTTGAGTTATAATTCTCTTTCTTAGAGAATTATAACAAGGAAACTACTATGCAAAAACTATACGATGAGGTTGGTTTTTTAGACCAACGCTGTTACGAGAAATTTGGCTTGAGTGAAGATCTGCTTATGGAGCATGCAGCCGATGGCATGGCGGATTTTATTCGGGCGAGATTTCCAAAACACTCCAAGATAGTAGTCGTCTGCGGCAGCGGAAACAACGGAGCTGATGGTATAGCTCTATCGCGTTTGCTTGTGGGTGACTACAACATTAAAACTTTTTTCATCAAAGATCTTCGCTCAGAGATGGCCATACTCCAACGCAAGCGCGCACTTGCCATTGGGGTGAAAAAGACCATAGAGCTCAACGAGTGCGATGTGCTTGTGGATGCTGTTTTTGGAACTGGTTTTCGTGGTGATTTAGACTATGAAGAAAAAGCCGTCCTGCAAACCATGAACAACATACAGGCTTTTAAAATCGCTTGTGACGTTCCCTCAGGGCTTAAACGCAGTGGTGAGTGCGATGAGAACATCTTTGTCGCTGATGTCTCACTCACTATGGGTGCACTCAAAAAGTCCATGTTTGCCGATGGAGCCAAAGAGTTTGTCGGTGAAATTGTCGTGCTTGACCTTGGTGTGCCTCGTGACATTTACGAGGTAGAGACGCCTTGGCACCTTCTTGATTTAGAAGATCTCAAACTTCCATACAGAAACAAAAAAGATTCTCACAAGGGGAGCTACGGTCATCTCGCCGTCATAAGTGGACAAAAGATAGGAGCGAGTACGCTTAGTGCTAAAGCCGCGCTGCGTTTTGGAGCGGGTTTAGTTTCGCTCGTGGGTGCAAAAGATCTCAAGCGCCCACACACACTCATGCACTCTTACGAGATTCCTTCAAACGCCACCGCAATCGCACTTGGAATGGGGCTTGGAAATGCGCTTTCGGCGGAAAACTTGGCTGCATTTTTGGCAAATGAACTCCCGATTGTTGCCGATGCCGATATTTTCCACATGGAGATACTCACTCAAATTTTAGAGAGAGAAAATATCGTACTTACGCCTCATCCAAAAGAGTTTGTATCACTCTTGAAGCATACGGGGCTTGCTCATATTGACGTGGAGACTCTCCAGCGTGATCGCTTTGGGTATGCAGAGCTTTTTTGCAAAGCCTATCCAAACGCCGTGCTTCTGCTCAAAGGAGCTAATGTCGTCATTGGTCAAAACGAGAGCTTTTACGTCAATCCTCACGGCACACCAGCACTTGCCAAAGGGGGAAGTGGCGACGTTCTTAGCGGTCTCATAGCAGCCCTGCTCGCTCAAGGCTACACACCGCTTGAAGCGGCTATTCATGGCTCACTTGCCCATGTAAAACTCGCTCTTGCCTACAAAGGAAATGATTTTTCTCTTACTCCTGATGATTTGATTGAAGAGATTGGGAATCTGTAAGATAGTTTTATTATAATACAAAGAAATTATAAGGATAAGAAAATGGATCAACTATTAAAAATTGGAAAATATGAACTTGGATCGCGTTTAATCGTTGGCAGTGGAAAATACGACTCTTTTGAGATGACAAAAGCGGCTACACTCGCTTCTGGAAGTGAACTCATCACCGTAGCGGTTCGTCGTTTAAACATCACAGACCCAGACAAAGAGAATCTTCGCGATACTTTTAAAGGGACAAACGTCAAGTTTTTGCCAAATTCCGCGGGGTGTGTAACTGCTGAAGAGGCGATCACTACATTTCGTCTCACTCGTGAAGCTACTGGAATTGACCTTATCAAGCTTGAGGTTATTGGTGATACTACAAAAACACTCTATCCTGATGTTTTAGAGACTATCAAAGCATGCGAAGTGCTCTCAAAAGATGGTTTTACTATCATGGCCTACACTTCAGATGACCCGATCATGGCAAAACGCCTAGAAGATGCTGGTGCGCATGCCATCATGCCTTTGGCTGCTCCAATTGGTTCAGGACTTGGAATTCAAAACCCTTACAATATCGTCTTTGTTCGTGAAGCGGTAAATCTTCCTATCATCGTAGATGCAGGAATTGGGTGTGCGAGTGACGCGGCGTATGCTATGGAGCTTGGAGCGGACGGCGTTTTAACAAACACAGCCATCGCTCAGGCACAAAACCCTATGATGATGGCTGAGGCTATGAAACACGCGGTAATAGCGGGCAGAATGTCTTACTTAGCGGGCAGAATTCCTAAAAAACCTTATGCGACTGCCTCTTCACCAGTCAACGGGATGATACAATTTTAATACTCCGCAAAAGGAGCAAAGCCCCTTTTGCTTCGCTAAAGCTAACTCTCAAACTTCTCTGAGAGGTGGCTCATCAGAAGAAGTTGCCCCATCCCTTCAAAAAATCTCTCTACTCCCTCTTCTCCTAAATCAAGTGCACTCTCAAAACCATGGAAAAAGATATTTTGCGACTCCTTTGAAGCCATCATAAAGGAGTCGATAATCTCCTCAAAGCTAAGGAGATGCTCCTCAGTGTTGACTATAAATGAGACCTTTGAGTCTGTGTTTATGTTGTGTTTGAGCAGAAGCGATTTTATGGTTTGTGCTTTTGACATCACAGAACTCCTAAAAGTGAAAGTATAAGTAGAAACATCGCTACAGGTGTGATGTAACGCAGAGAGAAGTACCACACCTCAAACGCAGCACCAAGTTGTGTGTGTAGTAGAGACTTCAGTCGATCTTTTGGAAGCACAAATCCAACAAAAATAGCCATAACAAGCCCACCAAATGGGAGCATAATAGCTGAAGTGATGTGGTCCATCCAATCAAAAAACGTCCTCCCTCCCCAGGTGAGTGCCCAAGAGTAACCATCAATGTTTGAGAGTATGGCGAGAATACCAAAAAGATAAAAGAAGAGTGTCATAGCTAGTGTTGCTTTGAGTCTGCTCCAAGAGAATCGAGTAATAAAATACTGCACCATCGGCTCAACCAAAGAGACAGAAGAGGTGAGCCCTGCAAATGCAAGTGCTACAAAGAAGAGCACTGCAAAAAAGTTTCCAACAACCCCCATCTCATAAAACGCAGCAGGGAGTGAAATAAAGACTAAACCTGGACCATTTGCAGGACCAGCGCCATATTCGTAAAGAAATGTAAAGAGCATAATACCCGCAACAATGGCGATAAAAGTGTCTAAAAAGACCACCCAGAGTGCATTTTGTACCAAATTTGAATTTTGTTGCATTGATGCGGAGTAAGTAAGGATGGCCCCCATACCCAAAGAGAGTGTGAAAAAAGCGTGTCCGATAGCCGCTACAATTGCCTCAGAACCAATCTTTGAGAAGTCTGCTACAAACATAAAACGCACTGCATGAGAGAAGCCATCAAGTGTGGTGGCATACAAAAGCATCCCTAAGAGTATGCAGATAAGTGCAGGCATCAAGTAGAGATTAAATCGCTCTATACCACTTTTTACACCGCGAATGAGGACATATGCTATCCAGAGGAAGGCGAGAGTGTGATAGAAGAGCTGCGTTTGAAAATCGCTGTGTAGCATAGATGAAAACTGCTCTTGTGCTTGTGTGACACTACTTGGCAGAGATATTAAAGAGGTGACTATGTAGTGAAATATCCAGCCGATGACAACAGAGTAAAAGATCATCACAATTATGCCGGCGATGCCCTGAAAACCACCATATTTCCACAGATGTTTATGTGTTGGAGCTAGAGTTTCAAATGAGCTCACCCCATCACCTCTGCCAAGATACCCAATGAGCATCTCAGCGATCATAATGGAAAAACCTACAAATGCAACGGTTAACAAATAGATAATTACAAATGCACCGCCTCCATACTCTCCAGTAATGTAGGGAAACTTCCAGATATTTCCAAGCCCCACCGCACTTCCAGCAGCAGCCAATATAAAACCGATTTTACTAAACCTTGCTATTTTCATTTTCCACTATCCTTTGGGCCACAAGAGGCACTATGAGAGGATTATACAAAAAAAGCCAAAAAAGCCAAAAGATTTTTTTAAAAACTATTGACATTTGTAAATGAATTCATTATAATTCCGCCTCATTAGTCAAAATTCTTCAAGTCTTTCGGCTTTTGTGTAGGTCGGGGTGTAGCTCAGTATGGTTAGAGTACCTGGTTTGGGACCAGGGGGCCGAAGGTTCGAGTCCTTTCACCCCGACCATTTCAATTTACAATTTTTTTATTTTAAGACTCAAAAATATGGTGGGATTAGCTCAGTTGGTTAGAGCACTGGTTTGTGGTGCCGGGGGTCGCGGGTTCGAGCCCCGTATCCCACCCCATGACTTAAAATAAAACGATAATATAGCAAATATAGTAGCGTCCGTGGCTCAACTGGATAGAGTTTCGGATTTCGGCTCCGAGGGTTATAGGTTCGAATCCTATCGGGCGTACCATATTTATCTGATGCGTCCTTAGCTCAGCTGGATAGAGCAACGCCCTTCTAAGGCGTAGGCCAATGGTTCGAATCCATTAGGGCGTACCACTGCATTTTTTATATTATCATGTCAGAAGTGACAAAAAACACTTATCTACAGCGTGTGCGGATGTGGTGAAATTGGTATACACGCCAGACTTAGGATCTGGTGCCGCAAGGTGTGGGAGTTCGAGTCTCCCCATCCGCACCACCCCTAAAATAGGGAACTACAAGAGATTTACTCTCACTTTAAGAAAACTTCAGAATCAGATTTTTACTACTTTTTTACTACAGTTCTTAATCTTGACCCATTATAAATTTTTTATATTAACTTTCTACATTCAGTATGTTGCCTATATATTTCAGCGGAATGAAATCGTTTGAATAGTCATGCAAACTTTTGAAACCAAAAACACATAAAAAACACCGCTATTTTCTTTATGGTCTTTCCTCTGCAATTTTAATATTATTACCCCGTTCAAATTATTCAACGGGGTACCAAGTGTTTTTCACTCCCAAGTGAAGGAAGTCAATCCTGGCTTCCCGTTGAGTAATTCAACTATGGAACACTTGGTACCTGTTCCTCACTCAAACAGATCTCATTGTTCTAAAAAGGTAGTG
>CAZJRG010000100.1:0-5519 GCA_964548435.1 uncultured Sulfurimonas sp. | reverse complement strand
GAATATTAATGATTTTGTCCTCAAAGGTTTCTACGAAACGCGGTGTGAGTATACGCATATATTTGGCTAGAACAATGTAGTCTACATCTTTGAAAGACTCTATTGTTTCAATGATTTTTGTTTCGTGAGCGAGTCTGTCGATACCTTCGTGAGAGACTGTAATGTAAGGAATATCGAATTTAGAGACAACTGATTCTAAGAGATCGTAGTTTGAGATAACTGCTAATATGTTTGCTTCAAGTTCGCCTGATTCATGACGAATAAGTATATCTCCAAGCGCATGAAGCTCTTTTGTTGCCATAATAATAATGTTTTTTTTCTTTGGTTCAATGACTTTGACGCTAGAGTTTTTAGGGAGAACATCTATTACAGCATTAGTTAGTTCTGTTTTGTCTATGTCGCCATCAACAACACTGCGCATAAAAAATTTATTGCTCTCTTTATCAACAAATTCACTATTTGAGAGAATATTTAAGTCATAACCATAAAATATACTCGAGACTTTATGGACTAATCCTTTTTCATCGTTTGCATCGATTAAAACGCGGTATTGGCTCATACAAGCTCCTCTTTTTCTAGGTTTTGGATTCTTTGATCAATAGTTGCTAGCGTGTACTCTAAAAAATTGAGAGTCATATCAATTTTTGCTTCAATGTTAGCATTGTTTGGAGATTGGAAACCCTCAAAAAGCACTAGAAGTCGCTCTCTTATAGAGTGTAAATAGATGAGTTCATTCGTAAGAAGTGGTCCCTCATCTTCAGGTTGCGGCATCGATTGCTGAGGCTCTTTCTCTTTTAAATCATGCTCTTGATGGCTTGCTAGTGCATGAATATGCTCTTCAACCACCTCTTCTTCTAGTTCTGCAAGTGTTGAGAGTATGACATCTTTTAATTCCATGTTTTAAGCAACCACCTTTCAAACTCTTTAAATTCTACTTCACTCTCCATTTTCAAAAAATACTCTTTCATCTGTGTATTTACTTTCAAAAACTTTTTACGAACTCCAGAGAGTCTTCGAATCGCTATTTTAGCATCACTATTGTTTGGATCTTTTTTCAGAAGCTCTTTGTAAATCTCAAGAGCTTCTTCTTTGAGCCCTTGAAGTTCATAAATATTGGCTAGGGTAAGTGTCTGCATAAGAAATTTAGGATTATCTCTCTATGTAGTTTGCTATGATGGAGCCCATTTCACTCGTTGAGCAAACCTCTTTAGCGTCAAACTGTGCTAAATCTCCTGTTCTGTATCCAGCTGCGAGAGCTTTTTTAATGGCATTGTCGATTTTGTCTGCGGCTTGTATCTCTCCAAGAGCATAACGCAGCATCATAGATGCTGAAGCGATAGTGGCAATAGGATTTGCTATACCCTGTCCTGCTATGTCTGGTGCACTTCCGTGAATTGGCTCATATACACCAATTTTATCACCTACAGAAGCAGATGGTAAAAGACCTATTGAGCCACAAAGCATAGAAGCCTCATCGCTTAAGATGTCTCCAAAAATATTACCAGTCAATATAACATCAAACTGTTTTGGATTTAAAACAAGCTGCATTGCGGCATTATCTACATACATATGTGAAAGTTTTACTTCTGGGTACTGTGAAGAGACTTCCGTAACCACATCTCTCCAAAGTTGAGAGACATCAAGTACATTTGCTTTATCTACAGAGCAAACTCTTTTGTCGCGCTTCATAGCTATTTGAAATGCATGGTGCGCGATTCTTACAATCTCAGCACGGGTGTAGACCATCGTATTCCAGCCTCTATCTTCAGTGCGTCCTTTTGGTTCACCAAAATATATGCCCCCAATAAGTTCACGAACAACCATAATATCTACACCTTTGATGATCTCTGGTTTAAGTGATGAGGCATTAATAAGTTCATCGTAAACAACAGCAGGGCGAAGGTTAGCATAAACACCAAGCTCTTTTCTAAAACGTAGTAGACCACTCTCTGGGCGTTTTTCACGAGGAAGCGAGTCCCATTTTTGTCCACCAATAGCACCAAATAAAACAGCATCAGATTGAAGTGATTTGATGATCGTCTCTTGAGGAAGTGGATCGCCTGTTATGTCATATGCACAGCCACCCATAAGTGCTTCATCATAATCAAAATGAATATCACAACATGAGGCAACAGCATCTAAAACCTTAACCGCTTCATCTATAATCTCAGGCCCTATTCCATCACCCTTGATAAGTGTAATTTTGTAGTTTTTCATTGGTTTCCTTTGAGTTCATTTTTTGCAAAATTCATAAGTCCGCCTGCATCAAGAAGCTCTTGCATAAACGCAGGAATTGGAATGAAGTTGTAGGTTTTTTGTGTTGTTTCATTTGTGATGGTACCAGCATCCATGTTAACAGTGACAACATCACCTTCGTTTATCTCCGCACTCTCTTTGAGTTCAAAGATTGGTAGCCCCATATTAAAAGCATTTCTGTAGAAGATACGTGCAAATGTAGGTGCAATGACAGCGGCTACTCCAGCAGCTTTGAGTGCTATTGGAGCATGCTCACGTGAGCTACCACAACCAAAGTTTTCACCAGCTACTATGATGTCTCCAGCAGACATTTTTTTTACAAAATCAGGATCCGCATCTTCCATCACATGCTTGGCGAGCTCTTCAGGTACGGAAGTATTAAGGTATCTTGCGGCAATGATTAAATCTGTATCAATATCTTTTCCAAAGGTCCAGACTTTGCCATTAATATTTGCTTTTTTCATGGAGTTTCCTAGTGTGTTCTTAAAATAATTTCGGGATTATAGCTAAAAGGAATTTCAAGTTTGCTAAAAATAGCGAGTGCGAGGTGACAAATAAGGTTAATATTAATAAGTATAAACCTTATTTATCTATATTTTATCTTTTTAGATTATTTACTGTTTGAAGCATCTCATCACTTGTTGTTATGACTTTTGAATTTGAGTCGTAAGCACGTTGTCCTGTTATAAGATCTGTAAG
Source organism: uncultured Sulfurimonas sp. (assembly GCA_964548435.1). Lineage (GTDB taxonomy): Bacteria > Campylobacterota > Campylobacteria > Campylobacterales > Sulfurimonadaceae > Sulfurimonas. The sequence goes on along the minus strand of CAZJRG010000100.1, from coordinate 2,564 downwards.
TTCTACCACAAGCTCTACATTTGAAAGCTCTACAAAACCTTGTCTAATTGTACCGAGTCCATCAATACCAGGAACACCTTCTACAGGCTGTCCAGAGCTGTCTGTTTCAACATAAAGGTTGTCTCCTCTAGAGTGAAGGCCTGCTGGATTGATGAAGTTTGTAATGTTTATTTGACCTATCTGCACAGCTTGCACTTGTCCAGCCTGAATGACACTGACTATACCATCTGTGCCTATGCTTATATTTGTCGCATCTGGTGGCACAACGATCTCTGGGATGAGTCTGTATCCGTCACTATTAACGATAGTACCATTTTCATCGAGTTTGTAGGCACCATTTCTTGAGTATACCTCAGAGCCATCTGGGAGTTCAAGTTTAAAAAAACCACCACCTGTGATGGCGATATCGAGTTGATTATCAGTCTGTTTGAGTGAACCTTCAGAGAAGATTTTATTGATTGCGGTCGGACGCACACCAAGACCTACTTCCATACCTGTTGGACTCTTTGTGACATCACTTGTGGAGGTTCCTGCATACTCCATGACATGGTACATAAGGTCTGCAAATTCAGCACGTGATTTTTTAAATCCTATTGTGTTGACATTGGCAATATTGTTTGCTGTAGTGTCTATTTGCGTTTGCATCCCCAGCATTCCAGTTGAGGCTGTATAGAGTGATTGCATCATGGTGTTATCCTTTAGTTATTTTCGTGTTGCTTGCTTTAAGAGCGTTTTGCGATTTTATCTATCGCTTCTCTATTCATATCATTCATTTGTGTGTCCATCGCTTTTTGATACATGCCAACAAGTCGATTTGTCTCAATGAGATTGGTCATCATCTTTACTGCGTTTACATTGCTCTTTTCAACAAATCCCTGCATGACAGACTGCGTTTCATCAAGTGGAGTGAGAAGTGCCATCTCTTCTGTCGTGTAGAGGTTATCTCCCTCTTTTTTAAGCAAGTCAAGATTTTGTGGGGCAGCTATGAAAAGTTTTTTGTTTGGAACTAGATTGGACTGGTTTGGAACATTCGTATAGAGTTGTCCATTTTTGTCTGCTTCTATGAAAGAGTCTTGATTTGCAAAAGTGATCTTGCCATCACCCTCTAGAAAATCATCTGCGACTACCTCGTAACCTTGTTTGTTTACAAGTGTCCCCTCTTCGTTTTTTGTAAAAGAGCCATCACGAGTCAAACGCAAGCCCTGAGGTGTCTTGACTACAAAAAAGAGCCCTTCTCTGGAGAGTGAAAAATCTAGAGGATTGGATGTTTTTTGCATAACACCTACTGAGTGATCGGTGTAGGCATCCACGATTTGAGGAGAGCGAGTCATCGTACGGTTGATAAACGCAGCTGCCTCTTTGGTATGATTTTCATTTGGAAGAAGGTCTCTAGCCTCTTTGTAGATGCGCATAAAATCGCCAACAATCAGGTTGTCTTCTTTAAAGCCTGCAGTGTTAACATTTGCAAGATTGTTGGAGATTGTGTTGATTCTATTGAACTGTGTAACCATTCCTGAGGCTGAAGCATAGTAACCTGTCTGCATAGATCTCCTTTAGAGCTTTTTGTACTTAAATTATCCATTAAGCAATGTGTGTTCCAAAATTTTACATGCGCTGCGTTTAGCTCTTCTTAAAAATATCTCGGTATAATCCACACTTTCAAAAACCTTAAACTATGGAGTATCCTCCGATATGACAGCAAAAGATCTCAATAAATCGCTGGAAAATTTCTTCGAAGAGCACAAGAGTAAAGATTGTATAACTTATGAATCACTCATTGCGTTTTTTGACAAACAACCTACACCCGCCCAAGCAAAAACTATTTTTAAACTGATTCAAAAACATAAAAAGTGTATTTATACTTCGAGTGAACATGCTAAAAAGCTTAATGACCAAGAGGCTGAAGCAAGAAAATCTGCACAAAGAAAGATGCTTGAAGAGAATGAAACAGACAAATTTGATATCTTAAAAGAGCATGAACTTCTTGAGTGGTCACGCTCTGATTCGCCTGTTCGTATGTACCTACGTGAAATGGGTCAGATACCACTCTTGACAAAAGAGGAGGAGATTGAAATCTCAAAAAAAATTGAACACGGAGAGAGCATCATTATCGATGCCATCTGTTCTGTTCCATACCTTATTGATTTTATACTTGACTACAAAGAGCCGCTTATCAATCGTGAACGTCGTGTAAAAGAGCTTTTTAAAAGTTTTGAAGACGAGAAAGATGAAGAAGAGGAAGATGTAAGCGATGAGGATCTTGGCGATGAAGAGTCAGGAGAAGAAAAAGCGCTCTCTGCCAAAGATAAGAGCCGTGTAGAAAAAGTGACGACAAGCTTTAAAGCGCTTGAAAAAGCTAAAAAAGAGTGGATGAAATTCGCGGAAAAAATTCCAGAAGTGCAAGAGAGTGAAATTGATGAAGATACACTCAACTATTTTCTTACACTCACATTTAAAAAGAGTATCCTCAAAGAGAAGCTTTTGGATCTTGGGCCAACATCAAAGCTTATAAATGAGCTTGTAAAAGCTATGGAGACAGCGCTTAGAAGTGATGATGGTTACAC
>CAZJRG010000099.1:0-5899 GCA_964548435.1 uncultured Sulfurimonas sp. | reverse complement strand
CTTCACCTAGTTCCCAAGCTCCAGCTTGGGAATGCATATAGCAACTAAAGAGACTTTGTTTGGTGAGCTGTAATGAGTGTATGCATTCCCAAGCTGGAGCTTGGGAACGAGAGAAACACCTCAAAGAAAATGCAGGCGGCTTTGTCGCCGACTCCATCAAATGCAACTTCACCAAGCTCTTTGTTTGTGATGAAATGACATTTCCAAGATATAAAAAATCAAATTTTTTGATTACAATTTGGCACAAAAATGATGCAAGGAAAATAAAATGGATATGAGTTTAGAAGAGATAGAGTTTGAGCTACAGATGGCGGGGCTGAGTCGTGAGCAGCAGATTAAGATTATGTCAGCTATCAAACGCGGGGGATTTGACCCAAAAGCGGTGGACAAAAAGCTTGTTTTGATGGGTTTTACACCTGTTTTTGCTATCTTTGATGATGAGGATGAGAGAGCACCAAGCCACAAAAATTAGTCTTTTGTGGCTTACTTGGTTATAGACTTAGCTTATCTTATTTGAGTAGCTGAGGTTGGGCTGTACAAGCTGTTTTTGAATCTTCGCAACATTTAAGATGCTCAGAGGCTCTTTAGTGTTGTTATGATTTGGAGTAAATACTACGCTCTCTACGAGAGTTCCATTCCCGATGATATATTCATCAAGCATTTTTATGGAGTCTGGTGCGACACTCTCTATAGGTCCGAGTGCAGATGCGAGCACTCCAATGTACCCATCTTTTCCAAACTTTACCACAATGATCTCTTCATAGTTGCAAAGAGACTCGCCTTGAATGAATTTAGCTATCTCAATAACCGATATAACAGAGTCGCGATAGATCATCGTACCTTTGAAGTGATGGTCGCTCTCCATCTGGATGGCACTGCTGAGTGTTACGACATTCACAGCTTCGATGACATCATCTGTAGATATTCCCAGCCATTTCTCGCCGATCATAAATGTTGCGATATCGATGGCATCTCTCTCTTGAGTGGCGTTTGTGCTTACTGGGGCAGCACTCTTGTGAGCGAGTGCTAAGTGTGTGTTTGTGACATTACTGATGTAGGAAAAGACAAAGCTATAGACATTGTTCACATAGGCATCGCTGCTGCTTTTATACTCCCGATAACCTTGAGAACACTTCACACCAAGGGCATAGTAGTCTCCTTTATACTCGACGATTTTACTTAAAGACTCTGCGTTTTTGAGTTGAAAAAATTCGGCATCTACATCAAAATATTCGCCTATTGTAAGCTCGCTGTTGTTGGTGGCTATGATGGTTTTATCTTGGGAGGCAAGTACACAAAAGAGCGAGTTTGGTTGGGGTGTTTTTTCCTTTTGAGGAAGTAACTCCTCTATCATCTGTGCAAACTGCTTTTTAGAGTCAAAAACAATCCCGATACCTCCAACTACCTTGTGACTCGCTTGAGAAGAGGTGATAGCTGCGTTATAGATGTAAGTATGCTCACCCTCATAGAGTGGTGATGGCTCAAAATCACTCACACAGTATTTTGATGTCTCTTCGAGTGCTAATGCACTCTTTATCCATGGAGTGTTCAGTCGTGTACCGATGAGATGCTCTTGAGACTTTTGCGAGTGTGCGACTATGACCCCCTCTGTGTTGTAGATAAAAAGATTTGTATAGACAGTGTAGAGTCGGTTGATGTGAGAGAGTATTGCAGACATCTCTTTTGAGTCTTGAGGTGTGAGATGCTCTTTTTCAAGTGTACGCTCAAAGACGGGTGTGAGTGCCCACCATCTACAATCATTTGCACGTTCATAGAGATTTCTGTCCATAATATCGACGATGAGTGCAGCCAAACTAGCCGAGTCACTGAGTGCCATTGTTTTTGTGAGTTGTGCCATAGATTCGGCGATGATCTCTTTTGTGAGTTCTCCTGTCTTTTTGATCTCGTGAAGCAGAGCACGAGAGAACTGTTTGTTCTCATTGCGCGAGTTGTTTTGTTTTATATTGCCGTTCCAGATGGCACGGTTGAGATTGTGCTGAATGGAAGAGGCTCGCAGAGGAATGGCTTTGAGTTGTGAAGAGAAGAGATCACTCTGTTGCAAGATGGCAAGCAGTAACTCTTGCGTAATCTCAAACTCCTCTTCCCCTAGTGTCTCAAACGCATACTCTAAGGGAACCATGATGTGACCATGCCAGCCAAGACCATAAAAGCCTTGATAACCATTTGTTTTGGTACTTGTTGCAAGATACTCCCTTCCTCCAAAAGTGATGATTTCGTAAGGTTTGTCAAGAACTTTTCGCATAGGAGCCCCAAGCGGAATATGGTAAGGATCACTGCTTGCGATGACTTCACCTTTGGCATCGAGGAGCATGATGCACTCTTTTGTTTTTGGGTTGAGAAGATTTGCAAAGATCCCCTGCATCTCATCTTCAAATCGAAAACAGAGTGCTAAAACACCAAGTTTAGCACTGTTGGCATCGCTTGAGGCATTGACTCTATAGGCATAAACAAGTGTTTTTTGCGTATGGCTTAAAAAGTCATGCACTTTGTAACTCTCCACATAATCCTCATCTGTAGTAAAGACCTCCTTGAGCAGTGGTTCGTAAGATTTTGGTGTGGTGTTTGTGCTCTCTATGCGAGCCAAAATCTCTCCTTGGGGGTTCATAAGGACGATGTCGGAGTAAACGCTGTACTTTTTGGCATACTCAATGAAGCGTTTTTTGAGTAGCATAGCATGCTCCCCAGAAGGGGATGCATACTTTGTGGGAAAGTTGGTGAGAAACTCTCTGATGGCATCATCGGTAGCCAAAAAACCTATGTCTGCTGTTCGCTCAAAAAGGTTTCGAATGACCGTATCGACACAGATCTGTGCCTTTAAATGCATCTCGTTGACACCTTTTTGCAGAAGCTGGGTTCCTAGATGGTTGACAAGTTCGTTGGAGAGCGAGACAAAATCGTTTTTGATCTTCTCCATATTCATACCCGCATCACCTATTTGGCTCAAAAGTGCGAGTGTGTCCCAGTTTCTACTCAGTGCATCGAGTTTTTCTTTGCTCTTTTGAAGTGGGTACATATAACGCAGCAGAGGCGTTAGCTCTTTGTTTGTTTGTTGGTCTCTCTCTAAAAAGTTCATGCTTTTCTCCCAAAAAATGTAGAAGTAGTATATTAGATCTGCTTGGCACTGCTTTGAATGCTCTGATTAAAAAAGAGACACAGATGTGACGAACTTACAAATTTTCTCTATGAATAGTGTTGCTAAAACTGTTACCATATTGCAAATAAAAAATGGAGAGCAATATGTTCAAAGATCTACTCTATGCAGGTGTTGGCGCTGCGGTTGTGATGCGTGAAAAAGTTGAAGCTGAGATGAAAAAACTCGAAGAGAGTGGCAAGATCAAAACAGATGATGCCAAGAGCTTTTTGGACTCCATAGAGCAAAAGGGAAAAGAGGAACAAAACCGCATAAAAGAGGAGATAAAATCGGCTCTCAAAGAGGTGATAGATGAGCTGGGTCTTGCTACAAAAGAGGATCTTGAAAAACTAAAAGAGAGCCTCAAATAAAACATCTACGTTTTTACAAGCCTACAAGGCTGCTTGGCGTTTTTCTTTTTCTGCTGAGTATCTATCTGCTCATCAAAAAAAAGAGAAGCTTTTTAGGCATAAAGCCGCTCACTCCCCAAGCACTCAAAAAGAACATCATTATGCTTGGTGCGAGTTTTGTCAAACTTGCACAGGTGCTTGCCACACGCTCTGATTTTTTTGACAAAGCTTATCTCGATGAGCTCAAAGAGCTTCACGATCAGCTCCCACCAATGTCAGACGCTGCGTTTGGCACACTCTTCTCAAAGCTCTTTACAGAGCAGACTTTTGCAGCATTTGAGCCAATACCCATGGCATCTGCCTCCATCGGTCAGGTACACCGTGCCACACTTCACTCTGGTGAGGTAGTCGCAGTAAAACTGCGTCGCGACTCCATAGTCGCCCAAGTAAACGCAGACATTAAAATAATCGCTGCGTTTAACACACTTTTTCGTCCACTCTTTTCTCACTACACAAAAAACTCCATAGAAGCCGTTGTTAGCGAGTTTACCAAGATGATTCGCCAAGAGGTGAGTCTCACACAAGAGCTGAGAAATCTGCAAAAGTTTCGTGAGGTTTACAAAGAGAGCGGCATCATCTTTCCTCGCCCTTTCATCTCGCTTTGCAGTGATGATGCTCTGGTGATGAGTTTTCATGAGGGGTGGCGTTTTGATGATAGAGAAAATATCTTAAATAACAAGATAGATTTTCAAACCATCATCTCGCGTTTGGTCGATTTTTACACCACGCAGATGCTCATTAACGGCTACTTTCATGCCGATCCACACCCTGGAAATCTGCTAGTCTCAAAAGAGGGTGAACTCATACTTTTAGACTTTGGTATGGTAAAAACCGTCCCAAACGCGACTCGTGTCGCCATCATAGAGCTCATAAAAGCAGCAAACGAGCAAGACTATGAACGCTACATAGCGGCGAACAAAAAGCTCGGCACCATCGCCTATGAGGCTCCAACAGCCGAGCTTGCGGAGTTTACACAGAAGATGTTTGCCATCTTTAGTGATGAAAATCTCGACAGTGAGTCTATGCAGCAGCTTGCGTTTGATGTCTTAGAGTCTACAAGAGATCTCCCTTTTAAGCTCCCAAGTGATGCCATCTACATACTGCGTGTAAGTGCCATCATCGAGGGACTTGGCACGACATATATAGAGAACTTCAACGGTGTCAAAGACATCTTGCCCATACTGCAAAAGAACATTCCAAAAGCTTTGGGTGCCAAAGAGTCAGTAGTTGAGACACTCATAGATGAGTTTAAAGCACTCCCTTTTGTGCTCAAAGATATGAAAAACGCAGCCAAAAAAATAGCAGCCAACGAACTCCAAGTAGAGCTCTCAAGCGATCAACTCAGCTACATCAAAAAAGAGCTCAAAGAGGAGATGAAGAGCTATGGCATTAGCGTTTCTCTTCTTTTTGGAGCCATTTTTTTACTGCTATATGACCGAGATTTTGCTGCGTTTGCTTTGGCTCTTTTTGCATTTGGCATAGCAAAAATTTTGTATAAATAAAGAGCATCTTTGTGGCCTTTTTGAAATAAAAACTAGTTATAATCTTTCATAAAAATTTTATATTTTTAGTAAATAAACACTCACAATCTCAAGGAGCATCAATGAACCTCGGAGTCCTTTTTGGCAGCTACACATCGCTTGCAAACATCACACAAGAGAACCTTCGTCAAGAGGCAATAAACGCAGACAAAGGTTTCATCTACATCTTCGCCATCAACTGGCTTATCGTTGCGTTTGTCACATCTTACAGTTATGGAGCATATCTTTTAGGAGTTGTCGGAGGGGGTCTGCTTTTTGGACTGGCACTTCTTGCATATACGTTTTTTAAGGGCGAGTCTATTGCACGCATTGTGATCGGGGTGCTTATTATGGGCTTCCCTATCATAATGATTCAGCAGCATTTAGGACGCATTGAGATGCACTTTCACATCTTTGTTGTACTTGCGTTTATGTCACTTTACAAAGACATTATGCCAATCATCGCGAGTGCGCTTACCATCGCTGTGCACCATCTTCTTTTTACCTATCTGCAGCTAAATGATGCCGCAATCGGCGGTATGAAAGTGATCGTTTTTAATTATGGTTGCGGCTGGGATATAGCATTTTTGCACGCTGCGTTTGTTATCTTAGAGGCTGCTGTGCTCATATATATGGTTTATATGATTACGAAACAGTACCTTGGCTCTATGCAGATAACGCAAAACGCCAGCGAGATCGCACAGAGCAATGATCTCTCTATGAAGATAGAAAAAGAGAGTGTTCAAGGTGCTGCGTTTGGGGCTTTTATTGAGTCGCTGCGTTTGATCATAAACACTGCGAAAAACTCCTCTGCGCAG
>CAZJRG010000098.1:0-5904 GCA_964548435.1 uncultured Sulfurimonas sp. | reverse complement strand
ATGCGAATCATCTCCACTTTTAAAAACCCTCCAAATATTGAGTATCAAGAGGAGTCTGCACAGATCATTCCAGACCTCTTGATCTACTTTGACGAAGAGGAAAACATCGAAGTAAAACTCAACGATGCTTACTATCCTACTATTCATATTGATAGTGCGTATGGTGTTACACATGAGTATGTAACGCAGAAGATCAAAGAGGCAAAGTCTCTTGTGGATGCTCTTGAGATGCGCAAAGCCACACTCTACAAAGTAGGTTTGATGATTGTTGAGTATCAGTATGAGTTTTTTACAGGTGGCTCTATCATGCCGCTTACACTTAAGACACTCGCTGATGAGTTTGGTCACAACCCATCAACCATCTCAAGAGCCATCGCCAACAAGTACATCGCCTGCGATCGTGGTGTTTTGGCGATGAAAGAGTTTTTCACCACTGCCATAGATGATGATGTGAGTAATGCCGCGATTAAAGAGTTTGTCATCTCTTTAGTCAAGGATGAACCTCGCAACAAACCACTCAGCGATATGAAACTCCTTGAACTTATACAAGAGAAGTTTAAGGTGACTATGGTTCGCCGCACCATCGCAAAGTACCGAAAACAGCTCAATATCGCGGGATCGAGTGAAAGAAAAAAACTCTACCAACTTGGTCTCTAAAGTAAAACTCAAAATACTTTTGGATGCAGAGGTCGCAAAACGTAACTCAAATCAAGAGGTCTCTCTGGACAATCTCGATCCGATTTTAGTCGCAAAACGGCATAATGATCCCACAATTGCACTCATCTGTGCGCTTTTTTCGTATGGAAATGTTGCACAAATCGTAAAATTTCTTGACTCTTTAGACTTCTCACTCCTTAGTAAAAGTGATAAAGAGATAGAAAATGCTCTCTCTAGCCACTACTATAGATTTCAAAAGAGTGAGGATGTAATCGCACTCTTTATAGCGCTCAAAAGAGTCAATGCGACAAGCTCGTTAGAGGAAGTTTTTATGAGCGCATACACTCCTAAACGCAGTGTTGTAGAGGGTGTAAACGCCATCATTTTAAAGCTGCAAGAGCTCTATGAACACCACTCAAGGGGCTACACCTTTTTACTCTCGCAAGTGACACTAAAAACCAAGGGTGCAGGAGCACTCAAACGCTGGATGATGTATCTGAGATGGATGGTACGAAAAGATGCCATAGATATGGGGCTTTGGAGCGGAGTAGATCGCAGTGACCTCATCATGCCTCTTGATACCCACACCTATAAAATGGGACTGCGTTTAGGACTCTTAAAACGCAAGAGTTATGACCTAGAGTCTGCCATTGAGCTCACGAAAAGTCTGAAAAAGTTCGATAGAGATGACCCGCTTAAGTATGACTTTGCCCTCTATCGTCTAGGACAATCAAAAGCCTTTGAAACTCTTTTGTGACCATTGTGTAACCCTCACACTTTAGAATGTCGCAAATGCTCAAAGGTCACTTACACACTATGAACACACCACAGCAGTTTCGCTCCATATTTATCTCAGACATCCATCTTGGCACTAAGTTTTCAAAAGCAGAAGCACTCGTTGAGTTTTTACGGGATTTCGAGTCACAAAACCTCTATCTTGTAGGCGATATCATCGATGGTTGGGCCATCAAACGCAAGTTCGTCTGGACACAATCTCACTCAGATGTCATCCAGAAGATTCTTAGAAAAGCCAGAAAAAACACAAATGTCTACTTTATAGCTGGAAATCACGATGAGTTTTTGCGTCCCTTTGTTCCCATTTTGCTTGGAGATAGGCTTAAAATAGTAAGTGAGATGGAGTATGTAGATCTTAGGGGCAAACGCTATTTGGTGACACATGGAGACTTTTTTGACTCGATCACCATGACAAAAAAGTGGCTCGCTGTTTTAGGTGACTACGGTTATGATCTCTTGCTCCATCTCAATGGTTTTGTAAACCTCTGCCGCCGTGTTTTTGGCATACAAAAATACTGGTCACTCTCAAAGTATGCTAAAGACAGCATTAAATCTTCTGTCTCTTTTATCTCGGATTATGAGGGTATTCTTGCAAATCATGCCAAACACAATGAGTATGATGGTGTTATTTGTGGACATATCCATAAAGCAGAGATGCGCAGCATTGATGGAGTAGAGTATCTTAATTGCGGAGATTGGGTAGAGAGCTGCAGTGCGGTGGCTGAGACTATGGATGGACAATGGCAGATCATACATTTCCTAGAGAGGTAACTCTGTGCCTCTCAGGAGGCGGGGCAAGAGGAGCGTATCATCTAGGGGTCATCTCTGTACTCGAAGAGAACGCCATTATCATCAAAGCCATCAGTGGAACCAGTATAGGAGCACTCATCGGAGCTGCTTTGGCAAGTGGAAGAAGCTCACAAGAGATATTTGAGATCTTTTGCTCCAAAGAGATGCGAAGTATATTTCGTCTCTCTGCGCGTTTTTCCCACCTCTTTTCCATAAACACAGAAGCTGATATTTTAAAAAGACTCATAACGCAAGAGAGCTTTGAAGCCTTGAGTATTCCTCTGAGCATCGCGGTTTTTGATGTCAAAAAAGAGGAGCTTCACCACATAAATAGAGGAAACGAGCTTAAGAAGTTCGTTTTAGCATCCTGTGCACTCGTGCCTCTTTTTGCTGCGCTAAAGCACGAAGATATGCTGCTAGTAGATGGTGGACTTGTCGATAACTTTCCATTAGAGCAGCTACTCTCTTTCCCCTACCCAATAGTGGGAGTCAATCTCTACCCCAAATCACCACGTATACCAAACTCGCTCATAGGGTGGATAAAAAAGGTCATCTACCTCTCATGGCAAATGCCAAACGCCAACAAGCAAAAACTGTGTCATAGCTACATAAGCTCCCAAAATCTTCACTCTCTAGCCACTTTTTCATTTAAAGATATGCAAAGAGCCTATGAGATGGGAAGAGAGGAGATGCTAAAACATCTCGGTGCTCCTCAAAAATCGACTCCTTAGCCTTGGCTAAAGAGTTTTGCGATATAATCATCGACTTTAAAATAACGAACAACTATGAAGGAGTCTATGTGGAGTGTGAATTTCCAAGCGTAAACGCAAACAATGAAGAGATACGCGAAATCTTTGCAACTGTAAAGAGTATAGCGGTTGTAGGGCTCTCTCCAGATGAGAGCAAAGACTCTCACAAGGTAGCTGCATATCTTCAAAACGCAGGATATAAAATCTATCCGATCTATCCTAAAGAGGAGAGTATCTTAGGTGAGAAGGTTTATAGATCTTTAGATGAAATTCCCTATCCTGTAGATATGGTCAACATATTTAGAAAGCCAGATGTCTTAAACGCGGTGGCTGACGCCTGCATCAAACGCGGTGACGTCAAAGTCTTTTGGTCGCAAAAAGGCATAGTGAACAACGTAGCTGCACAGAAGGCACAAGATGCTGGAATGAAAGTGGTACAAAACCACTGCAGTATGGTCGAGCATAGAGCTCTTTAACAGGTTTGGCGTTGATAACACTACAAGATATAATCCAAGCAAAAGAGACCATTGAAGATGTTGCTGCACAAACGCCACTTGCGTTTGCTCCCTATCTGAGCGAAATCACAGGTGCAAACATCTACCTCAAAAAAGAGAATCTTCAAGTCACTGGTGCTTTTAAGATACGTGGTGCTTACAATAAAATAGCCTCTTTAAGTGATGCACAAAGAGCATGCGGTGTTGTAGCTGCAAGTGCTGGAAATCATGCACAAGGCGTTGCACTCTCAGCCTCACTCTTTGGCATAAAAGCTTTTATTGTGATGCCAGAGTCAACTCCACTAACGAAGATAAACGGTGTAAAGCATTATGGTGCGGAGGTAATACTCGCAGGTACAAACTACGATGAAGCCTACGCCTACGCCAAAGAGTTCGGAGAAAGAAACTCTCTTACGTTTGTGCATCCCTTTGCTGATCCAAAAGTTATAGCTGGACAAGGAACCATAGGTCTTGAGATACTCCAAAGCTGCGAAGATCTTGATGCCATCATCATCCCAATTGGTGGAGGCGGACTTATATCTGGAGTCGCCACTGCTATTAAAGAGAGTAACCCAAACATAAGAGTTATTGGTGTGAGTGCAAGTGGTGCCCCTGCGTTTAAAAACTCTTTTGATCTGCAAACGCCAGTCGATTCGCTGAGTGTTCGCACCATCGCCGATGGTATAGCTGTACGCGACACATCACCCATTACGCTAGAGTATGCACTCAAGTATGTAGATGAGGTGCTTAGTGTAGATGATGAAGAGATCGCGAGTGCGATTTTGTATCTACTTGAAAAACAAAAAATAGTAGTCGAAGGTGCTGGTGTCGTGGGTGTTGCAGCACTCTTGCACCATAAACTAGGCGACATAGCGGGCAAACGCATCGCTGTTGTACTTAGCGGGGGCAATATGGATGTAACGCTGCTCTCTGTCATCATTGAAAAAGGGCTCTTAAAGTCTGGACGAAAGATGAAAATGACGGTGACACTTATCGATAAGCCAGGCTCACTTATGCGTTTTACGCAGATTCTTGAGGATTTAAACGCCAACATCGTTCACATCTCTTATGATAGAACTTCGGTTTCGCTTGATTATGGCGATGCGGATGTCACGGTGCATATGGAGACAAAAGGGCACGAACATCAAGCACTTATTCGTCAAAAACTTCAAGAAGCGGGTTACTTGAGGAGCCACTAAACCATGAAAATCATCAAGTCAAAAAGTGTTAAAAAACCCATCATTGCTCTAAAAATTCTTAATGACAGGCGCTTAGTTGTTGTGGATTCAGAGAGCACTGTACGTTTTTTGCAAAAAGATACACTAGAGATGCAGAGTGGTTTTAAAGCAAACATTATTCATCAAAGATACAAAACATCAGTCTTTGATGTAAGCCATAATGGAGAGTTTTTTGTCACACTCAGCGGTGATGCTAAAGAGTCGCGTTTATGTAACACGCAGAGTAAAAAAATCATAGCAAAAGTAGATCGCCACCACGGAGAGGTCTCTTGTGTCGGTATCGATCCTCTTGATCGGTATATGTTCTCCTGCGGTGATGATGGTAAAAGCTTCGCTATAGACACGCAGAGTGGCAATCTCGTATTTACACTTCCAATGCACATAGACACCATCAATGACATTGCGTTTAGTAAAAACGCCAACTGGGTGGCAACAGCGAGCTATGATCGAAAAATCTCTCTTTTTAACCTCGTTACCATGAGTCCAAAAGCAAAGCTCTCATCACACTCCGCACCTGTTACGCATCTACTTTTTTTTCACAAAAATAGACTTTTGAGCATTGACAAAAATGCGAACGCCATCATTTGGGATATAAATACCACAAAAGTAGTCGAACGCCTTCAAGGGATTCATGATGATGTTGCCAAGGTCTGTATGAGCACAGATGAGAAGTTTTTGTTCATAGGCACTGCGCTTGGATATGTTTTGCTCTACAGCCTTGAAAACTATGAACTTTTAAGTACAAAGTATATAAAAATCACCTCTCCCATTACGGCTATGATTTTTGATGAAGATGAGAATCATCTCATTCTTGGTACACAAGATGGTTTTTTGATTGTTTATGACATTTATGAGGGAATAACGCAGCTCAAAGACCTTCTTATGAAAAAAGATTTTGATACTATCAACAACATCGCTGCTGAAAATCCTGTGCTTGCGTCTACGGAGATATATAAACTCGTTTCAAACTTTTGGGAGAAGTCGCTTGAGAAGGCAAAAATAGCACTTGAAAGTGGTGATAAAAACAGAGCACTTCTCATTTTACAGCACTTTAAAAACATTCCCTCAAAAAACAGAGTGATACAGCAAGTCGTAAAAGATTATGAAGAGTTTCCAAAATTTAAGCTCTTTGTTCAACAAGGAAAACTTCCACTTGCTTATTCACTTGTCGCAAAGTATCCA
>CAZJRG010000097.1:0-5958 GCA_964548435.1 uncultured Sulfurimonas sp. | reverse complement strand
CTCCATTTGTAAGACGAACCATCACCTCTGGAGAAGAACCAACGATACTAAAGGACTCATACTCCATTAAAAACATGTAAGGTGAAGGGTTTTTTGTTCTGAGAATTCTGTAAAAGCTAAAAGGATCGACTTTAATACGGCGTGTAAAACGATTTGTCATTAGGATCTGAAAGACATCACCACTACGAATCATCTCTTTGGATTTATCTATCATCTCAAAAAATTGCTCTTTAGAGTGAGCAAAGCTCCCCTTGTCTTCACCAATATTTAAAATTTGATGTTTGTATTCGTATCTTCCTTTGAGATCTTCTTGAATGGAGGAGAACATCTCACTGTAAGACGCAAGTGTTGAGAGGAGTGTAATTTTATGGTTTTTATGTGAGTAAACAACAACCATTTTTGGGAGTAAAAGATCCATATCTGGAGTTTCAAGCTCATCTAAGAGGCACTCCATACTTTTACGGAGCTTTGGTTCAAAAACTTTGACCATGTCATACCCTATAAAACCTATGAAACCATCTACATAACCAACATTAAGCTCTTTTGCGGCTTTTTTGTAAGGCTCACTATCTATCTTCGCATAGTAATTTTTTAAAAATGTAAAGGGATTTTCTTGGAGTGTTAGAGTCTCTCCTTGAGCATTTGTGTAGAGTGTCTCGTTGTTGAGGTATTGCACCCTCTCTCTGGCACCTATGCAGATGAAGCTGTAGTTGCCTTCTGTACCGCCAGCACTCTCAAAGAGGTAGGTAACCTCTTGGGAGAAGCGCTCTTTAAGTTTTGCATAAACTGCTATAGGAGCAAATTGATCAAGGGTAAACTGTTTAGAGTAGATCAAAAATTTCCCTTACTGTAGTGTTGTTAAAAAAGCACCTGGCTCTACTTTTGCACGAAGCACTTTTCTTGCATCTCTGGCTTCATCAAGTGTTTTGAATGGACCTACGAGCACTTTGTTAACACCATTTGCTTCTTGATATCTGTAGTTGTACCCAAGTGAAGTAATGGAGTTTAAAAAGTTTTTGTTTGGTTCATATTTTGAAAACGAACCAACTTGAATGTAGTGAGTACCACTTGCCGATGTTGCAGGAGTTTGTGCTTGTTTTGCAGGAGCTTTTTGTGGTGTTTTTTGTGCTGCAACAGGCTCAAAAAGCTTGTCGATCTTTGGAACTTCACTCTTGCTTGGCGCAGGTTTAGATGGTTGCGTTTTCGCTTTTGCTTGTTGCGTTTGTGCTGTTTTTTTCGCTACTGGTTCTGTTTTTGTCTTTGGTTCTTGCGTTTGATTTTGTAGCGGTGCAGCATTTGCTTTTGCATTTTCGTTTTTTGCACCACTCTCTTCTTTTAGCTTTTGTGCAATTTGTTCAAGATTTTGGTTTGCACTCTCTGCTTCATGTTCAACTTCTACATCTTCAAAGAGAGGTTCTTGCTCGGTCGATGGAGCTGAGAGTTCTGTTTGTGGTTGAGGTGGAAGTGAGGCTTTTGGAAGATTGTCAATTCCACTTGAACTTAAAGAGTTCATAAGCATGATGACAATGATGAGTATAATTCCTAGTGTAGCGACTGCGAGTATGATTTTTTTACTTGAGCCAGCAGAGGAGTTCTTTTTAAGAATGATGTCGTTTAATTCGTTGTTTTCGTTCATTGAAGTTTCCTTGAAATGTGTTGTAATTGTCTAGCCAAAACTGTTCCAAAAACTACATATGTTTTGACCAAGAAGCTCCACGCTCTTTGGCATAAACATCATAAGGAACTGTAAGAATATTATACTCATCAGGCATTTCGTTGTTTGGAAACATACGCCACTGTTTAGGTTGTTTGGCTGCAAGTTTCATAGAGAGCATCTTACCTAACTGAATAGCTTCGGCAAGCGTCGTATGCCCTTTATGGATATAAACATGAAGATGCCCTTCAGTTTTTGTTGTGTAAGCGGTAAAGTTGATGAAACCCTCTTCGCGAAGCAGGAGTTGTGTTTTATGGTAGAAACGTTCAGGATCTCGTCCATTGTAGTCTATCACTATGTTTTCAACCTTGCCGTGTGCATTGACAAGTGAGTGTGCCACTGTTATTTCACCTTTGAGGTGCTGGTTGATTACACTTTGAGAGAGTGGAGCATTGACTTTTTCAAACTTGTTATAAAAAGTTCTTCCTTTAAACATCAGTTTGTCAACTACGGTATCTCTTTTTATCCAGTAGTGATCACTCACCATTTTTATGAGTTTAAGATCCATAGAAGTCATTGCCATATTTTTTCTCTTTTTTAGTAAGTTGCTTGGTTGTAGATCACAAAGTTTTGCGCAAGTGCTTTCATCTCTTTTTTGATACTTGCTTGAAGCTCAAGGTTGTTAATGTCATCTAAAACATCTGCCATCTTGTTTGCAATAAACTCAAACTCTTTCTCTTTCATGCCACGGCTTGTAAGTGCGGCTGAACCTACACGGATTCCTGAAGTGACAAAAGGGCTTCTTGTCTCTCCTGGTACTGTGTTTTTGTTGATGGTGATACCTGCATTTCCAAGTGCTGCGTCGGCATCTTTTCCAGAGATCTCTTTACCTACAAATGATACTAGGATGAGGTGGTTGTCTGTTCCGCCAGATACAACATCATATCCGCGTTTCATCATCACTTCTCCAAGAACTTTCGCATTTGCTTTTACCTGTTTTGCATACTCTTTCCATTCAGGTGAGAGGTTATGCTTAAATCCTACTGCTTTTGCAGCGATGACATGCACAAGTGGTCCACCTTGAAGTGCAGGAAATATAGCAGAGTTCAGTTTTTTAGCTAACTCTTCATCATTTGTAAGGATGATACCGCCACGAGGTCCAGCGAGTGTTTTGTGAGTTGTACTTGTGACCACATCTGCATAAGGGAATGGACTAGGATGCTCACCAGCAGCGACTAAACCAGCGATGTGCGCGATATCAGCAAAAAGGATAGCTCCAACAGCATCTGCGATTTCACGGAACTTTTTAAAGTCGATTTCGCGAGCATAAGCTGAAGCACCGCAGACGATGATTTTTGGTTTAACGATTTGTGCTATCTCCATTACTTTGTCGTAGTTGATGCGTCCATCAAGCTCTACACCATAGTAAAATGGAGAGTAGTTTTGACCTGAGAAGCTTGGCTTTGAGCCGTGTGTAAGGTGTCCACCGTGGCTTAAGTCCATTCCGAGTATTTTGTCACCCGCTTTTAAGAGTGCAGCATAGACCGCACCATTTGCTTGACTTCCTGAGTGGGGCTGAACATTTGCAAACTTACATCCAAAGAGTTCACAAGCTCTGTCAATAGCGAGCTGTTCTACTTTGTCAGCGTATTCGCATCCACCATAGTAGCGTTTTTGAGGATACCCTTCAGCATACTTGTTTGTAAAGACAGAACCCATCGCTTCCATAACTGCTGGGAGTGTAAAGTTTTCAGATGCAATCATCTCTAAGTGATCTGTTTGACGCTCTAACTCTTGTTGGCATAACTCATATATTTCGCTATCGTACTCTTTTAAAAAGCTCATTTTTCTCTTTTCCTTCGTCAATAATTGGCGCGATTATACTCAAAAACAGATAAGTTTATTCTGATGAATTGAGATAAGTTTGAATCGATTTTTTCACCAAACGCAACTCTATCGCATACTGTTTGGCAAGCTCTGGAATGAAGTCATATTTTTTATAAGAGAGTTTTTTAAGCATATCTGTAGCTATATCGTGAAGCTTTTGCGCACCGATTGTGCCACTAAGACCTCCGATGTCATTGCAGAGTATTCTGAGCTGTTCGTATCTAAAGTCGTAAAGGAGTTTTTCAAAGAGAAGATCACTCTCTCCGTAAGCATCTCTAAACTCAGCAAGTATCTCCTTGTAAAACACCTCGTTGGCACTTGATTTGGAGATACCAAGAGAGATGTCGAGTCCTTGAAGTTCTATCTTTTTTTGCTCCTCTTGTGGCATTTGTAGAGTCTCTTTGTTGCTGTTTTCGACAAATATTGTAAATACTGTAAAGAGTCGCTCTTTTTGAAGTGGTTTGGACATGTACCCATTCATGCCAGAGGTAAACATCTTGGCTACTTCATCACTTGATGTAAGAGCACTGAGTGCTATGATAGGGGTAGGATTGTATTTGCTCTGTTCACGTATTTTGATTGCGGTAGTATAGCCATCCATAACAGGCATATTTATATCCATAAATATAAGATCAAACGCAGGCGAACTCTCTAAGATGGTAAGTGCCTCTTTTCCATGGTTTGTTACTGTGATTTGCATTCCTGATTTGCCAAGAACTCCTACAAAAACTTTTTGGTTAATGATGTTGTCTTCGACAAGCAGAACTCTTTTGCCACTAAACTTCGAAAAGCTCTCAAGTGTGATGTTGCGAGTCTCTTGGAAAGAGTTTCGATGTACGATAGCATCGCCTGCGTTTACTATACCGCCTTGTGTTATATTGGCGCTGTTGTGTGGGTCACTAAAGAGTTGCGAAAGGACATTAGTCAGCTGCCAAATTGTGAATGGTTTAGCTATTTTTGCATCTGCTACTACACTATTTGGAAAGCTCTCTTCACTACCAAAAAGATTTGAAAGTGCTACGATTTTCGCATTTGTGTTTTCAAGTTTTGATCTTGTTTTGTTTGTGATGAGCTGTTCATCTATGAGTATGACATCATAAATATCGAAATACTCAAAGTAGGCTGTGTAGTTATCATGTGTGAGTTGTTTTACATCGTGACCAAGTTCACTTAGCATCATAGTGATGGAGTGAGCTGCGTTTGGAGTGCTTTCGATAAGCAAAATATTTTTTGACTTTGTCTTTTCACTACCGATGTATCTGTCAATTTTTGGTTCGCGTTGTTCTGCTATAAATGGAATAGTAAAGAGAAACTCAACTCCCTTTGGTTCCATATTTCGAGCGATGATATCGCCCTTCATCAGAAGTGCAAACTCTTTAGCTATGAAGAGTCCCAGACTGTCATACTCTTCTGTCTCTTCATTGTAGTTAAAACCAAAGAGATCTGTTTCACTCTCCGCATCGAGCTCTATGTCACTGCTGATTTTAAAAGAGAGTTGGTCATTTTGCGAAAGATGACTTGTCTTCTCAATCTTCAACTGTAGCTCTTTTGCACCATTTTCGACACAAAAGAGCAGAGTGTTTACAAGCACTTTACTGATGTTGAGTGTATCTGAGTTTATCTCTTTTTGGAGATCCTTTTCGATGTTGTAGATGAGTTCAAATGTTTGTGCTTTGGTGTTTGTCTTGAGCGTACCTGTGACATCATTGAGGAGATTTGAGAGCTTGAGCGCTTGGTGCTCTATGTGAACTTTTTTGGAACGAATGCGTAAAAAATCTATGAGGTTTGTTGTGATTGCAAGGAGTTGATTTTCTGATTTTGTTTGGTGTGAATGAGAGATGTTCTCTTTGGCTATATCATAGATATTTTCACCCATTTTTTCCACGAGGGCATCTTTTTTTTCCTGCTCGTGGAGAAACTCCTCTTCATGGAGTTGCTGTTTTTTTTGAAACTCTTTTATCTTGCCTGAGGAGTAAAAAAGCGCCAAAAGTGCGACTATACCAAGCCCAAAAAACGCAATCCAAAAAGAGGACTCCTCATCTTCAAGCAAAGAGATATCAAAAGTGAGTCCAAACGCACTCTGCGTTAAAAAAAGTAAGAGAATAGGGAGGAGTCTTAGTATCATGTAAAAGCCTTTCTTATAATTCTACTAATTTTACTCAAGAAATATAAAAGTGTGATGATGGCGTTTAATATGTTGTGGATGTTTAAAAGTGTGTTACATATTTTCCAATAAAGCTAAAAAAGAGGGAAAAAAACCTGCTCTCCAAAAGAGGAGAGCAGTGATAAGGAGAGGAGAATTTTTTTAAAATTTAAGCGTAGCTACGATACGAACGATGTCGTTTGAGAGTTCGCCGTAGTTTCCAGCTTGAGTTGCACCATTTGTTACAGGTGAACCGTTAGGACCTAAGATTGGC
>CAZJRG010000096.1:0-5993 GCA_964548435.1 uncultured Sulfurimonas sp. | reverse complement strand
CCGTGTAAGCTTTGGGATCCAAGATTTTAACGAAGAGGTTCAAGTCGCCGTTCACCGCGTTCAACCTTACGACATGACAAAAGCGGCGATGGATCTGGCTCGCAAGTACAATATGGTCTCGGTCAATGTTGACCTCATTTATGGGCTTCCATATCAAACGCTAGAGAGTTTCAAAGAGACACTCTCACTCGCCCTCACACTCAGTCCTGATAGATTTGCAGTCTTTAACTATGCTCATGTGCCTTGGCTCAAAAAGACGATGCGTAAGATTGATGAGACGACTCTGCCGTTACCTGATGAGAAGCTCAAAATCATGCAGTACACTATTGACTTTTTGACACACAATGGTTATAAGATGATCGGTATGGATCACTTCGCAAAGCCAGAAGATGAACTTTTTTTGGCCATTGAAAAAGGAGAGCTTCATAGAAACTTTCAAGGCTACACCACAAAAGGCGGCGCGGATCTCATCGGTGTGGGGCTTACTTCCATTGGCGAAGGAGTAGATAGCTACAACCAAAACTTCAAAGATATGGCTCTTTATGAAGAGGCTATTGATGCAGGCAAGCTTCCGTTTGAGCGAGGTATTGTTTTAAACAGAGACGATCAGATAAGACAGTATGTCATCATGGAGCTCATGAGCAATTTTAAGATCGACATTGAGCGTTTTAACAGACTCTTTGAGGTCGATTTTGCGACTTACTTCAAGGATGCACTTGAGGAGCTTGAGCCTTTTGTCAAAGATGGACTTATCACGATGGATGCAAAACATATAGCATGTTCACAAACGGGAACGCTGCTTATTAGAAACATTGCCATGCCTTTTGATGCTTATATGCATCAGCATGCGGCATCACAAAAAACATTTTCAAAGACGGTATAAGATGATAAAGAGTAATTTAGAAGATATATTTAATTTTGACAAAACGCAAGACGATTGCGTAAAGTGCGGGAAATGTATACCTGTATGTACCATTCACAATGTAAACCCAGATGAGGTTACTTCTCCTCGTGGTTTTATCGACCTGCTGGGTGCTTATAAACGCGGCTATTTAGAACTGGACAAAAACGCCAAAGACATTTTTGAGTCATGTTTTTTATGTACGAACTGTGTGGATGTTTGTCCAAAGTCCCTTCCCGTAGATATGATAATAGAGCAAGTCCGCTCAGATATAGCGAAGAAGTTTGGTATTGCTTGGTACAAACGCGCCTTCTTTTTACTGCTTCGTCACCGCTGGCTCAATGACTTGGCTTTTAAATTAGGGTGGGCATTTCAGACCTGCGGCTTTAAGATAAAAGCTGACATAGACTCCATGCACTCGCGTTTTAATCTGCCGATGATTAAGACAGACAGACTTATGCCGAGTCTGAGAAAAAAATCATTCTTAAACTCGCATCCAGAAAATATAAACAATGGCGGCAAACGTAAGGTTGCCATCTTCATCGGTTGTTTGGCAAACTACAACTATAAAGATATAGGTGATTCACTCTTAGAGATTTTAGAGGCACTAGGTATTGACGCGTTTTTGGCAAAATCCCAAAAGTGCTGCTCGGCACCCGCATATTTTACTGGAGACTTTGACACGGTAGATGCAAACGCGAAGTTTAACATCGAGTATTTTGAGAGTTTTAGTAAAGACGTAGAGGCTATCATCGTTCCAGAGGCGACGTGTTCTGCCATGCTTAAAATCGACTATGAGCACTATTTTCACGACCAGCCAGAGTGGAAGGAGCGTGCAAAAACCATCATGAAAAAGGTCTATATGGCAACTGAGTGGTTGCAGCACCACACAGAGCTCGAACAACTCCTCGCTTCAAAGAAAAAGGTACCGCAAATTGTGACTTATCATGACCCGTGTCATGCGAGAAAAATGCAAGGCATCCATCAAGAGCCGCGAAATTTGGTGCGTCAAAACTATAAGATTGTCGAGATGAGTGATCCAAATGCTTGCTGTGGTTTTGGTGGGATTACGATGCAGACTGAAAAGTACCACTTCGCAAAAGCCGCAGGTGTTCCAAAAGCGGCGATGATAGCACAAACTGGTGCTCAGATAGTGAGTGCTGAGTGTTCAGCGTGCCGCATGCAGATAAATAACGCCATGGGTGTGGAGAGTAAAACACTCTTTAAAAACCCAATAGAGCTTATAGCGCAAGCCCTAAGAGCATAAGATGGAGCATTTTGTCTGGAGCGCAAATCCTGTAGCACTCTCCTTTGGAGGGCTGCATATCTACTGGTACGGTATATTTTTCGCTGCAGCCATTTTGGTGGGACTCGAGTTTATGAAGTGGGTTTTTAAAGAGGAACAAAAAGATGTCGCCCTCTTAGACTCGATGTTTCTCTACATTGTGGTCGGCATCGTTGTTGGGGCACGTTTGGGACACTGTCTCTTTTATGATCCTGCATTTTACCTTGCAAATCCTTTGAAAATATTAGCTATTTGGGAGGGAGGACTCGCCTCTCATGGTGGTGGGCTAGGGGTGATTATTGCTCTGTATCTCTATGTTAAAAAGTACAAGATGGGCTACATTTGGTTGCTTGATCGTGTGGCTATTCCAACGGCTCTTTTTGGCTTTTTTGTGCGTATGGGAAACTTTATGAACTCAGAGATAGTCGGTCATCAAACGCAGCTTCCTTGGGGAGTTGTTTTTACCAAAATAGATATACTGCCTCGCCATCCAACGCAGCTTTATGAGGCATTTGGTTATTTAGTTATATTTGCCCTGCTTGGTGCTCTCTACAAGCTCAAACGTGAGAAGCTTGGAGAGGGTTTTTTATTTGGTCTTTTTCTCACGTTGCTCTTTAGTGTTCGCATCCTTGTTGAGTTTGTCAAAGAGAAACAAGAGGCCTACACCCTTGAGACACTTCTCTCAACGGGACAACTTTTAAGCATTCCATTTGTTCTTTTGGGAGTTTGGCTCATTATAAAGAGCCTTAAACACAGAGCCTAGCGCTCGGTGTAGTGTTTTTGTTTCTCTTTTTCTACAGAGCTTTTCCAGAAGTAGTTCACAGCCCAATAGCCTAAAAATCCAAAAACTACAGAAAAAATAGCCGCACCAAAATAGAGCGGAATAAATATCGCATCGAGATTTTCGCTAAACCACTCTAATGTGAGTTCAACCGATTTTGTCTCCATTCCAAGTAAAAATGCACCTAAATGGTACTCAGCAAAGTACATTGGTGGCATGGTAAAAGGGTTGGTGATCCAGCACATAGCAAGGGCAATAGGGACATTAAAACGAAAAAATGGCATAAAAAGAAGTACCGCCGCCATCTGCATAGGCATTGGAATAAATGCAATAAGAAGTCCGAGTAAAACGCCGCGGGAGAGCATTTTTCTATTTGTGGAGAGAAATTCTGGAGGGATTTTAGATTTTTTTATGAACTCTTGAAGTTTTTCATGCTGGGTAGTTTTCTTGAGAGTTTTTCTCATGCGTTTCCTCGAAATATTTCAAAATCTAGGGATTATATCGCTGTAATAATTTAAAACTCATAAAGCAGCGTTTGAACCCCTTACAATAGCTTCATTTTTTGGAGACATCACACAGAGTAAGACAAAAAAGCACCTCTTTGCCGCTACGTTTAAGCAGCTCTGTAGCTTCATAGAGTGTTGTACCTGTGGTGATGATGTCATCGACGACGATGACATGTTTTTGCTTGAAGTTTTTGAGTTGAAAGTTGCGTGGATGAAGCAGACGAAAGGCTTTGCTCTTGCCTGAGTAGTTGATGGCGTTTGTGGCTTTGAGCTTTGCGTAAAGCGGCATTATGCTGCTTGATTTGAGTGCTGCGTTTAGGATGGCGGTATGCGAGTAGCCGCTTTTTACATGTTCATCTATGCCGAGGGAAACTACCATCTCTTCCCAAACAAAGTGTTCGCCAAATTTTTTCATCGAACATGCTGCGAGTATCTCGTAGATGTAAAATCCCAAATCTGTGTGTTTGGTAAAGAGCAGCTCCTTAATCTCTTCATATCTGTAAAAAGAGAGGACTTGAGTTCCATTTGAGAGGCTGCGTTTGTAGAGTGAAGGTGTGAGGTGTCTCTCTTGGCAGCTTTGACAGATATGTTTGAGTGAGAGTGACTCGCACAGCAAACACTTCATGCCGCCAGACTCTTTAGTCCATCTTTAAAACAGACATAAATGCCTCTTGTGGCAACTGTACTTTTCCTATGGCTTTCATACGTTTTTTCCCCGCTTTTTGTTTCTCTAAGAGTTTGCGTTTACGAGTAATGTCACCACCGTAACACTTTGCGGTAACATTTTTCCCCATAGATTTTACCGTCTCTCTAGCGATGACTTGATTGCCAAGTGAGGCTTGGACTGCCACTTCAAAGAGCTGGCGTGGGATGAGCTCTTTCATGTTTTTGACCAAAACGCGACCGCGTGGGAGTGCTTGGTTTCTAGGCACGATGACAGAGAGCGCGTCCACCGCCTCGCCTGCGACTTTGATGTCAAGCTTGACCAAATCACCCACTTTAAAATCAATTGGCTCGTAATCAAAAGAGGCATACCCTTTGGAGATAGACTTGAGTGTGTCGTAAAAATCCATAACGATTTCGTTCATCGGCAGCTCATACTCAAGCATAACGCGATCTTCGTTGAGATAACTCATCTTCGACTGCACACCGCGTTTACCTACTAGAAGCGTGATGATGTTTCCAAGATACTCATTTGGAGTGATGACAGTTGCACGTACATAAGGCTCCTCAATGCGCTCTATCTTTTGAACAGGTGGCAACTCTGAAGGGTTTTGAACCGCTACCATCGTGCCATCGGTGAGATAGACATGGTAGACCACCGAAGGGGCTGAAGCGATAAGATCGAGATCATACTCGCGCTCTAAACGCTCTTTGATGACCTCCATGTGAAGCATTCCAAGAAAACCAACACGAAACCCAAATCCAAGGGCAACAGATGTTTCAGGCTCAAAAGAGAGTGAAGAGTCGTTGAGCTTGAGCTTTGCGAGTGCTTCGCGCAGATCTTCAAACTTGTCGGTGTCTATAGGATAAATTCCCGCAAAGACAAAAGGTTTTGCTGGAGCATACTCTGCTACGGGCTCTGAAGCTGGGTTTTTTGCATCAGTGATGGTGTCTCCGACATTGACCACACTGACCTCTTTGAGACCAAGGACGACGATGCCTATCTCACCTGCGTTTATGGCATTTGTTTTTATCTTTTTCTTTGGGTGCGGGTACATCAAATCAAGCACTTGATGGGTTTCGCCATTACTCATGAGCTTAATAGTCTGTCCTTTGCTGATCGCACCATCAAAGACGCGTACAAGTGCTAATGCCCCCAAATAGCTATCAAACCAAGAGTCGTAGATGATCGCTTTTGTCGTGGCGTCTGGATCACCCACAGGAGCTGGAACACGCTCTACTATGGCATCGATGAGCTCACGAATTCCTACTCCAGTCTTAGCAGAGACAAGACAGGCATCTGTTGCATCTATACCGATGGATGACTCTATCTCTTCGGCGACTTTCATAGGGTCAGCAGCTGGAAGGTCTATTTTGTTGATGACGGGAATGAGCTCAAGATTGTTCTCCATCGCAAGATAAACATTTGCGATGGTTTGCGCCTCTACACCTTGTGCAGCATCTACGATGAGAAGTGCACCATCTGAAGAGGCGAGTGACTTGCTCACTTCGTAGGAGAAGTCGACATGACCTGGAGTGTCGATGAGATTTAAGATGTAGTGTTCCCCATCTTTAACATAATCAAGTCTTACAGATTGTGCTTTGATGGTGATACCGCGCTCTTGTTCGATATCCATCGTGTCCATCATCTGTTTTGTAAGTTCACGTTCACTTACAGAGCCACACTCTTGAATGATTCTATCGGCGAGTGTGCTCTTCCCATGGTCAATGTGTGCGATTATAGAGAAGTTTCTAATGTTTTTCAATTATATTCCTGTTGAATAAAATTTAGTTTTTTTCCGCATCGCGTTTTAACGCAGAAGCGGCGCAAGCGAAGCAAAAGGGGCTCTGCTCCTT
>CAZJRG010000095.1:0-6183 GCA_964548435.1 uncultured Sulfurimonas sp. | reverse complement strand
TAGAGACAATCTCTCATACACTCAAAAGATAGAAGAGTGTAGCGAGCTTGCAAAAGTTATCAAGAGCGAGATAAACAACTAATCAATCATCAAGATATAATAATTTATAATAATTTTAAGAAAATTTAAGTTACTATATCTCAACTTTTAGCAAGGATTACAGAATGAAAAAAATAACTTTAAGCACTTTACTGATGGGAACTCTTTTGATGTTGGAGTGTGAGGCTGCAACAAACAGCAGTTATGTTGGTTTAGATGTAGGTAACACAGAAGCAACTATGAGCGCCGTTAATGGGATAGAAAATGCTAAAGAGTCTGACAATGGAACATCTGTTTCTTTAAAACTAGGATATAAGTACGAAGATAATCAAAGAGTCTATGCATCTGCTCAATACATAGAAGCTGAAAATGCGGAATTTATGGTTTATGGACTAGGTTATGACTATCTTTTTGGTGATGCAATTGTCAAACCTTTTGTAGGTGGATTTATCGGATACGGTCAGTATCAAACAGATAGAGCATCAACAATAGATCTTGATGTGGATGGCATAGTATTTGGTGCTCAAGCAGGACTACTATTCGAAGTGACAAAAGAGATTGACTTAGAGGGTGGCTATAGATATCTCAAGAGCAACATGGAAGAGAACATAGGGAGTGCAAACATTGAAATCGACCCACTCTCAAACTGGTTTGTTGGTTTTAACTACAAGTTTTAACTATTTTTGATTGATGAATCTATCAAACTCTTGATAGATTCATAAAAAATTTATGCAAAACTTTTCGCACAAACATAAGCACTACTAAATGCCCACTGAAAGTTATAACCGCCAAGTTCTCCAGTAACATCGACCACTTCACCAATGAAGTAAAGTCCTTTTACTTTTTTTGACTCCAAACTCTCTTTGTGAAGCTCTGAGCTCAAAACACCACCTCGACTTACTTCTGCCTTAGTAAAACCAAAATTTCCAGCAGGTGCGAAGCTGTAGTTATGAAGATTTTTCAGCTTCTCTTTATCTGTTTGAGTAACTTTTTTACACTCCTTATCCTCTACTCCTACTGCATTTAAGAGTGCTTTTGCAAGTCTTTTTGGGAGATTGATGACTGAACTTAAGAGTTTTTTACTCCCTTGCAGTTCCTTAAGAATGTCTCTATTTGGCAAAAAATCTATGGAGATATTTCCCTTTTTCCAGTAGAGTGATGCAGAGAGTACAGCGGGTCCGCTTATGCCTTTGTGTGCAAAAAGCATCTCTTCTTTAAGCAGCTTATCTTCAACTCTAATGTGCACATAAGTGCTAAGACCACTGAGTTCACGCATCCAAAACTGCTCTTTTTGCAGTGTGAGTCCAACAAGTGCAGGTGTAAACTCTTTTACTTTTATGCCAAAACTTTTTGCTATATCAACTCCAATCTCACTTGCTCCAAGCATAGAGTAGCTTTTGCCACCTGTTGCGACAACAACATTTCTAGCATAAAAAGTAGCGTTTTGAGTTACAAGCCTGAAAAGATCAGCCTCTTTTGTAAGTGAAATTATCTGCTCATTTACAAACAGATCAACAGAATCAAGGCTGCGTTTAAGAAGATCAATAATCTGATCCGAGCTATACTTACAAAAATAGTAGCGCTCTTTTCGTAGCTCTAGCTCAACTCTGCCACGGTGTAAAAACTCTAACAACTTCTCTTTAGAGTAGCGTTTAAGAGCATACTCTACGAGTTCACTCTCACCGTCAAAGTGCTCTGTGTTTACACTGACATTGGTAATGTTGCACTTACCACCACCTGAAATTTTAAGTTTTTTTGCAACTTTGTCATTGCCTTCTACAAGAGCAATGGAGAGTTTTTTACTTAAATGCCAAGTGCACATAAGCCCACTCGCACCGCCTCCAAGAATAAGAACATCATATATTTTCATGGCAAAAATTATAGGGTATAATGCCAAAAAAACTTATAAAGTAGAAACATGAGCAACAAACTCCACATAGTCTCTCTAGGCTGCACAAAAAACCTCGTCGACACTGAAGTCATGCTAGGAAAACTCAAAAACTTCGAGCTCACAGACAACAATGAAGAGGCGGATGTCATTATCGTCAACACCTGTGGCTTCATTGATGCTGCAAAACAAGAGTCTCTTAACACTGTGCTCTCGCTTCATGAAGCCCGTAAAGAGGACTCGCTTCTAGTGATGGCTGGATGTTTAAGCGAGCGTTACCAAGAGGAGCTTCAAGAGCAGATACCCGAAGTAGATATCTTTACAGGCGTGGGTGACTACGACAAGATCGATGAGCTGCTTGTGGAGAAGAAGAGCCGTTTTTCTGATACGGTTTATCTCATAGACGGAGCGGAGCGTGTGGTGACAGGCTCTTCGTATCATGCTTACATCAAGCTCTCAGAGGGGTGTAACCAGACATGCAGTTTTTGTGCTATTCCATCATTTAAAGGCAAACTCAACTCCCGTTCGCTTGACTCTATTGCCAAAGAGGTGGAGTCGCTTGTTGCACGAGGTTATTATGACTTCTCTTTTGTTTCACAAGACTCTAGCTCTTATCTTCGTGACCAAAATGTAAAAGATGGTTTATCGCTTCTCATTCAGAGAATTGAACTCATCGAGGGTGTTAAATCTGCTCGCATTCTCTATCTCTATCCATCCACTACAACAATGACACTGCTCAAAAACATTGCAAAAAGTGAAGTGTTTCACAACTATTTTGATATGCCAATCCAACATATCAACGACGATATGCTGCGTTTAATGAAACGCGGCTTTGGCAAAGAAAAAACCATAGAGCTCTTATCATACATGAGAAGCCTGCCAAACTCTTTTGTTCGTACAAGTTTCATCGTAGGGCATCCTCATGAAACGCAGGAGATGTTTGAGGAGATGTGCGAGTTTGCTGCAAACTTCGGTTTTGACCGCATCAATGTCTTCTCTTACTCAGATGAGGAGACGACTTCCGCGTTTGATATGTCTGAAAAAATATCTCCAGAGCTTATAGCAGAGCGCGCAGAGATACTAGGCAACATAGTAAGCGAGGTAACACAAGAGTCGCTCCAAGCAGAGATAGGCAAAGAGTGCAAAATCGTCATAGATGCGCAGAGCGACGAACATGAACTGCTTCTAAGTGCAAAAAAACTCCTTTGGGCTCCAGATATCGATGGCGAGATCTATGTCAACGATCAAAGTGATGACACCATAACACTAGAGTTTGGTAAAATCTACACAGCAAAAATCACAGAACTTGTCGGCAATATACTTACCGCTACTGTAGATAATGCTGCAAAATAAGACTCTCCTACAAAATCGTAAAAATCTACTCGCCTTTTCAGGTGGAGCAGACTCCACCGCACTCCTTCATCTTTTAGTAGAAAATGATATCGCGTTTGACATTGCCATTGTCGATTATGTGCTCCGAGAGCAGTCTAAAAAGGAGCTTGCATTTGCTCAAAACCTCGCATCCAAGTACAGTTTTGTATGCCATATACACACAGCTGCTAAAATAGAAAAAAATTTTGAAGCAAACGCAAGAGCCATTCGTTATGAGTTCTTTGAATCACTTATAGAAAAATACGGTTACGAAAATCTGCTCACAGCACACCATTTAGGAGATAGATTTGAGTGGATGCTTATGCAGTTTTGCAAGGGTGCAGGGTTTTATGAGCTTGCAGGTATGCAGAGTGTTGAGAGGAAAAAAGGCTACACACTCCTAAGACCCCTTTTGCATCTAGATAAAAGCGATCTACTTGCATACCTCTTACGCCGCAACATCCCCTACTTCGAAGATGCGACCAACACAGATCACAAGTACAAACGCAATGCTTTTCGTCACAACCATGCAGTTCCACTCCTAGAGAGCTATCGTGAAGGAATCGCTAAGAGTTTTGAATATCTTGATAGAGATGTAGCAATGTTTATAAAAAAAATAGAGGTGCAGGAGTTTAAAAACTTGGCATACTTTAAAAGTTCGCAAGATAAACGCAGCGATACAATAGCAATAGACAAATATTTAAAATCTAAAAATCATATGATAACTGCAGCAGAAAAAGAGTTACTTCAGAGACAAGCGAGTCTTATTTTAGGGAGAAAATACTCCGTTTCTCAAACGCAGGAGTTTGTTTTCATCGCACCGTATATCAAAATACAAAAGATGCAAAAACCCATAAAAGAGAGACTACGTAGACTTAAAATAGACCCAAAACTTCGGGGTTATCTCTGCAGTGACTCCTCGTCACTAGCATTTGTCTCTGAGCTGTTGGCATAAACTTTCATCGTAAATGAGGAGTTTATGAAATCTCCCTCGCGTTTAAACTCAATGGGAAAATTGATATCTATAATCCAGTCACTCTTATTAATAGCATCTAAAAACTCATAAAAACTAGCAGGGGAGCTGATTCTTGAAGTGGTGTTTACCTCATAAACACTAAAATCCTCCTCGGGAGTCGTGGGTGCTAAGGCGACCACATGAAGATTTATAAAGTGTTTTTGATGCTCTTTAGTAAAGTGCTCTACATCAAAGCTGTTTGCAAACGCCGCAATAATGTGCCTGTTGTCGTGCTGAAGCTCTTTGAGATGTGCAAATGTCTCATCATTAAAGTTTTCATAAACTCTGAGCTCTTTCTTCTCTCTGGCAAGATCTGCTTTTTTGATTCTATACTCTTGCCCTTGAGGAATCAAAACAAAAAATGCAAAAAGCACTATAGCACTTACTAAAATCATAGAGACCAGCACAAGATAGAGCGTTGGTCTTGAGATGCTACTCTTCAATACTCAAACCCTCCTCATCGATATAATTTGTTGAGACAAAACGCAGCCATCCATTACTCGCTGGATAAAAACTACTGTAAGTTCGATTAAAAATCGATCGTAAAGGTGCATGAAGCATAAAGTTATAGACATCTTTACTCGGTGTAATACCATACAAAATAAGCCCATTCTTCATAAGTTTTGCCTCTGAGAGTGTTATGCGCTCAGGAATGAGATCAAAAAGATTTGCAATAGAGTCTTTTAAAACACTATTGTGTGTAAGTATCCCTTGCGCAAACTGTTTTTGTTTTTGAATATATGCGATTTGCGATTTCATCTCCTCTACATTTTTTTGAAGCTCAGTTCGTTTTTCTATTACTGATGTGATGGTGTTCGTAAAAGCAAAATCTTTGTAGAGCAAAAAAGTATAAGTGAGCACAAGCATCAAAATCGTGATGGTAAAAAATGTCAACATCAAAATCACTTCATGTGAAATAGCACTTTTGTTTCTTGGTGAAATGTAGCTGTATCTCATCCTCTTAGCTCCATCTTTGTAACTGAACACAACTCAATACTTAGATCGATTTGACGAATATAGACATTGACAAAAAGCTCCTCTTCTACATAACGACGCAGATCGCTACCTACTCCTACACTATCTGCCATATAAATATTTTCTATAAAGCGACTCTCATAGCGTTCATCTTTATAGTAAGTCTCGATCGCCGATTGAATGAGTTTAAAACGCTGATAATCCTCATTGAACCCTTCTGATCCTTGTTTTGACATTGTATTTGAGAGAGTCGTTGAAGCCTCATTAAGCACCTCCTCAATATCTTTTTCCTCAGAAAACTCATCTATCTCTTCGAGTGTATCGAGATCTTCAATATCTCCAAAATCATCTAAAAGCTCAAGCTCATCAGCATCAACCTGAATATCTTCAAGATCTATGCCGACATCAAGATCAAGCTCCAAATCTTGCTCCAAAGCACTGCTCATCAATCCCTCTTCTTCAGGGAGTCTATGCATGTCTAAATGTGAAGCAAAAAGGAGTTTTGTTTTGTCAAATACAGCAAGTGTGAGCTGATTGGCCTGCACAAGCACAAAGAGTGCGAAGCTGTTTTCGATTTTATCACGAAAAAAATGTGACAAAATAGTAAAAGGAGAAAAGATAAAATCAACACCAATAGGGGCATACCTTCTCTCAAGATTTACCAAATCACTTCGGTGTGTGTAGTAGCTCCAGCCATCTTTAACGCAACGACTTTCACACAAACGTAGGTCTGCAAACTTCTCAAATGATGCAGCATCACATGTTGGAAGAGCACCTTGTCCTTGAGAGTTATCTATAAGTGCTATGTAGTGGTAGGGTGTCTCTTGTAAGTAGGAGTCAATAAACTCTCTCATCTTTGTATCGAGTGTATCGGTATCAAAGATCTGCTCTGCAT
>CAZJRG010000094.1:0-6395 GCA_964548435.1 uncultured Sulfurimonas sp. | reverse complement strand
TTTTCCCTAATTTTCCCTGAAAAAAACATTCCCTAATAGTCCTTTTTATCTAAAATAACTTCGTCAATAGAGTATCATATTTTTATCAAAAAAAAACTTTACTTGCTTCTTTTAAGAGGAGCAAGAGAGCTTTTGATTTTTCGCATGGAGGGGTGTCGGTTTTGCGAAAGCCTCATGCTCTTCGTGCTCCAAAAAGGGCTCGTGGGCTAGCTTCAAAAGTATCTCGACCATGCTAAAATCGCCACCTTCCGCCTTCTCTATCGCTTCAGCCAAGAGATAGTTCTTGAGTACATATTTAGGATTGAAGCTTAACATCTTTGTGTGGCGTTTGTGTTGCGCCAACTGCTCTTTTGTCAAACGCAGCTCATATTTAAGCAGCCACTCTCTCATCGGCTCACGGTTGATGCAGATGTCAAGGAGTGGCGTTTTGTCCCCCTCGTAATGCGAAAGAAGACGAAAAAAAACGGTGTAATCAACCCTCGCCTCCGCTAGAGCTTTGAGCAGCGAAGCAAGGAGGGCTTTATCTTCGCCCTCCTCTTCGTAGAGCCCCATCTTGGCTCGCATGAGTCTGAGATACTCCACTTCATATGTCTCTCTGTAAAACTCATAGCGTATATCTTCGCTCAGATCTTCATCGACCAAAGGCGAGAGTGCTACTCCTAAAGCCTCCAAGTTCCACTCGGCAGCACCAACTTGGCTGGCAAAACTATAACGGCCATTTATATCAGTATGGTTACAGACAAAATACTTCTCGTAATCATCCAAAAACGCAAAAGGTCCATAGTCTATGGTCGTGCCATCTATGGCCATGTTGTCACTGTTCATAACGCCGTGATTGAACCCCACACTCTGCCAAGCGGCGATGGTTTTGGCGGTGCGTTTGACCACCTCTTCATACATGGCGGCATAGACATTTCCGCCATATTCGCTCGTGTCAAGCGCGCCGTCAAAACTCTCCTCGATCACATAATCAGCAAGGGCTTTGAGTGCTGCATGTGCCCCAGCGGCATAGAGATACTCAAATGTCCCAAAACGCACCCAAGTAGGCGATAAACGCAGCACTATCGCAGCACTCTCCCACCCTTTTCGTCGTACCTGTGTTTGGCTTCCCATGATGGCAACTGCACGTGAGCTTTTTATGCCAAGAGCCGCCATCGCCTCACTCATCAAAAACTCTCTGATAGAGGAGCGAAGCACCGCCCTTCCATCTCCCAAACGCGAGTAGGAGGTGAGTCCAGAGCCTTTGAGCTGAAGGTTTTGTCCTGCTACTTTTCCAAGGTTGACCACTCTGCCATCGCCCAAACGCGGTACAAACTCTCCAAACTGATGCCCAGCGTAGCTCATCGCAAAGGGCTCGCTTCCTTTTAAAAAATGCTCACCATTGAGCAAAGAGAGAAGCTTTTCGTCTTCAAAAAGATCCTCATCCACACCCAAAAGCGATGCCGCGTTTTGTGACACGCAGAGAATGTATGGCTCAATGAGCGGTGTAGGCTTAATGTTTTCATACAAAATAGGATCAAGTGCCAAATAAGGCATGGTGAGTTGCAAGTCAGAAAATTTCATAAATGTTTGTAACAAATCTGGGTATAAAAAAAACCAAAAAAGAGGAGCTAAAATTTTTTATCGCTCTTTTTTTAAGAACAATTTACTACACTCCAAAGCATGAATTACAAGAACCTACACACCGTTTTAACCTATCACGAAGTGACCAAACACTCCCAGCACCGCTACGCCCGTTCTTTGGGTTATCTTGACTGGGCAACACAGCCTGACGCATTTAGAGAGTACAAGGGAGCCAAAAAACTCCTACTCCCACTCGCACTTACAAACGCCACACCTCCCTACCATCTCCTTGATGCTCCCCTTCCAGCCGCACCTCTGCTCAAAGAGTCTCTCTCGCAGCTCATGCAGTTTAGCATGGGAATCGCCGCTTGGAAGAGCTCGGGTGGAAGCCATTGGGCAGTGCGATGCAACGCTTCAAGCGGCAATCTCCATCCCACCGAGAGCTATCTCGTCTTACCCCCGATTTTAGAGGAGCAAGAGGGGAAGAGCTCTGTTTTTCACTACACGCCAAAAGATCATTCACTAGAACTTCTCGCTGTATTTGAGAGCGAGATTTGGCGAGATCTTCCAGAGGGAAGTTTTCTTCTTGCTCTCTCAAGTGTTTCGTGGCGCGAGGTGTGGAAGTATGGCGAACGGGCGTTTCGCTATGTAAATCTCGATGCGGGACACGCTTGGCACTCCATAGTCGTAGCCGCAAAGATGCTTGGCTGGAAGGTATCGCGTCTGCATAGTGTCACGACACAAGATGTGAGCAAACTCGTAGGCGCGGATCAAAAGAGCCGTTTTAGTGAGGAGGAGATAGGCGATATGGTGCTAGTCATCTCTAAAGAAAACATCAATCCAAATCAAAGCATCGAGATGCTCTTGGAGTCGCTTCCACTGCATTTTGAAGGAGTCGCCAATCAGCTTAGCCCAACTATGCAAGAGTGGGAGATCATTCCCGCCATCGAAGAGGCAACCGCTACAGCACAAATGCCCCAAGAGAGTCTCAAACGCCACCAAAACTTCCCAGAACCCACAAAAGAGTCTAAAGATGTGGTACTCAAACGCAGAAGCATTCATGTTATGGACACGGTTCGCTCGCACATCACCAAAGAGCAGTTTTTTACGCTGCTAAGCGGTGTGAGCGGCTCGCTCGATGGCAAAGCAAATGCCGCACATCTGCTGCTCTTTCTCCACAGAGTGGAGGGTTTTGATGAGGGCATCTACATCTTAGTACGAAACCCCAGAGACCTAGCGACCCTCAAAGCCTCGATGCACAGTGCGTTTAGCTGGGAAGAGTGCGGATTTGCCAACCTTTATCTTTTAGAAAAACGCGATATGAAGATGCCAAGTCAAGCATTGAGTTGCTCACAAGCCATAGCAAGCGATGGGGCTTTTAGCTTAGGAATGCTCTGTAACTTCAGTGAGCAGTTGGAGTTTTATGGGACTCATAGGTATAAAGAGCTCTACTGGGAGTGCGGTGCTATTGGGCAGCAGCTCTATCTCGATGCCACCTCTATGGGTCTTAGTGGTACAGGCATTGGCTGTTTTTTAGATGATATGGTTCACTCTCTTGTTGGCATAAAAGATAACCGCTTCCAGAGCCTTTACCACTTCACAGTGGGTCGTGGTTATGTTGATAGCCGCATACAGACGCAGAGTCCATATCCTCATAGAGAGGAGGAGTAGATGCGTTTTATTTTTCTAGCACTCCTGCTTCATCTCTCGAGCCAAGCACAAACGCAGCATGGAAAGATCGATATGCATGGAGGAAAAGAAGAGCCTCTGTATGAGAAAAAGAGCGGTTTTAAAAATGCAATCTTTGGAAAAGCTGCGTTTATAGAGTCAAACGCAACAAAGAAGAGTCTGCCTACTCATAAAAAGTAGGCATAAAAAAAGAGTGGTTCCAGACGATAGGATCACCCCCCTCCATCTTCAAAGACTCTAAAAATGTGCACCATTTTCAAAAAACGTTTGTTTTGATCAACATTTGGGCATAAAGCACTTGAGATATCCAAACTCACATCACCATTTTTCATAACGAATCCTTAACCTTTAAAGTATCGCTTTTGCAATACTTAGTGTTAAAACAAACATATGGGCGCATCCGTAAAATAGTTTAGCAAAAAGTGTTCACAAGATGCTTACAAAAGAGATGAAAAAAGAGGCAAAAAAAGATTAGAAGAGAAGTGGGGGCAAAGGTAGCTAAACGCTACTTTTGCATTGCAGTAGAATTTCCATTCATTCCGCATTGACAATCCGCACCACATTGACATGGTTTTGGACATTTACAGTGTGGGTTGGTGCAAACGCCGCCTGGCATTGATGGAAGTGTTGCAGCTGTGTTTGAACAGCCAACCGCAAACGCCATAAAGCTTAACGCCGTAATGAGTTGTGCTACATATTTCATACTTTTCTCCTTACTTGATTTTTTCTAAGATGTTCTCTACCGAGAAACCAAACTTACTAAAGAGCTTATCCGCTGGAGCAGAAGCGCCAAAGCTCTCCATACCTACGACCACTTCAGCAAGTCTATACCACTCCAAACCACGAGCTGCTTCAATAGCTACACGTTTCGATTCTGGTGCAATAACCGCATTTATGTACGAGAGCTCTTGCTCAATGAAAAGGTCAAAACATGGAATAGAGGCAACATTTACTGGTACACCTTTGGCGTTTAATGCCTCTTTGGTCTTAAGAGCCAACTCCACTTCACTTCCCGAAGCCATGAGCGTCACGGTCGCGTTTTCATCTTGCGCCACCAAATATCCACCGCGTTTTATCTCACCCGCCACAGGTGCTGGCAAGATTGAGAGATTTTGGCGTGAACATACAAACGCGGATGGAGATTTGCTCATCTCTAACGCCACTTGCCAAGCTACGACATTTTCCGCACCATCAGCTGGACGCCAGACATAGAAGTTTGGCAGTGCGCGGAACTGTGAAAGATGCTCGATTGGCTGGTGAGTCGGTCCATCTTCACCTACACCGATGCTGTCGTGTGTCCAGATAAAAAACTGCTGGATGCCCGTCAGTGCGGCGATGCGCGCTGCTGGTTTGAGGTAATCCGAGAAGACGAAAAATGTTGAAGTAAACGGCATCAATGGACC
Organism: uncultured Sulfurimonas sp.; assembly: GCA_964548435.1. Classification (GTDB taxonomy): domain Bacteria; phylum Campylobacterota; class Campylobacteria; order Campylobacterales; family Sulfurimonadaceae; genus Sulfurimonas. The sequence continues at coordinate 1,740 of CAZJRG010000094.1, read as the reverse complement.
ATACAAAGCCATCGCGTTTGCGATAGACGCCATAGCATGCTCACGAATACCAAAGTAGATGTTTCTTCCCTTTGGAAAGACTCCCATATCATTTAAAAATGTCTTGTTCGATGGGCTAAGATCGGCACTTCCGCCTAAGAAATTCGGCAATGCTTTTGCGATGGCGTTTAGAATCTTGCCGTTTGTATTTCTTGTGGCATCAGCTTTGTCAAATGTCGGGTAGACTATACGAGAAAAGTCTGGGTTTAAGAGGGCATCAAGTGCCTCGTTTTGCTCCATAAGTGGCAATGTTTTTTGTCTGTGAATCCACTCACGTTCTGCTAAATCGCCTGCTTCAATGGCGCAGCGAAAACGAGCGAGTACATCTTCATCTACATGGAAAAATTTACTCGCATCAAACCCAGCTGCCGCTTTTGCTTTTGCAATCACCTCAGCCCCAAGCGGAGCACCATGAGAGTGGTGTGAGCCCTCAAGCTCTAGAGCTCCTTTAGCGATGATGGTGTTAGCGATGATAAGTGTAGGTTTTGTGTTGGCTTTTGCGGCATTTAGCGCCGCATCTATGGCATCAAAATCGTGACCGTCAATCTCTAAAACATCCCACCCTTGAGAGAGGAAACGCTGCGTTATGTTCTCAGAGATGCTCAAACTAGTATCTCCCTCGATAGTGATGCGGTTTGAGTCATAAATAACGATGAGATTGTCAAGCTTGTTATGTCCAGCGATTGAACACGCTTCATAAGATACTCCCTCTTCTAAGTCGCCATCACCACAGAGGCAGTAGACATTATGGTCTATCAAAGGTGCCGTCTCAGAGTTTACCTGTGCCGCTACAAACTTGCTCGCCATAGAAAAACCCACCGCGTTTGCGATGCCTTGACCGAGTGGTCCAGTCGTAATCTCCACACCCGCAGTGTGTCCAAACTCTGGATGCCCTGGCGTTTTTGAATCCAACTGACGGAAGTTTTTAAGATCTTCTATCTCAAGGCCATAGCCCCAAAGATAGTAAAGCGAGTAGATAAGACCTGTCGCGTGTCCGCCTGAAAATACGAGTCTGTCGCGGTTTAGCCAGTGTGGATTTTTTGGGTTGTGACTTAAGTGTTCACTCAGCACTGTCGCGATGTCCGCAAGACCCATCGGTGCACCTGGATGTCCCGAGTTTGCAGCTTGAACCATATCGGCTGCTAAAAATCTTATACTGTTTGCCATTTTTTGGCGCATTTCGTTTGCCATATCTCTTTTCCTGTGTTGATTTTATTTATGTCTATTTATGTACTTTGTAAGAAGTGGAGAGAGTTCGCGCTCTAATGCGGCGTCAAAACCTCTCATCTCCTCTACTAGCTCATCTGCCAAAAGATTTGCCTCTCTAAGTGACTCTTCAAGCCCTAAAATAGTTACAAAACTATTTTTATTTTCATCATTATTTGTCAGCTTCCCAGCCTCTTGGCTACTCTGTGTCACATCGAGTATGTCGTCTTGAATCTGAAACAAGAGTCCAAGCTTAATGCCAAAATCATAAAGCCGCTCACCTAAATCTTCATACCCTACGATTATCGCGCCCATTTTCAGAGACGCGGCGATGAGTTTGGCAGTTTTATTTGTGTGCAAAAACTTAATCTCTTCGACTTTAAGTGGCTTGTTTTCAAAGTAACAATCAATCGCCTGCCCTAAAACCATCCCATTTAAACCGCCATTTGTTGAGAGCTCACGAATGAGACAAACGCGGGTGTAGTCTGAAAATGG
>CAZJRG010000093.1:0-6437 GCA_964548435.1 uncultured Sulfurimonas sp. | reverse complement strand
TATACTCTAGAGGTGTGTTGGTTACTTGAGATATTTGTGAAATCTGTTTTGCGGCGTTTGAGATATCAAAAAGCACATCTTGACTCTCTTTTTTGAGTGGCTGTTGACTTGAGAGAGGTTTACGTGGCTTTGGATAACTCCCTTTGAGTGCTGACTCTTCAATACCGATGACGATCTCATAGAGCCCCTCTTTTGTAAGTGATCTCTTTCTTATCTCTCGTGTCTCGATAAGCATTCCCTCATCGCCTATCTCAAGCTTTGCTTTTTTGAGCGCTTCTGAGGGGGATTTTCCCGTAAATGTAAGTATCTTCATCTCTGTAGACTCTTTAAAGGGATGGTCACACTCAAACGCTCGCTCCATGCAGGATGAGGCAGATGCAACTTCGCGCTTTTTATCACTCTCTTTTCAAAAAATATGATGTCCAAATCTAATGTCCTTGGTGCATTTTCAAAACTTCTACGTCTTCTAAATCGCTTCTCCAAACGCAGCAGAAACTCTAAAAAAACTCGCGGTTGCATCGCAGTTTTTACAACGATAATTGAGTTAAAAAAATCATCTTGGTCCAAAAAACCAAATGGAGGATTTTTCAAAATCAACCCACATCTTTTTACAAAAACTCTTTTCTCTTTTTGGAGTGCAAAAAAGAGATGTTCAAACCTACGTCGCACATCTCCAACATTACCGCCAATACCTATAACACTCTCATAACGCAGCGAACATTTACGATCTGTTTTATAAGGAAAGTGAGCACCTCTATAGAGTGTCAAACTTTCATTTAAGCTGCGTTTGAGATACATATAAGAGTTATGCTTCTCTTGAGTTTTGCTGTGCTTCATGCACTGCTTTGAGTTCATTGAGAATCTGCATCATTCCCATCATCGCTAAGTGGTAACCAAATGGTCCAAAACCAACAATAGAAGAGGTACAAACAGGTGCAATCATATTTTGCTTTCTAAACTCTTCACGTCTGTAGATATTTGAGATATGCACCTCAATAGTAGGAATACTCACCGCAGCAATAGCATCACGAATAGCGATAGAAGTGTGTGTATAAGCCGCTGCGTTTATGATAATACCGTGTGCTTCCCCATAACACTCTTGAATTCTATCTACGATCTCGCCCTCTAAGTTACTCTGAAAAAATTCAATCTCTATACCGTTTTGTGTTGCCACTTCGCGCATCTGCGCATGAATTTGTTCTAAGTTCATAGGACCATAAATGTGCTGCTCGCGTTTACCAAGCATATTGAGATTTGGTCCTTGTATGACTGCTATTTTCATTTTTACCCTTTCTTTGCATCAAAAAATTTTGAGATTGATTCTAGCAAAACAATTATTAAACTCTCTACAAGTAGTGCACTAAAGAGTAGCATTATCTTTTAAGAGTATAATTTGCGCTTTAAATTTTAGATGCAAAAGAGACATAATGCAAATCATCAATCCACACTACATCTTATTTGGCGATAGCGTTGCAACAGATCTCTCCATTGCGTTTGATAGTGTCATCCAAAAGATCGCACCCTATGAAGTGCTACTTGAGCTCTATCCTGATGCCAAAGTCACCTCTTTGGGTGAACACTCTTTAGTGATGCCAGGACTCATTAATGCGCATGTACACCTGGAGTTTTCAGCCAACAAAACGCAGCTCAGCTATGGAGATTTTATCTCTTGGCTCTACAGTGTCATCGAAAATCGTGATGAACTCATCAATGGATGCAACCAAGAGTGTATGAAAAAAGCATGCGATGCTATGCTCGATGCTGGAATCACAACATTTGGTGCGATATCTTCGCATGGAATGGATCTAGAAGCATGTGCATCAGCAGCACAAAATGTTGTCTATTTTAACGAACTTATCGGTTCGCAAGCGACTATGGCAGATACCCTTTTTGGAGATTTTCTCTCGCGTTTAGATGCAAGCAAGAGCATTAAACGCCAAGGCTTTTATGCTGGAGTGGCCATCCACTCGCCCTACTCTGTTCACCCAGTTCTCATCAAAAAAGCACTCTCCATGGCAAAAAACGAGCACTTAAGAGTGAGTGCGCACTTTATGGAGAGTCAAGCAGAACGTGACTGGCTTGATGGAAGCCAAGGAGATTTTAAAAAGTTCTTTCTCGATTTGCTCAAACAAGAAAACGCCATCAGCGATGCCAAAGAGTTTCTCTCCTACTTTGAAACACTCCCTACACTTCTCACTCACGGTGTAAATGCCACTCAAGAGGAGCTAAAAACTCTAGCAAACGCGGGACACACTATCATCCACTGCCCTATCTCAAACAGACTTCTTGGAAACAGAACCTTAGATCTTGCTGCTTTAGATGCCCATAACATTCGCTGGATCGTTGCGACCGATGGACTCAGCTCAAACTACAAACTCGATCTTTTTGAAGAGATGAAGATGTCTCTTTTTATGCACCCAGATATGCCACTGCTTCCACTGGCAAATAGACTTATCCGCAGTGTAACAATAGATGCCGCCGCTGCATTAGGAGTGAACTCTGGAGAGATCAAAGAGGGGAAAAACGCAGATATGATTGTGCTTGATCTTGAAGCGACTCCCACGCCTGAGTTGGCTCTGCATTTAATACTTCACCGCTATAATGTCTCTCGCGTTTACATCAACGGCGAACTCAAAAAGGAGTCATAATGAACTTTATCAAAAAACTATTTTTCCCATTTACCTGGACCATTTCGCTCATTCAAAACAACTTTAAAGCGATGATCTTTTTACTTATCTTGTTTTTACTCTTTGCACCAAAAAGCGAAGAGCAGTACACTCCAAACAACCTCATGCAGATAAATCTTGTGGGTGCCATCATGGATGTGAGCGAAGTTTTGGAGCAGATAGAAGAGGCGAGCAAAAATGAGCAAATTAAAGGCATTTTACTTGTTGTAGATTCACCAGGAGGGAGTGTAGCACCTTCGGTTGAACTTGCCTATGCCATCAAACGTGCCAAAGAGAAAAAACCAGTCGTAGTCTATGCTAGCGGAACTATCGCAAGTGGAAGCTACTATGCAAGCATCTGGGCTGATGAGATCATCGCAAATCCTGGTAGCATGGTAGGGAGCATCGGCGTGATCATGCAAGGAGCAAATCTAGCAGGTGTTATGGAGAAGATCGGTATTGAAACGCAGGTAGTACAAGCTGGAAAATACAAACAGCTCGGCACAGCAGACAGAGCATGGAGAGCGTATGAAGTTGATGAGTTAAACAAGGTGATACAAGGTACTTACGATATGTTCTCAAAAGATGTTGCAGATGCTCGCGGGCTTGACTTTAGCAAACGCGACACTTTTGCAGATGCACATATCTTTACCGCCTCTCAAGCCAAAGCAGTTGGACTTGTCGATAGGGTTGGTGTTTTAGTAGATGCAAAAGAGAGTCTTGCAAAACGCAGCGGTGTAAGCGAACCCATATGGAACAAAGAGGATCCAATAGATAAGCTCCTCAAAAAGATCTCAGCCTCGAGTGCAGTTCTACTTTACACATATTTTCCCGCTCTCTCTTTACGTTAAACGCCGCCTCAGATCAAAGGTTTTGGATCTTTTTAAACTCCAAAACCTCAGCCTTGATCACCACATTTTCACTCTGAGCCTCAAAAAAATCCCCCTCTTTAAGACTTGCAAGATCAACAACCTTCTCATTTTGTGAAATCTGTGCAAAACCTCTTTTGCTTTTGAGTCGAGGATGGTTTGCCTCGAGTGCTTGTACAAGATGTGCAAGCTCCATTTGAGCACTTTTAATAATCCGCTCCATAAGTTGCGGATATGAGGCTACAAGCTGGGCTCCCTCTCTTGTAAAACCCTCTATCTTAAACGCCACTCTTTGAGATAAGAGCTCTTTGAGCTGCGCTATACTCTGCAACTGCTGCGCTATCTTTTTCTCAGCGGAGTGTTGTAGATAGGAGTTTTGAAGATGTTGTAACGCTTGGGTTTGCGAAGTGATCTTTTGGCGCATTAACTGTGTAAACTGTAAAGCATAACTATCAAGTGTCTGTAGAAGTTCATAACTATCAGGCAAAATCATCAACATAGCTGCCGATGGCGTAGGTGCACGCAGATCTGCGACAAAGTCACTAATGAGCCAATCAATCTCATGCCCAACCGCAGAGACTATTGGCGTTTGCGCATAAAAAATAGCATCAGCGAGATGCTCTTCATTGAATGCCCAGAGATCCTCAACACTCCCGCCTCCGCGTGAGAGCACGATGAGATCATACCCTTGTGTATCGGCGACTTTGAGTGCATTTGCAATCTCAAACGCAGCACTCTGCCCCTGCACTAAAACATCATAAACATCTATGCTAATGGCTCGATATCTGGCGTTTGCGACACGCAGCATATCTTGAAGTGCCGCACCTGTTGCCGAAGTGATGAGAGCTATCTTTTTGACAAAACGCGGTAAGGGCTTTTTTCGCGCTTCATCAAAGTAGCCTTGAGATGCAAGCTTTTTTTTGAGCTGTTCGTAGGCAAGTGCCAAAGCGCCTTGACCCGAAGGCTCTATGCTAAAGCAGTTGAGCTGGTAAGATCCCCGAGGTTTGTAGAGTGAAAGCGCTGCATTGACCACTACCTTCATCCCCTCCTCAAGACGAAACTTCAGCTTCGCTGCGTTTGCCTTAAAAATGACGGCACTAATGGTAGAGTCTGCGTCTTTGAGAGTAAAATAGATGTGTCCAGAAGTGTGAAATGTGATGCGAGAGAGCTCTCCTTCAACAAAAACCTGTGTAAAGCTTGTCTCTATAAGAGTCTTTATCTGCTCGTTTAAGGCACCAACACTTAGCGTAAACATGGCATCAATGTTTTTGGGCGATTATGAGTGTTGAGATATCCATAGAGAAGCTTTTTGTATAGAGTATCTCAAAACCCGCACCAATGAGTTCATTTTGCATATTTTGTACCGTTGAAAACTCCTCGATGGAGTTTGGGAGATACTCATATGCTTCAAGATTATTTGAGATAAAACCGCCCACTTTTGGAAGTATTTTTGTCATATAAAAGTCGCGAATTTTACCCAAAAGCGAAGGGTGCTCATTTTTCATAAACTCCAAAATCACCACGAGACCACCTAGTTTGAGCACTCTATGAAACTCCAAAAGTGCCTCTTGGCGTTCAACAACATTACGAATACCATAGGTGATACTCAAAATATCTGCACTCGAATCTGCTAGAGGAATCTCTGTAGCTTTGGCAACGTGATAACTAAACTTTGGAAGTTTTTTTCTAGCAACATCAAGCATGCCTACAGAGGGATCAACACCGATGATCTCACCAACACTGACACCCGCTTTATGTGCTCTATTTTCCCAAAAAAGCATCATATCTCCCGTACCACAGGCAACATCTACTATCTTATCGAGAGTATCTTTAGCTGCATATCTCAAAGCCAAATCACAAGCTTTTTTACGCCAACTCTTATCGACACCCATGCTCATAACACGATTGGCTCTATCATATGTTGGTGCGATACTATCAAACATAGAGACGATTTTTTCTTGTTTTTGTATCTCTGTTTCTGAGTGTTCACTCATTTTTGCTCCTCTACTCTTTTCATCCAGATGATTATATCTTGGCTCTCTTGTGAGAGATTTAAAATCTCAAATCGACTCTCTTGTGTTCCCAGATGCGATTTGCCTCCAAAGAGAGGCGCAATATAACATAGATAGATATCTACAAACCCTTTTGTAAGGTTAAACATAAGATCTCCTCCCTCTATCATGATGTTTTTATACTCTTCTAAACGCGAAAAATCACTCTCTATAAATACAGACCTACCCTCTACATGAAAGAGTGGAATTGTTCTATCAAAATCCTTCGCTCTTGAGACAATAAGAATATCTGGAGCATGACCTCCAACAAGCCTTGCATCGAGGGTCGGACGATCTTTTCGTACTGTCTCACCACCAACAACTAAAAGATCACAGCGATCACGCAGTGCATGAACATGTCTGCGCGATGCTTCACTTGAGATAACTCCCTCATCCACAGTTGCGTTTAAACGCTGTGCCCACTTAAAAAATATAAAATTTTTCTTCTGCCATCTCTGAAATGGCATCACAAGTTGTGCTGCTTCAGCGCTACAAATATTCTCTACAACACGACATCCACTTAATTGTAAAACCCTATTTCCACCCTCAGCAATCGGGTTGGTATCAAGGGTTGCTACATAGACCTCTGCGATACCAAGTGCGGCTATAAGCGAAGCGCACGATGGTGTTTTTCCCTGATGTACACAGGGTTCAAGTGTCGTATAGAGACGAGTGTTTTTAAAAACGCCATGATGATTTTGAAGCAAAAAAGTGTGGATATCTGCTGAGTTTTTAAGGAGAAGTATCGTTTTGTCATCTGTAAGCTTATAGTAGGCTTGTGCCAAAGCATTCACCTCTGCATGAGCCTCTCCAGCCCTATGATGTGCTTCAACACTGAGTAGTCTTCCATC
>CAZJRG010000092.1:0-6608 GCA_964548435.1 uncultured Sulfurimonas sp. | reverse complement strand
GTAGGTGACTGTTAATCACTTGGCCACTGGTTCGAATCCAGTATTCGGAGCCACCTTTTTTTCATCTTTTAAAATTAAGCTTTTTCAAGAAAACCTCTTTTATACCCATTTTTATGATACTTTTATCAAAATCTATGTTACTTTTTCATTTTACACTTCTTGAAGGATAAACTATGTTCGTAGCCATTAAGCTTGTTGTGACCGCACTACTTATCGTGCTTATCTCAGAGATCTCGAAACGCAGCTCACTCGCTGGTGCTATTTTGGCGGCAATGCCTTTGGTCTCCATTTTGGCGATGACTTGGATGTATATCGACACCAAAGAGACGTCTGCCGCAGTGGCGTTTAGTCAAAACATCGTCTGGCTTATTGTCCCATCCATGACCCTTTTTATAGTATTTCCTTTGATGATAAAGCGGGGGTTTGAGTTTTTTACGAGTATGGGTGTTGCTATTTTTATGACATTTCTGGCTTATTATGGAGTTTTGTTTGTTGTAGAGAAGTTGGGTTTAAGAGCGTAAGCGCTCTATTTTCCCATCTGCGAAAGGTATTTTGCACTTCCAAGTGCTATGAGTTTTTCAGACTTCGCATCCACTTCAGCTTGCATGGTTTTTTTGTATGTGGCGACTTTGGTTCTCATGGTCGCGTTTGAAGCACCGATGATTTGAGCCGCAAGGAGTCCTGCGTTTTTGGCACCATTGATGGCGACCGTGGCTACTGGAACACCCCCTGGCATCTGCACGATGGAGAGAAGCGAGTCCATTCCATCGAGTGAAGAGGTTCGTACAGGCACGCCGATGACTGGCAGTGGCGTGATGGCTGCAACCATTCCTGGAAGGTGCGCTGCACCCCCTGCTCCTGCGATGATGACTTTGAGTCCGCGTTTGTCGGCGTTTGTGGCATACTCGAGGAGCTTGTGCGGCGTTCGGTGTGCTGAGACTACATCGACTTCATAAGCGATGCCAAACTCTTCGCATATTGCAACCGCCGCGTTCATGACTGGCAAGTCCGAATCGCTTCCCATTATTATTCCTACTTCGATCTGGTTCATATATGTTTACTCCCTTTTATTTTTAGTATCTCTTTGGCTTTGTTGGCTTTTTCTAAGGCTTTGTCGATGTCATCGTCGAGCACTGTAATGTGTCCCATTTTTCGAAATGGTTTGGTAAAGCTTTTTCCGTAGAAGTGAAATGAGAGTTCAGGAATCTCAAGTGCATCGTGTATACCCTCGATAAAAGGCTCCCCCTCATAACCCTCTTCGCCTAAGAGATTGATCATGACAGCTGGAGAGATTAGTTTTGTTGATCCTAATGGAAGGTTTGTCACTGCACGGATGATCTGTTCAAACTGCGAAGTCGCACAAGCTTCTACCGTGTAGTGTCCAGAGTTATGTGGACGCGGAGCGATCTCGTTTACTAAGATATTGCCGCTCTTTGTCAAAAAAAGCTCTACGCCAAAGATGCCGACACCATCAAGCACTCTAATTGCGTTTGTGGCTATTGCCAGCGCACTCTCCTCTATCTCTTTTGAAACTCTCGCTGGTGCCATAACGCTGTCGCAGATGTTTGTGCGTTCATCAAAGAGCATCTCTACAACTGGATAGCACTTTATCTCTCCCTCAATGTTACGCGCAACAATGATGGCAAGCTCTTTATCTATATCTACAAGTTCTTCAATAAAAGACTCCTCTTTTATGGCGTTTGTAATATCGTTTGGTGATTTGAGCATACAGACACCTTTGCCATCATACCCCTCGCGTTTACTCTTTTGAATGACTGGAAAACCAAAACTTGAGAGATCCTCTTGGGAATCTATACTTTTGTATTTTGGAACTGGAATACCGTGAGAGTCAAGGAATTTTTTCTGCTCATACTTGTTCTGGATAAGCTCGATCACATATGGAGATGGATGGATTCTGTGTCCGTGATCGTAGAGCTCTTTGAGAATGGTTGTGTCAACATGTTCAAGCTCAAATGTTGTCACATCGCTCTCTTGGACTAGCTGTTCAAGCATTCTTGCATCATGAAATCCGCCAATGATGTGTTTGTCTGAGACTTGTGCGGCTGGAGAGTTGAAAGTAGGATCAAGTATGGTGACATGAAAGCCCATCTTTTTGGCTTTTTGAGACATGATTTTGCCAAGTTGTCCACCACCGATGATACCGAGTTTGAGATTGGAGTAGTTGAAGTTTTTATCCATAAATATGCTCTTTAAAGAAGTCTAAAAGTGAAATTTTATCACGCAAAGGCTTCAATAAAGATTGAAAAGCACAGCTGGAGTTAACCCCAAAGCAGGCTAATAAAATAGTAGTAAAGGGGAATCCCAAGAGAGATGTTAAAAGGAAAAGTGACCGCAAGACTCAGTGGCAGATATATGCCAGGGTTTGCCTCTGGGACTGAGAGACGCATAGCAGCTGGAACTGCAATGTAAGAAGCACTAGCACTGAGTAGAGAGAGAAGAAACGCATCTCCTTTTTCTATGCCAAAACTGTAGGCTAAAAGCATAGCTACAGTTGCGTTTACAGCTGGCATGATGAGTGCGAAGCCTATGAGGAAAAAGCCAACTTTTTTGAGTTCATGAATTTTTCTTGCAGCAACAAGCCCCATATCTAGTAGAAAAAACGCAAGGAAACCTTTGAAGAGCGCACCAAAGAGTGGTTCCATAGAGTTCCACCCTTTTTCACCTGTCAAAATACCGATAACAAGAGCACCAATGAGTAAAAAAACAGATGGATTTAAAAATGCTTCACGTAAAATCTCTTTAAAATTTGTGTTCTTGGTTGAGGGCTCTTCCTCTGTGTCTGTATTTTTTTTCGTAAAGTATGCGGCAAAAACGAGACCAATAACGATGGCTGGAGACTCCATAAGTGCCATAGAGGCAACCATGAAGCCACCATAGCTTACTCCAACGGTGTCAAGATAGGTGATTCCTGTGATAAAAGTGACCGCACTTATGGAGCCAAAGGTTGCTGCAATGGCGATGGCGTTATAGGTGTCTATCTTGGTTTTGAGTATGAAAAAGCTGTATACTGGGACTAAGATGGACATAAAAACCGCCAAAAGAAGCGCTTCAAATATATAGAGACTCAAACCGCTGTGAGAGAGCTCATAGCCTCCATGTAGACCAATGGCTATGAGAAGGTAGAGCGAGAAGAGCTTGGGAAGTGGCTGGGGTATTGCAAGCTCTGATTTTAGAAAAACAGCGAGCATACCTAAGAAGAAAAAAAGCACTGGAGGATTGAGCATATTTTGTAAGATAATGTCCAGATTCATACTATTTTTCCTTGGTGCTTTTTTGTAGTGAGCGAAATCTTAGCTTAAAAATTTGACTCTTTTCTTTGTGATTCTAATAAGTTTGTTTGTATTATAGTTATTTAAAGGAGTTTAATATGTCATATAAAATACACAGAGCAGCACAAAGAGGTGTGGCAGAGCATGGATGGTTACATGCGAGATTTAGCTTCTCCTTTGCCGAGTATAGAGATCTTAGTCGTATGGGTTTTGGTGTTTTACGAGTGCTTAATAACGATATTATTGAACCTAATGGTGGGTTTGAGATGCATCCTCACAACGATATGGAGATCATTACCTATATACTTCGAGGTGCTCTTGAGCATAGAGATTCGCATGGAAACCACGGTATCATAAACGCAGGAGAGCTACAGTATATGAGTGCTGGAAGTGGAGTCTATCACTCAGAAAAAAATCCTTCAAAAACTGAACCTACAGAGCTCTTTCAGATATGGATCTACCCAAATGTAAAAGGAGCAAAACCGCTTTATGAGCAAAGAAGCATCAAGTTGCTTGAGGCAGCTGCTGAGTGGCAACTCTTAGTCAGTGGGGACACTCGTCAAAACTCTATTCAGATTAGACAAAATGCATTTATTTGGGTTGCAAAACTTCAAAAAGGTCAGAGTGTGGCACTTCATGCAAGTGATAGTGAACTTGGTAGAATGATTATGGTAGTGCATGGCAGCATAGCCATAGGAGACGAGCAGCTTGATGCAAGAGATGAGATGCAGATTCTTGGAGATGAGAGCTACAGAGTTGAAGCACTTAGTGATGCGGAAGTGATGCTTTTTGAAGTGCCGCATTTGAGATAGACCACAAGCTAGTTTTAGAAATCTTCGCTAAAATTCGCCATTAAAAATGCAAAAGGATAGCAGTGAAAGTTACAGTTGAAAAAGTAGATGATATAAATTTTATTCTCAGTGGTCTTATCCCAAATGCACTTATTGAAGCCAAAGTTGCAGCACTCAAAGCGACGATGAGCAGTGAAGATGAGGCAGAGAACTCAAAAGAGGAGAGACTCCAGCAAGAGGCTGCTTCTGCTGCGTTTAAGGAGTTTATTGAGGCGGGTGTTAAAGAGGCTGACATTGACATTGATGCTCTTTTGGGACAGCCTGCACTTAAAAAGTATGAGCAACAAGGTGAGAGTGTCTATTTTGAAGTAGAGCTTGCGACGAGTCCCTTTGTTGACACCTCTGTTGATTGTAGCGATGTCATTCCAGCCTACACTAAGCCACAAGCAGATCCTCAAGCAGTCGAAGAGAAGTTTAATGCATTTGTTAAACAGCAGTCACCATTTGAAGCCATAGAGACTCCAAGAGCACTCCAAGAGGGAGATGTCGCAGTTATTGATTTTACTGGTTATCTTGAGGGTGTGCCATTTGAAGGTGGTCATGCAGAGAGATTCAATCTTAAAATTGGTTCGAACTCTTTTATTGCAGGTTTTGAAGAGCAGCTTGTAGGTATGGTATATGGAGAAGAGAGAAAGATCTCTGTCACATTTCCAGTAGAGTACCAAGCTGCGGATCTGGCAGGAAAAGAGACAGAGTTTGTTGTAAAGTTACATGAGATTCAAGAGCAAAAAATAAAAGAGGTTGATGATGCATTTGCAAAAAAAATCTTAAATGATCAAAACGCAACGATAGCAACACTCAAAGAGAAGTTTGCTGATCAGGTTATATCTGAAGAGGTTTCTAGCGTTTACATGAGTGAGCTCAAGCCCAAGATGGTCGCAGCACTTTTAAAAAAGTTTGATTTTACGCTACCAAACAATGTCGTAGAGCAAGAGATAGATGCAAGAGTGACACAAATCTCTAGAGGTTTTAGTGAAGAAGAGCACAAAATGTATGCCCAAAATAAGGGGAAGTTCATGGAACTACGTGAATCTCTTCGCAGTGATGCACGAGATACCATTAAAATAGCACTCATTGTAGAAGCACTGGCGAAAAAAGAGGGGATAGAGGTCCATGAACAAGAGGTCCATGCCGCACTTGGGTATCAAGCAATGATGAGCGGACAAAATGCTCAGGAGCTTTTAAAATATTATGAAGAGAACAATCTGATGAAATCTGCAATACTTGGACTCACGGAAGATAAGCTTTTTGGAATGATGCTTGGGTTTCATAAAGCATAATCTCGATGATGCGACTCTCACAAGACTCATAGAGTGGGCAGATGCACATGAAGTGAGCGATTTGGAGTGGGTAGTACATGACTCATATCTCAAAGGTGGCTATTTTAGAGGATTTCCTAGAGACAAAGCACGAATTGCCAATCTCGAAGAACTCAACCTCCTTGGAAGCCAGCTTTTAGCACTCCCTGAGGAGATATGTGAGCTTGTCACGCTTAAGCGACTCTATCTCACAGGAAATCAGATAAAGCTTTTGCCTCAAAATCTAGAGAAACTTTGCAATTTAGAAGAGCTCTATATTCCAGCCAATGGACTTGTGTGCCTGCCTCAAAATTTGGGTCGACTCAAAAATCTACGTCTTCTCTTCGTGCAAGAGAATGCTCTTGACTCTTTGCCCAATGAGATAGGAGAGTTGAGTAACTTAGAGGTTTTAGAGCTTGGTGCAAACAGACTTCAGACTCTCCCAGATACTCTTGGAAACTTAACAAAACTGACAAAGCTGACACTCTGGAAAAATAGGCTCACACAGCTTCCAAAAAATATAGAGCGACTTACAAATCTCAAAGAGCTTGATTTTGTCTACAATAAAATTCTCCTCAATCAAGAGAATATGGTCTGGTTGGAAAATTTAATCAATAATGGTTGTGAGATTAGTTTATAATAGTGAACAATTTATCCAAAATGGAAGAAAATATGATTTTAATGATTGATAATTACTGTTTCGCTTAGTAACAGTGAATGTCGTCAAAAAAATTCATCACTCGTCAAGACTCCTCTAAGCCCTTGAAATAGGGCTTCAAATCTACTACAATTTTTTTAGATAGCAAACCGGTTTCTATCCACAAATTATCATTACTCTTCAAATAAGGGTAGAATTGAGGTAGAAAATGTCTAGAATCAAGTCAAAAAAACATGTTGGGGTATATCAACAATTATTAGTAAATGGTGATGTGTCTTACTACTATAATTACAAAGATATAGATGGTAAAAAAATCTGGGTCAATGTAGGAAAAAAATCTGATGGCTATTCAGAAAGAGATGCTGCTGTTCAAAGAAGAAAAGCTTTGGCAGATATTTCCTCTTTGGACGAACCATTGTATATACAAAAAAGGAAACTGCAAGAGGTTGTAAAGGTTAAGGAGCTCGCAGAAAAATATCAAATGTTTCTAATATATTCATGACCTTAACTA
>CAZJRG010000091.1:0-6654 GCA_964548435.1 uncultured Sulfurimonas sp. | reverse complement strand
AGCTCAAAGAGATCAAAACAGAGATACTCAAACTCACCGACAAAGTGAAGCTCATTCAAAATATGTTTTGGGATGAAAAAGCTCCTAAACGCGATACAAATGTTCCTCCGGAGTTTGCAGAGATTTACAGACTCGCTTCGCAAAGTGGTATGAACAGTGAGCATCTTGATGCACTGATGCAGATCACTTTAGAGCATATGCCTTTGAAGATGCGAGAGAGCTCTACTACAGTCAAGCGCTATTTTCAGACTATTTTGCGAAAGATGGTTCCAATTCGAATGGAGAGTCCGCTTAAAGTGGGAAGCAAGAAGGTCATTATGCTTGTAGGACCAACAGGCGTTGGAAAGACCACGAGCATAGCAAAGCTTGCGGCTAGATACTCATTTTTGATGGAAAAACGTTACAAAGTCGGGCTTGTAGTACTTGACACTTACAGAATCGGAGCTGTTGAGCAGCTGATGCAGTATGCACGAATGATGAAACTTGGAATTGAGACGGTTGTCGATCCTCCAGAGTTCTCTTCAGCACTTGAAGCACTGAAGTATTGTGACTATATTCTCATCGATACAATGGGTTCAAGCCCTTATGATAAAGGTAAAATTGAGAAAATTTACGAGTGTTTAAACGCCAACACAACAGAGTATAGTGTTGATGTCGTTCTTGTTATGCCAAGTTCGATTAAGTATGAAGATCTCAGAGCAACCTATGAAAATTTTGCAACTTTAGGAGTCGATAGTTTGGTTTTTACAAAGCTTGACGAAACACGAGGATTTGGAAATATATTCTCTCTTGCATATGAGACCAAAAAGCCCATTAGCTACTTTTCTGTTGGGCAAGAGGTTCCTGAAGATCTTGTCTGTGCAAGTAGTGACTTCTTAATAGAGTGCTTACTTCATGGCTTTAACAGGAGTAAAGCATGATGCCAAATCAAGCGCAAAAACTCAAAGAGCTTGTAGAGTCAACAGGGGCAAAGAAGTCTAAAAAAACGAGATTTATTGCTATTACTAGTGGTAAAGGCGGCGTTGGCAAGAGCACCATTAGTTCAAATCTTGCCTATATGCTTTCGCAAAAAGGGTTAAATGTAGGCATATTTGATGCAGATATAGGACTTGCAAATCTTGATGTCATGTACAATGTAAAGATCAAAAAAAATATTCTGCATGTGCTCAAAGGCGAAGCAACTGTTGCAGATATTTTGATCCCTATAACACGTAATTTAATTCTCATACCTGGCGAAAGCGGGGATGAGATTTTGAAGTATTCGGATATGGCGCTTTTTGAGAAATTTATGCAAGAGGCGCAGGTTTTAGACAAGCTCGATGTGATGGTTATAGACACAGGTGCTGGAATAGGCGAGCATATTCAGATGTTTTTAAATGCCTCTGATGATGTCATAGTCGTTACAGTACCTGATCCAGCCGCTATTACCGATGCGTATGCAACCATTAAGACTATAGCAACGCTCAGAAGTGATGTAGGCATGATTATGAATCAGGTGAAAAATGAGAAGGAGGCGGTAGCTATTTTTGAAAAGATAAAAAAAGTGGCCGATGCAAACATTCCTCAAGCACTTGACTTGGAGCTTATTGGAAAGATTAATGAAGATATAAAAGTCTCTGGTTCTGTCAAAAAGCGTGCTCTTTTTAGTGTCGCGTTTCCATCAGCACAACCGACAAAGGATCTTGAGGCTATCGTCGCAAAAGTTGCTTCTAAGTTGGAACGAAACGTGCTAGTTACACCAAGCGAAAGCGGTCTTTCTGGGCTTTTTAAGAGACTCATTGAACATTTTTAAAGTATCTGGGGTATGGTGTATGTTGGGCGAAAACTTTGTCTATTTTTTTACTGTTCAAGGTTTTTTTGTCGGAATCATCTTTGGTGTACTAAAGTCTTTTGATGCAGAAGGGCTCTTTGTCTATACCTTTTTAATTA
This sequence comes from uncultured Sulfurimonas sp., assembly GCA_964548435.1. Classification (GTDB taxonomy): domain Bacteria; phylum Campylobacterota; class Campylobacteria; order Campylobacterales; family Sulfurimonadaceae; genus Sulfurimonas. The sequence goes on along the minus strand of CAZJRG010000091.1, from coordinate 4,725 downwards.
CTATCTTTTTTTATCTCTTTTCACACATTATCATTGCATTTTACTACAGAACCATTACAGCAAAAGGGTACCTTTTTCCTAAGGAGACACATGAGAAAGATCTTGATAATTTTGTCAAAGAGATTAACAAACGCGAGAAGCTTATAGATTCGGCATGTAAGATTACCGATATGGCTATCAAGATGAACGCAGATGAGCTGGCGGGACAAAAATCATGATCGCAAATGCATACGCTCAGGAGCTCAAACACAAAAAAGATCAGCTCGCTATTGACTATCTTCCAGCTGTAAAGGCGATGGCGTTTCGACTTAAAGAGCGTCTTCCTAGTTCTGTTGATTTTTCAGATTTGGCGGCGATTGGAACTGAAGAGCTTATTAAGCTAGCACGCAGATATGATGAGTCCTTAAATGACAATTTTTGGGGCTACGCAAAAACACGTGTCTATGGTGCGATGCTTGATTATCTGAGAAGTTTAGACGTGTTGAGCCGTGCAAGCAGAAAGCTTGTTAAAGCGATTGATTATGCAGTCGAAGAGTATCTCGCTGAGCACAATTCAGAGCCAAGCGATGAGGAGCTCAGTGAGATCTTAGGTGAGAGCGTAGAGAAGATTCATGAAGCACGCATCGCTTCAAGCATCTACACTGTTATGCCGCTCCACGATCAGCTTCAAGTTGGTGATGAGGGAGCCGCGTTAGCACTTATTGAACAAGAGGAGCTCATTGAGGTCATTAAGAGAGTGCTTGGGGGTTTTAAAGAGCGTGAGCAGATGGTGATTCAGCTCTACTATTTTGAGGAGCTAACCCTCAAGGAGATTAGTGAAGTGCTTGATATCACTGAGTCACGAATCTCTCAAATTCATAAATCGGTCTTAGAAAAAATCAAAGAGAGTATAGGAGCATAGATGGCAGATATACTTTCACAAGAGGAGATAGATGCTCTTTTAGATGTTGTCGAAGATGAGGGTGATGATGTCTTAGATCATGCAGGTAATGAGCTTCTCCCACAGCGCCAAGTCACACTTTACGATTTCAAACGTCCAAATAGGGTCTCAAAAGAGCAACTACGTGCATTTCGTGGTGTACATGATAAGATGGCACGTTCACTCGCTTCGCAGATCTCTTCTATCATGCGCTCTATTGTAGAGATACAGCTTCACTCTGTCGATCAGATGACATATGGTGAGTTTTTAATGTCACTCCCAAACCCTACAAGTTTCAATGTTTTTTCTATGAAACCGCTTGAGGGGAGTGGCGTTATAGAGATAAATCCATCTATCGCATTTCCGATGCTTGACAGGTTACTGGGTGGAAAAGGAGAGCCTTTTGATGCATCACGTGAGTTTTCTGACATAGAGCTCTCTCTCTTTGAGACTATTTTACGTGTTATGATGAGCACACTCAAAGAGGCTTGGGGTCCTGTTATGGATCTCTATCCGACAGTGGAGTCTAAAGAGTCAAGTCCAAATGTTGTGCAGATTGTCGCACAAAATGAGATTGTTGTTATGGTTGTCATGGAGATTATCATCGGGCATAGTTCTGGAATGATGAATATTTGCTACCCTGTTATCTCTCTCGAACCCGTTTTACCAAAGCTTGCTTCAAGAGATCTTATGCTGAATGAAACGAGTTCAAAAAAGAGTAGAAATACTGAGCTGCAGGTACTTCTTGGAGGTGCTAAAGTGGATGTCGAAGCCAACCTTGGTGAGGCTGATTTAACACTTGCTGATATACTTGAGCTAAAGATTGGTGATGTGTTGCGTTTGAGTGCTCCTGCTAATGATATCGTGACAGTCTCTGTTGATGGCAAAGAGCGTTTTCGTGGAGAGATAGGTTTGCGGCGTTTTAGAAAGTCGATACAGATTAGTGAAGTCATTGATACCGAGCGAGATGCTGTTAAACGTGCTCTTGAGAGTTTTGAAAAATTTAGACGTGACAAAATCTCTGGCGTTAAAGATATCATTCATGAAGAAGAGATTTATGATGATGATTATGAGGAGTAAGAGTTATGAGTGATTTTATGAAGTTGTTTGTAGACGAAAGTGTTGGAACTATAGAAGCACTTGTGGGTCAAGCTCCATCAGTAGAGCTAAAAGAGGAGCAGGAACTTAGTATCATCTCAAATATTGTTCCGCCTATCGTTCTTGTAAAAATCAAAGTAAACGGCGATGCAAACGCCACTATTATGGTTGCGTTACCGCCAAACCTCTCTGCAGCACTCTCTGAGATGATGATGGGTGAAGAGGCAAGCGGACGTGAAGATGTAAGTGATGATGATCTTGATGCGACAAAAGAGATTGTTTCAAATATTTTTGGTGCAATAGGCAATGCACTCTCGGCACAAAACGAACTTCCAAAACTCTCTTTTACGATTGAAAATATAGAGTTGGTCTCTGGAGATGATGAGGTGAGTTTGGAAGCATACAAGAAGATGTATGTTTACAAGTTCTCTCTTGAGGGCATCAACTCTCTTTTAATGTTTATTATAGATCAAAAATTTGAAACAGCATTAGAGGGAGAGAGTAGTGCTCCAGCGAGTTTTTCAATGTCAGAGACATCCATGCAAAGCACGACTCGATCCGATGGTGTAGCATTAAGTAATGAAGAGATCAGCAATATCGCACTTATTATGGATGTGAAGCTTCCTGTAAGAGTTCGTATAGGTAAGAAGCGCATGTTGCTCAAAGATGTTTTAAATATGGATATAGGTTCTGTCATTGAGCTCAATCAACTTGCAAATGATCCACTTGATATTTTGGTTGACAACCATGTCATCGCACAAGGTGAAGTTGTCATTGTTGATGGAAACTTTGGTGTGCAAATTACCACGATAGGGACAAAAAAAGAGCGTCTAACGCAACTGAAGGGATAAAATGCACAAGGTAAGTGAGCTAGAAAAACGCTATATTAAAGAGATAAAATCTGCTGATGTTTGGAGTGTTTTTCGAATTATGGCTGATTTTGTCAAAGGATTTGATGAGCTAGGTGGCTTGGGACCTACTGTAACTATCTTTGGGAGTGCGCGTCTTAAAGAGGACTCTTTTTACTATCAAGAGGCTCGTAAACTCTCTTCGCTTCTTGCTTCACGTGGATTTAATATCATGTCTGGCGGAGGACCTGGTGTTATGGAAGCGGCAAATAGAGGAGCAAAAGAGCAAGGAGGTGTTGAATCTGTTGGGCTTAATATCGATCTCCCTTTTGAGCAGATTCCAAACCCTTACACAACCAAAGAGTTGCGTTTTGACTATTTTTTTTCCAGAAAAGTAATGCTGGTAAAATACTCTATGGCCTACATCATAATGCCAGGTGGATTTGGTACACTTGATGAACTTTTTGAAGCACTGACACTCATACAAACACGCAAAATATCAGGTGTGAAGATATTTGTCATAGGTGTAGAGTTTTATCGTCCTTTGATTACATTTTTAAAAGAGAGACTTCTCAGAGACGGAATGATCGACAGACAAGATTTAGAGCTTATCCGTTTGACTGATGATATTGAGTGTGTTGTGGGTGAAGTTGAAGAGTCTTTGCAAAAACAACTTGAAACGCTGGAATCTATGGGGCTTGATAATACAGAGTATTACAAATCACTTTCAAGTTTGAATAAAGAGAATGAACAATGAAAAAAAAAGTATTAGTAGGTATGAGCGGCGGTGTTGATTCGACTATTACGTCTTTACTTCTTAAAGAAGAGGGGTATGAGGTTGAAGGTCTCTACATGAAGCTTCACTCCAAACCAGGTTATCATGAGATTCATCAAGCACGTGCACAAAAGGCTGCTGACTTTGTCGGTATTAAACTACATGTTCTCGATCTTCAAGCCGCATTTAAGGCAAATGTTTTTACACCTTTCATAGAAACATACGAGCAGGGTAAAACACCAAACCCTTGTGCTCTTTGTAACCGCACAATGAAATTTGGAGAGATGATAAAGTATGCTGATAGTATAGGGGCTGATTTTTTAGCAACTGGGCACTACATACAGTGTGATGGTGAGTATTTTTATCAAGCAGAAGATGATAGCAAAGATCAAAGTTATTTCCTCTTTTATGTTCATAAAGAGATACTTCCAAGACTTCTTTTTCCACTAGGTAAACGCCATAAATCAGATATTAAAGCATTGGCGGCATCAATAGATGGATTAGAATCATTTTCATCACAAGCTGAATCGAGTGAGATATGCTTTGTCGAAACAACATATACAGATGTACTCAAAGATTATGTTCAAGTAGATATGCCAGGAGAAGTTTTAGATACACAAGGGAATGTTGTAGGCGAACATAAAGGATATATGCACTACACAATTGGTAAACGCAAAGGATTTAGTGTGCACGGAGCACATGATCCCCATTTTGTACTTAGTATCGATGCAGCTAAAAACCAGATAGTAGTTGGAAAAAAAGAGGATCTTGCCTGTTATGATGTGGTACTTGGCGATTTAAATATGTTTCATGATCAAAAAGAGTTTACTACAACTGTAAAGCTGCGTTACAGAACAAAAGCAGTGCCGTGTGATGTTAAAATTATTAATGATAAAGCATATGTGAAACTTCATGAGAGTGTATTTGGCGTAGCTGTAGGGCAAGCAGCTGTATTTTATGATGAGAATAGGCTCATAGGTGGAGGGTGGATTGTCTCTTCATAACGACAAAATAACGAAATATTCTGTTTAAATTAAAAAACCCACAATCACCCACAAACTTTAAGCATCTCCTAAGCAACATCC
>CAZJRG010000090.1:0-6739 GCA_964548435.1 uncultured Sulfurimonas sp. | reverse complement strand
CCATCATCTAGATCTACTTCATGGACGGTGTAGAGAAAGCTCTTTTTATCGACAACTATTAAAAAGCCCTCTTTTTCAAGGATGTAGAGTTTGTCACCAAGCTCAATCATCCCCAAAAAATGGGCAAAAGCAAACTTAGCCTTTTGCTCAACTTGCAGTTCTGGTGTCAAAGCAAAAAGCTCACCCTGCTTTGTAGTGATGTAGATACGATCTTTGGAGTAGACCACATTACGCACCTCATAAGCTGCACGAAAATCTTTTTGAGACATCGAAAGGAGTTTGTGTGGAGTTGCTGCAATGATCTTACTCTCCAAAAGTGCGGCATGAATGACATTGTTAAATGCACTCTCAGAAGATACGATGACGGTTCGAAGTCGTTTTTTAAGCTCGCTGTTTACTATGACCACTTTTCCATCAAGTGTAGCAAACACTACAAGAGTCTGCATAAAAAATGGGGGGAAGATTCTGCTATCGAGCGCGATGGCGTTTCCTCCTTGCTCTTGAAAAAGAAGCGTTTTTGAAGGAATGTCGTAGAGTGCAAGTTCGTTATCCGCAAAAACTACTGCCAAGAGATCACCCTGAACACTTGCGGTTGCGACACTCTTTTTAAACTCAAAATGCTCTTGTATGTTTTTATCGGCAACTGCCGTGAGTGTCGTCTTTCCATCAATGGAAGCACTCACTACCCACTCGCTAGTAACCGTTACCATGCGATGATCTTCTGGAACAAAAACATCGATATGCTCTTTTTTAGAGAGCACGCTTCTGTCATCTAAAAGTGCTGCGTTTGAGGTAACATCGACAATCTCAAAAGAGCTGCTCTCATACTTGTCCCAATCATCACCAAGCACTTCTGGTTCAAAATACTGCTTCGAACTACATCCAGCAAAAAAAGTCAAAAGCAGTAGAAGAAAAAATGAGCTCTTCACAGGACTACTTCACACCATAATGTAAAAGTGCAGCTGCTGTCTCTGAGAGTGCTGAATCTACACTAATAGTTCTAAGCTTCTCATGAGCTGTTTTAATATCACCTGTTTGCATAAGCAAAAGTGCCGCTTGAATCTTTGCAAGGTCAGCATAGATCGCTTCAGTTCTTTGTGTGTAGAGCTCCAACTGATGAAGATCATTTGAATTTTGTGCTATTTCATAAGCAGAAAAGTCTGCTACAAATGAAGCTTTTGACTTTAAAAGCTGCTCTAACGCAGCACTCTCTTTAGAGGTGATTGCTTGTGAGTAGAGCCAAACATCATGTAGCTCAGTAGAGAGTGAGTTGAGTCTTGCTAACGCAGCTGGATCTGCTTTTGATGCCTCTTTAGCAGTGATGAGTTTTGCCAAAAGGGCATTGGCATCTGCAATGCGCGCCTTCTCCATCTCAGTATAGGTGACACTTCCTATGACTCCAAGTGTAAAAAGAGCTACCGCAACGATGAGAGCCTTTTTATATTTTTTAAAAAATCTCTCTGTTATTACCGCTTTTTCAAAAAATTTCTCCTCTGAAGAGAGTTCCTCTTTAACCATTTCAATACTATTTTTTAAACTCAAAAACTGATCCTTCTCTTAAAAAAATTGCATCATATTACCAACAAGTAAGTTAAAGTTTCATCAATTCTATGATAAAATCAATGCTCAATTCAAAATAATTCAACCGAGGAAATCCCCCATGCAAGTAGATAACACACTCTTAAGCAGACTCGAAAAACTCTCTTTTTTAAAGATAAATGATGACAAACGCGAAGAGATTATCCAGCAACTCTCTGAAATAGTAAGCTTTGTCGACAATCTTAGTGAGCTTGACACCCAAGGAGTAGATCCAAAGTTTGCCATGAGTGATGCACAAACACCACTGCGTGAAGATATGGCTCATTGTGATGGCTCTATAAATGATGCCATCTTAAATAATGCTCCAAGAAGTGCAGACCACTTCTTCATAGTGCCAAAAATCATCGAGTAAATCAGTATGAAAATCTATGGCATCAAAAGCTGTGGCAGTGTTAAAAAAGCCATGGCGTTTATGAAAGAAAACAATATAGAGTACACATTTTGTGACTTCAAAAAAGAGTCTGTTGGATGTGAAGAGATCGAAAAATGGCTCACACAAAGCGAGCTAAAAACGCTTCTCAACACCAAAGGAACTACCTACAAAACACTCAAACTCAAAGAGCTAAATCTTGATGCACAAGGACAAAAAGAGTGGCTTTGCAAGGAAAATATGCTCATTAAAAGACCAGTCATCGAGTTTGACAACAAGCTTGTAGTAGGATTTGATCTTGAGCACTACCAAAGGATTTTTTTATGAGCGAAACTCCACAAACACAACCCCAAGAGAGTAAAAAACTCGATATCCAGAAGCTTCTTAAAAGTGTATTGGCGTTTAAGTCTTCAGACTTGCACCTTGTTGTGGGAAGTGAACCACAGATTCGTATAGACAAAGAGCTTCGAGCCCTCAATCTTCCAGTGCTGAGTGCTAGCGACATCGAAGAGATGGCGTACTCGCTTCTTGAAGATAAAAAGAAGAAGGAGTTTGAGGAGAATAATGAGCTTGACTTCTCGATAGAGATTAAAAATGTTGGTCGTTTTCGTGCCAACTACTACCGCACTATTTATGGAATTGCGTGTGCATTTCGTATGATTCCTATCGACATTCCGACTCTTGATGAGTATGGAAATCCTCCCATCTTTAAAGAGCTTATCAAAAAAGAAAAAGGGCTCATTTTGGTCACAGGTCCGACTGGTTCTGGTAAATCTACCACACTGGCTTCTATGCTTCACGAGATCAACCTTACAGAACGCCGTCACATCATCACCATCGAAGATCCTGTTGAGTTTGTGCATAAAAACATCAAGTCACTCTTCTCGCAGCGTGATGTAGGAAGCAATACAAAATCTTTTGCAACAGCGCTCAAGTATGCACTCAGACAGGATCCAGATGTCATACTCATAGGGGAGATGCGCGACGCTGAGACCATCGGTGCGGCACTCACAGCGGCTGAGACTGGGCACTTAGTATTTGGAACGCTTCACACCAACTCAGCTCCAGGAACCATCAACCGTATCATCGATGTCTTCACAGGTGAAGAGCAAGCACAAGTGCGAGCGCAACTCGCCTCTTCACTTGTCGCAGTCATCTCACAAACACTCATTCCACGCATAGGGAGTGGAAAGGTTGCAACACAGGAGATTCTCATCACCAATCCAGCTATTCAAAACCAGATCCGTGAGGACAAAGTACACCAGATCTACTCACAGATGCAGCTCAACCAGCAAGAGACTCACATGACGACGCAAACGCAGCAGCTCATTGAACTCTTACAAAAAAAGATCATCACCAAAGAGAATGCCATCAAAAGCTCAAACAGACCTGATGAGCTCATGAAAATCATGGAGAATCTCTAATTTTAAGAGACTCTTCTACGAATCTTTTTTTACTTTAGAGAGATGGCTGGCTCGTCAATATAAAAACCTTGAGAGTAATCAATCCCCAGCAGCTTTACCTTCTCTAAAACCATGCTAGAGTGAACATACTCTGCTACTGTTTTAATTCCAAGTTTTTTCGCAAATGTCACAATAGTCTCAACCACTACAAACGCGGTATGATCGACATCAATATTTTCAATAAGTGCTCCATCGATCTTAATATAGTCAGCTTGCATCTTAGTAAGATAAAAAAAGTTTGAGTACCCACTTCCAAAATCATCTATAGCTATCTTGGCACCATAGCGTTTGACCTCGTTGATAAAACGCTCTACCCTTTTAAAATCCTCTACAGCTTCACTCTCAAGAAGCTCAAATGTAACGCGAGAAGCTGCGTTTGAGTTTTTCAACTTTTCTATGATAAAAAGAAAAATCTCACTGCACATCACATCCTCTATAGAGAGATTGATATTAAACTCATAATCATTCGTCTCAAATAGAGCAAATGAGCTATTGATGATACTTTTGGTGATCTCATTATAGATTTTTATTTTTTTAGAAATAGGAATGAAAAGGAGTGGAGAGAGTATCTTCTCATGTTTGTCAATCATACGAGCTAAACACTCACATTTCGTGATTTTTCCTGTTGTATTGTCCATTATAGCCTGATAGTAGGGAACTACTTTTGAATTTAAAACGCCATTGCGAACAATAAGTGAGAGCTCAAGGTTGCGTGCATACTCATTTTCAAAGTTCATTCTATCTTCGTAAATCCAAAATGCCACCCCTTTTTTCTTGGCAAACGCAAGTGCCATAGAGACCTTAGAGAAGATATTTGCATGATCTTTTTGTGCAGAAGAAGCAAGTGTAAAATTTACAAATATGGGACTTTGTTGATAAAAAATTTCCATATTTGTAATGGAATCATAGATTCTTTGGAGCTCATTTTTAAGCTCATAAAAGCCTATCTTGTGCTTGAGTGTGAGTCCAAATTCTGAACCAGAGATACGGTAAGTATCATACGCTTGCAGATGTGTTTTAAAATACTCACCAATATACTCAATGACAAAATCTCCAACTATGTAACCATAAAAATTGTTAATTGTCGCAAAATTGTCTATTTTAATAAGAATAAGTCCATACTCCTCATTCACCTCGAGATCTCTTCGAAGTTGATAAAGATTTGGAAGATTTGTTAGATGATCTTTGAAGTAGCGTTTAAGAAGTCGCTCTCTGCTAATATTGATCTTTTCACTCTCAACACTCTGCACGAAATATCCCTCTTCTCAAGTAGATTTAAAAACAGTTTAACTATACTCTATTTTACTTTTAAACGGAGCAAAAAAAAGGATGAAATCTTATCAAAATATGCTTCTGCTACAAAATCTCTATCGTCTTAAATCCCTAGGCTACAACTACATAGATCCTTTTAGCATCAATGAAGCAAATGATTTTACGCAAGCACAAACGCTCGATGAACTTCACAGAACAGTTATGCAGTGTCATCTTTGTGATTTGAGCAAGTCTCGCAAACAGAGTATGAGCGGTTTTGGCAATCCTCATGCCGATGTAATGATTGTAGATTTTAATGTCTCGGCAGCTCAAGATAGTACAAATGATTACTATAGTGGTCGCAGCGGTGAGGTCCTCTCAAATATGATAGAGAATGTCTTAGAGCTTCGCACACAAGAGTGTTACATCACACACTGTGTCAAATGCAAAGCGCATAGTGCAAATAGACCGACTCTCTCTGAGTACAACTCCTGTAACTCCTATCTTTTTGCCCAACTCGATTTCATCAAACCCAAGATCATCATAACACTTGGAGATGATGCCTATGCACACCTGACCCAAGATAGAGACAACTTTGAAAATGTTCGTGGTCATCTTATTGATTTTTATGCGACAAAACTCATTCCCATCTATCACCCTGCACACCTCTTAAAAAACCCAGAACTTAAAAAAGCGACACTCGCAGACCTAAACACCATAAAAAGTTATCTAAAAAACTATCGTTGAAAGATCTTTTTAGAGACTTTTAAAACCCAAAATAGTATAATTTTAAATTAATTTACACTCTTAAGGATATTCTCATGAAAAAAACACTCCTCGCACTCGCTGTATCTTCGGCACTCTCATTTGCCAGTGAGACTACAATCAATGCCACGATGCACCAGATGCAAGAAGGAATGAATCAGATCAATACTGGTTTTATGATCAACTCAAAAGCAGATATCCAAGAGGGAATCGCAACACTTGAAAAGGCAAACGCCATCTTTACACGTGTTGATGTAGCTACATTTATCAAGAGCAAGAAAGTAACTGTTGCAAAAAATATTAACAAAAATCTTACAGAAGAGCTCGCTGCACTTAAAAAAGCCATAGCAAACTCAAAATATGCAGACGCAACAAACGAATATGGCAAAGTGCTCAATCAGTGTGTCGCATGTCACACTATCATTAGAGGCTGGTAAAATCTCATTCAATGGAAAATCCATTTGAATCAGGAGATATAAAAAACTATCTTTTACTCTATGGTGCAGTAGTAGTCATCATGGTGCTTTTTTTTATAGCCGCATCACTCTTTCATCAGAGTGAAGATGTAAATCTCAAAGTGTTTGAGACCATAGAGCCTTTAGAAAATGCACAAAAACCCAAAGAACTCAAGAGAGCCCAAGAGAACCATTTCAAACTCCTAGAGAGAGGCTACTAATCTAGGAGTTACTCTTTAGTGACGATGTAAAGCTGTTCGTGTCCTAGCTCTTTTAAGATATCCATCACACTAACAAAGTCTTGAAATTTAGAAGCTTTGTCACTTCTAAGGATCACAGTCTGCTCTTTAGATACTGCTGTAAGCTTCTCGCGAAGTAGTGTTAAATCTACTTTTTCTTTTTCAAAAAATGTCTCGCCACTTGCGTTTACATAGATGGTAACCTCTTTTTTCTCCTCTTTTTGCTCACTTGCCTTTGCCTGTGGAAGATCTACTGGAATAATACCTTGCTTAATGAAAGTTGCAGTAGTAAGTACCATAACCAAAAGTACAAGCATAATATCAATAAAAGGGATGACATTTATGGAGTCAAAACGTTTTGGTGTCTTTTTACACTTTGCCATTAGTGCTCTTTTTTCTCTTGTTCTACATCGTATTTACTAAGAACTCTCTCCACTTTACGCAGAGTAATCGTGTATGCAACGATTGCAGGCATAGCTACAACAAGCCCCATTGCAGTTGCTTTAAGAGCTAACGCTAAACCCATCATAATTTTTTTAGCATCGACTGCACCTGCATCTCCAAGCGTATAAAAAGTGATCATAATCCCAATAACAG
>CAZJRG010000089.1:0-6920 GCA_964548435.1 uncultured Sulfurimonas sp. | reverse complement strand
TTTTAAAGATATTGGCTTTAAGACCGCAAGTTTTGGAACAGCCGTATTTGAGCAAAACGACACACTCTACACTCTAGTAGAAAAAGTCGATAAAGCCCTCTACCGCTCAAAAACGCAAGGCAAGAACCGCGTTAGCTAAAATGCAGCGACAACCCTTCCATAAAGCAGCTCTTCATTATAGAGCGAAGCACTATCTTCGACCACCGTGGTGGCGTTTGGATCGAAGAGAACAAGCGATGCGACTTCGCCTTTTTCTATGACTCCCGCGTTTTCATTGATGGCGATAGCGGCATTTTTGGTCGTAAGTGCTAAGAGTTGCCCAAGCGAGATGATGCCGCTTTTGACAAGCTTGGTGTAGTAAAGAGGAAGTGCCACTCCAATGGCGCTCGAACCATAAGCAGCGTCATAAAACGCCACCTCTTTGTTGATCACGGAGGCTGGCTGATGCAAAGAGGTGAGTATATCTATTTGACCATCTTGAAGCATCTTTTGAAGCATGAGCATATCTTCATGCGAGGCAAGAGGCGGGTTGAGTTTTGCAAGTGTGTTGAAGCCCTCACACGCTCTGTCTGAGAATACGAGATGGTGTATGGAGACCTCACAGCTCACACTCAGTCCCTCTTTTTTCGCTTTTGAGATGAGCTCGACAGATCTTGGCGAAGCGATGGACTTAAACAAGATGCTGATGCCAAAATGGCGTGCTATCTCTATCATACGCGAGACATGAAGCACTTCGCTAAGATAAGGTATGCCAGCGAGTCCCAATTCAGAGCTTACGTCACCATCAAGCATCACTCCAGAGCGAATAAGCGAGTTGTCTTCGGCTTTACAAAAGAGTGTCACCCCGTACATCTTGGCATATTCAGCGACTTTGATGGCGACATCATTTTTTGCAACCGTACTCATATAAGGGACAATAGCGCCGCGTTTGAGCAAGATGGCAATGTTTGAGAGTGAGCCATCCTCTTGTAAGGCGTTGATCATAAGATCGATTTTCACACCCTCCACACCGCTCACGCCATGCTGTGCAAACTCCAAAACCACTTCATTGTCTAGAGCGGGTTGCGAGTCGGCATTTAAAACAATCTTACCAACACCCCCCTCTTTTGCTTCACTAGCGAGTGAGGCGATATTTTTAGCATTGAGTGAGCCATCTAAGAGCCTTACATTTGTGTCAATCAAAGAGGGAAGCAGCAGAAGATCTGTCGCATCAAAAACCTCATCTCCTTGAAGTCCCACGCCAATCTCAGTAATAACCCCATCTTCTATGCGCACATCAACTGCTCTCTCACCATTTACATCACACACTCTTGCATTTTTTATAAGCATTGAAACCACCCTTAGATATAATGAAGCAATTATATTTTACAAAGGCTTAGAGTTGCGTTTTTTGTTTTTACTATTTACACTCTCCACATTTTGTTCTGCTCAAACAGCCTACGAAAAAGGTAAAGAGCTCTACATCACCAAGGCATGTTATGGTTGTCACGGGCATCAGCTCGAAGGCATACACAACTACCCTCACCTCGCCAACCGTGCAAAAGGTTACTTAAGCTATAAGCTCCACTACTTCCGCTCAGGAAAAGCCGACTCTCAAAGACAAGAGATGATGATAGGTCTTACACAGGGGCTAAGTGATGAAGATATAGACAATCTCACTACCTACTTTAGTGAGTATGTTGAAGATCGAGCTAAAGAGAGCTATGATGACAAGTATGAAGTACATGGGGATGGTGGTTCATGAAGCTCCTTGTTAGTGCGCTCGAACACTCCGCAAATGTCCACCTTGCTTCTCTTGTCAAAGAGCTCCAGAGTGATGTAGAGCTTGTTGGAATCTTTAATGCTTCCCTTGGAAAACCACTCATAGATATGCGCACACTCGCCATTATGGGGATCGTTGATGCCATTAAAAAACTACCATTCTTCTTGCGTTTAAGTAAAGAGATGCTAAAACTCGCCAAAGATGCTGATAAAGTTTTGCTCATAGACTCTTCAGGATTTAACCTCCCGCTTGCCAAAAAGATCAAAAAAAAATATCCGCAAAAAGAGATTATCTACTATATTTTGCCACAGGCTTGGGCATGGAAGAAGAGACGCATTCCTGTTCTCGCACGCACCATCGACCACCTAGCATCCATACTCCCTTTTGAGCCCTCTTACTATCCGAGTGATGCACCAATAGAGTATGTCGGACATCCGCTCTTAGATCAGATAAAGCTCTTTAAAACGCAGCTAAACAGAGAGATCAAAGAGATAGCTTTTATGCCTGGAAGCAGAAAGACGGAGATAGTAAAACTGATGCCAATCTACAAAGAGCTCCTAAAACATCTCAATGCAAACGCCACGCTCATTATTCCAGCACATTTTACGCAGGAGCAGATCTCAGAACTCTACGGAGACATTAGTGCGTTTAAGCGATCCAATGAACCGCATGAGACACTCTATAATAGCGACTTTGCGTTTATATGCAGTGGTACAGCAACACTCGAAGCTGCACTTATTGGAACACCTTTTATACTGAGCTACATCGCTAAAGGTCTGGACTATTTCATAGGAAGCAGAGTGGTAAAAATCAAACATGTGGGACTTGCAAATATTATGTTTGAAAAGATGAGTGGAGAAGTGGTGCATCCAGAATTTTTACAAGAAAATGTAACTCTAGAAAATCTTCTCAATGCATTTAAGAGCTACAATCGTGAAAAATTTTTAGAAGACTCTATAAAACTACGCACCTATCTCGGACATGGAAGTTCCAAAAGAGTAGCAGAGCTCATAGAGCTCTAAAGACTACTTTTTTGCTATTTGGAGGACACTTTTAAGTGTTTTGAGTAGCTCTGGTGCTTTTTGGCCACCATTGATTCTTTTGAGAATATGTTCATCCTTATCTAAAAAATAGAGTGTTGGCGTAGCGAAATACTCAAGCTCTTCAGGCACATCCTCATCATACACATCGATCTCAACCATCACAAAGTTTTTGTTGATGTACTTGCTGAGTGCCTCATCTTTAAACACTACATTGTGCATCTGTTTACACCCTGGGCATGCTTTTTTGGAGAGCATGACAAAGACAGGTCTGTTTTGTGCTTTTGCTACATCATATGCATCAAATATATCTGTAAAATGTAGGGGCTCTGCTAAGAGAAATGAGCAAGAAAAGAGGAGAGTAAAAATAATCTTCTTCATCCAAAAACTCCTAAAGTGACTCTAAATGTTTTAAAAACGCAGCAGGTTCAATGAAACCTACGATGCTTTTTGATGCAAGGAGTTTTGACTCAGTATCAAAAAAGAGTAGCACAGGAGGTCCAAAGACACCATAAGCTTTACTCAGTGCCTTCTCCTCTGGAGTGTTTTTTGTAACATCGGCTCGTATAAGCACATACTCACTAAGTGCGTTTTGCACTGCGGCATCACTAAATGTTATGGCATCGAGCTCCTTACAAGCCACACACCAATCAGCGGCAAAATCAAGCATGATTTTTTTACCTTTGTACTTCTCTAAAAGCGCATTTAACTCCTCCACAGAGTGTACACTCTCAAACGCGAGATGCTTCTGCTCTTGAGCTACACTCACACCTGAAGATTTTAAAAATGCAAGGGGTTTACTAAGGCTCGATGCACCTGCGAGGTAACTCATAAAAAGAGCTAAAGAATAGATAAAGATGATTATCGCAATGGTACGTTTAAAAACATGACCCTCTTTAAATGCTCCAAGATAGATAGCAGTTCCAAGACCTAAAAATGCACTCAGAAGGAGAATGGTATCTGAGCTTACTACACGATCAAGCATCCAAATCGCTACACCAAGCATCATAATTCCAAAAATGGCTGTAACCATGGTCATCCACTCTCCAGGTTTTGGCATAAATTTACCCGCACTTACACCAACGATGATGAGTGGAATACCCATACCTATGCTCATACTAAAAAGAGCAGCACCTCCTAGGAGTGCATCTCCTGTTTGACCGATGTAGACAAGTGCACCCGCTAAAGGCGCTGCGACACAAGGTCCAACAATGAGTGCTGAGAGAAAGCCCATGATAGCTACACCAAGAGCACCGCCACGGTTGGAGTTTTGACTTACACGGTTTACTATGGCGTCTGGAAGTTTAAGCTCATAAAACCCAAACATACTCATAGCAAGCACAACAAAGACTCCAGCAAATGAGTAGATCACCCATGGCGTCTGAAGTGCTGCTTGCAGGTTTGAACCAAAGAGACCTGCTAAAACACCCGCAATAGTGTACGCAACCGCCATAGCAAGCACGTAGACTACAGAGAGAAAAAAGGCTCTTTTTGTCGTGAGTCCCTCACCTTGCGAGATAATGACACCAGAGATAATAGGCACCATAGGAAAAACGCAAGGTGTCAAAGAGAGCAAGAGTCCAAAACCTAAAAATGTCAGCATCATAATGAGCAAGTTTGAAGATTGGATGGTGTCAGCTATGGCGTCAGTCTGCGAGAGCTCTTTTGCTTGAGTCTGTGGGGTGGTAGTTTGTTGCATTTGTGGAGTTTGTGCTGCGTTTTTCACTGCGAGCTTGGAACCATCAACTTCAAATGCAAACTCCTTTTGCGATGGCTCATAACAGAGTCCCTCTTCGCTGCACCCCTGATAGGAGATAAGAAGCTTCACACTCTGCATACCGCTGAGTGGCTCTTTGGCTTGTAGTGCTAAGACAAAGGCTGGTGACTCAAGATAGACCTGCTCCTCATGGTGCAAAACACTCTGAGACTGCTCTACCATCTCAACGCTCACACCTTTTGGCTCAACTATCTCAAACGCCATCTTATCGGCATAAAGATAGATATCTTTTCCAAGGTTTACACCCGCCTCGATTTGCATCTTTTCACTCAGTTTTGCATAGGGCTTAAATGCCTCTTCGGGCATCAAAAAATCAGCCGCGTTTGCAAAAGTTAAAAAAAACGCCATAAGAACTGTCAAGATTTTTTTCATGTTACATCTCTTTTTTGTGGGATATTTGAACTATTAAAGACTCTATTTTACTTGTGCTTGAGAAATAAAAAATAAATAATTCAAATTTTTCAAACGCAAAGCATAGCTCACATTAATCTTATTTAACCTAAAATTCGCAAATTATTTTAGAGGCTAAAAATATGATTGATTTGAAAACGGAAGTGTGTATCTGCAACTCGGTAACATTTGAAAAAATAATAGATGAGATTTTAGACCAGCAGATCACTACACTTCAAGAGCTTTGTCAAAACTCCTCTTGTCCAGTGGGCGACAAATGCGAGTCTTGTAAAGATGAGGGGTACAACAACGATGGACTCAATCTCCCACTAGCGCTCTCTTTGGCAAATAAAAAACGACTTAACGGATAAACAATGCAACTTACACCCTCACAGATAGAAGAAGCACTCCTCTCATACGAAGAGAGTCTCTTACTTGAGCCCTATCAAGCAGAACTGGTAAAACTACAACAGCACATCGAAAACCATCAACTCAAACTCATTGTCCTCTTCGAAGGAAGAGACGCGGCAGGAAAAGGGAGTGTTATCGGAAGTGTTAGCCGCTACATGAATCCAAAACACTACAAAATTATCGCGCTTGGAAAACCCACGCAAGAGGAGAAAACGCAGTGGTATTTTCAGCGCTATGTCAAACATCTTCCCGATGCTGGCAAAGTAATTCTCTTTGACAGAAGCTGGTATAACCGTGCAATGGTTGAACCTGTATTTGGTTTTTGCACCCAAAAAGAGTATGAGCTTTTTATGAAACATGTTGTTCCTTTTGAAGAGGCTATTATAGAAGAGGGAACCATACTTCTCAAGCTTTACTTTAGTGTCACTAAGTATAAACAATCCCTGCGTTTTGAGCAGCGTCGTACAGATCCACTCAGACAGTGGAAACTCAGTGAAATAGACCTACAGGCACAAAGTATGTGGGGACAGTTTACAGATGTAAAGTATGAGATGCTCAAATCTACAAGCCATCCCTTGGCACCTTGGCATGTGATCCGTTCAGATGATAAACACAGGGCGAGGGTTGAGACAATGAAGCTTATTCTCTCGCAAGTTGATTATGAAGGGAAAAATCCAGAGTTGAGCTATGAGATAGACAAAGATATCGTCTTTAGCGCACAAGAGGAGATCAAACTGATGCGCCAAAAAAACAGCTCTATAGAGTAAGACTACTCGTCGTACTTTTGAAGCTTGTTATGACGCATAAGTCTTGCAAGCTCTTGGGGATACTTACTCCCAATCTCAGCATAGGTGTTGAGTTTTTGAATCATCTCAAATGGATCATCCAACAAGAACCGCGCTTCACGAAACTCTTTATACTCTTGGCGTTTAGCGATTATTTTATAGTAAGCTCTCACTGAGTCCTCGAGGGTTTCAAACTTTTTAAACCAGACTCTATTGCCATTTGTAGCAATGCGAGGCTCATTTGCATGGTGGCTCTTCATGCCAAAGATATTGTTCGCTTCATAAAAAAGACGAGATGTTCCCCATGAACTCTCAAGCACCGCCTGTGCGAGCACTATACTTTGAGGATGTGGCTTGAGGGCAAGAAGCAGCTCTTTATCACTGCGTGCTTTGTAACGTTTTTTAAGGTCTGCGATCTCCTGCGTTTTCTTACCAGCTTTAAGATCAGCCTCGACTCTATGATAACGCTCCATCAGCTCTGCGTGCACCTTTTTTACATGAGGTGCCACGAGGGTGTAAAAACGCTCTTTTTTCTCTTTGGCACTCATCTTTTTAGGAGCTTTTTTCACGACTTCTGGAAGCTTTGGCGTTTGCTCTACCACCACGGCTACGACCTCATCTTTGGTCTCAAACCATGCAACCACCTTGCTAAGTCCACTCCCGCCTACTATGACGCCAGACACCATCAAAACGCCATAAAAAACATTTCGCATCATTGACATAAGCTCCTCCCAAATTAAGAGCGTAAAAAATAG
>CAZJRG010000088.1:0-6921 GCA_964548435.1 uncultured Sulfurimonas sp. | reverse complement strand
CAAGTTGATTTTCAAAAGTTGCATTACAAATTGTATTAAAAACCCTCACTTCTTTATAACGCGGTATAAGATAATTTGAAAGCTCCATATACTCTTCTACTTTTCGTGTGGTTTGCGAAATAAGTGCTATCTTATCACGAAGTTTTAGTTTTTTGAGATCTGCTATAGAGTTAACAACAATAGCACCATTTGTCGCATAAGATTTTACACCTTTAATTTCAGGATGCTCCCCATCTCCGAATATAACTACATCATATCCAGCTTCACTCATCTCTTGTGCTATCTCTTGAGGTTTTGTCACAAAAGGACAGGTTGCATCAATGACATCAACTCCTCTTGCATGGAGTTGGGCTAGTTCATCTTTAACAATTCCATGAGTACGCACTATGGCTTTATCACCTTTTTTAAAACTGCTAAAATCCTCCACAAGACCAACTTTAAAGTCTTTGGCAAGTCGCTCTATCTCTTTAGAATTATGAATAAGTGGACCATAAGTTGCAGAGTCGCGATTCTCTTCGGCAATCTTAATAGCACGCTTCACACCAAAACAAAAACCATAATTTTCCGCCAACTCTATAACCATTTTCTATGCTCCAGAAAATTGAAAATTAGTAATCTTTTCCAACAATTCAAAAAAATTTGGAAAAGATGTATTGATACACTCAATATCACTCACTTCCATACCACAACGTAATCCTGCTATGATAAAACTCATAGCAATTCGATGATCACCGTCGCTGCCAAAACTCGCTTTTTTGAGCTCTGAACCTACTATCTTGTAACCATCTTCATACTCATCAACTTCTATGCCACATAATCGTAAACGCTCCACAACAGTAGAGATTCTATCAGACTCTTTTACACGAAGCTCCTGCGCATTTTTGACGATACTTTCACCCTCTGCTGTTGCCATAGCAATTGAGAGTGCTGGAAGTTCATCTATCAACCAAGATATATTCTCTTCAATAACAACTCCTTTTAAGGGTGCGTAAGTAACATAAATATCACCTATAGGTTCGTATCTATCCTCTTTGAGTTCATACACAATATTTGCACCCATCTTTTGGAGTGCTTTAAAAGCTTCTATGCGTGTTGGATTGAGTGTCACACTTTCAAGCACTACACTTGCGTTTGGGGTAATTGCTGCTGCAACTGCAAAGAAAAAAGCACTTGATGGATCTGAGGGAACTCTAATTACTAAAGGGTCGAGTGGTTTTTGAAGTGGTGTTATAGTAGTTTTAAGCGCTTCAACTTCGATTTTTGCACCCATTCCTTTAAGCATTCGTTCCGTATGATCTCTTGAGAGTTCTGGCTCACTAAATGTACAAACGCCATCAGCTCTAAGTGCGGCTAAAATCATGCATGACTTAACCTGAGCGGATGCAATTGGACTTACATAATCAAATGCTTTTAACGATGCACCTCTAACACTTAAAGGTGCCAAATCTCCATCCTTTCTACCGTCAAGTTTTGCACCAATAGCACGTAAAGGCTCAGTGACTCGTTTCATTGGACGTGAACGCAGATACTTATCTCCTGTCAAAACAAAATGACCATTAGCAGAGCTAAGTAGACCACAAAAAAGACGCATACCCGTTCCAGAATTACCACAATCTAAGACCTCAAAGCTCTCCTTAATTCCTTGTGATGTGATGCGAATACGAACGCCGTCATCAACTACATCAGCACCAAGGTTTTTGACTATCTCTAAAGAGTTCAATGTATCTTCTGCTCGAAGAAAGTTTTCAATTGTACTTGTTCCCTCTGCAAGCATAGCAAACATCACACTTCTATGAGAGATAGACTTATCTGGTGCGATGGCAGAGATACGAAGATTAAAATCTTTTGCAGGTGCAACCACTACTTTTTTCATCTCAAACCTACTCCAAGTTCCTTCTCTAAAGAGTTTATTACATTTGCCATAACGGTATTAATATCCTCTTCCTCAAGTGTTTTTATCTCTGATTGAAGTACGAAACGCAGACTTAAACTCACCATATCACCTAAAGAGCTGTCACTATAGCGATCAACTGGATAGAATCGTATAAGCTCTTTGAGTGCATTTTTTTCGATCACATTGGCAATAGTTTCATAAGCCATCTCTTTTGGAACCATAAGACTCAAATCCCTAAAAGATGCTTGATACTTAGATCTCTTATGAGCAGTTTTTAATACAAAAGGGAGCTTTTCAAAGTCAAGCTCACACATAAATGTTGTCTCAAGATCATAGGCTTTTTCAACATCAGGATGCACTCTGAAAAGCTCGCCAACAGACTCCCCATCGATATAGACGCCAGCACACTGATAAAGATGTGAAAGCGAGTGTTTTGTCTCGTGAGTTTTAAGGGTAACATCTCCGATTATATTGGCTATTTTTTGTACAAAAAATGCAAAATCTACTCTTTGTGGTTTACCTTGATTTGCAAGAGATTGCTGCTCTTTTGCACCACTAACAAGAAGTGTAAGTTTTACTGACTCTTCACGTAGTGGTGAAAAAACAGAACCAATTTCAAAAAGTCTGACACTGGCATATCCATTTTTTACATTCATCGATGCAGCTTTTAAAAGTCCTGTTAAGAGTGTAGGTCTTAGAGTATCAAGTGTTTGCACTATAGGATTTAGTAGTTCAAGTTCCTCTTTTGTGGTCTCAAAGCCATAACTCTCAAGCACTTTTTTCTCATCAAAAACAAAATGAACTGACTCAAAAAAACCGTTACTTGCAGCACGATGTCTAAAAACAGTCCGTTTTTTATACTCAAAATAGTTATCTTCAAGACGATTATCTTCACTGAGTACAAAAGGTTTCGATGGTATATTATCTATACCAACCATCCTCACAATCTCCTCAATGATATCTTGCTTATTCAAGATATCGTGACGAAATGGCGGTACTAAAATAGCAAACTTATCTGGAGAAGATTTTGATGTATCAAAACCTAAATTTTTAAGAATTTTTGTGATTACAAGCTTGTCAATATTTGCTCCAATAAGCTCATCTATCTCTTGTTTTGTGACAACAACAGTTCTGTCTTTTTGTGCGTTTGAAAGCTCTATCATTCCACTAAAAGTGGAAGATTTAGAATATTTTTCTATTAGATCCACACAGTAAAGTAAACCTCCCTCAAGATCAGGTTCGCTTCCTCTTGATGTTTTATAATAAACATTTGAGGATTCAATTTTATTTTCGGCCATCTTTTTAGATACAAGCTCTGGTGGAATATAACTCGCTTCAATAAGAATGAGTCCCTCATCTCCAACAACCATAGAGTCTTTAGTTTGCGAAACACCGACAACAGAGGCAACCTCTTTGGCTTTAATGACAGCAAAACCTTGCTCATTTTCACAAAGTATTATCTTTGCGACTTTATCACTTTCATCTTTAAAAAAATCATGCTTGTAAGCATGCAGCACAACACCTGTACTATGCATAACATACTGCATCATTGCCTCTACACAGCTCTCAGAGCCTTCAGATATCTGAGCTAAACGTATTCGTACTAAGAGTGGTGGAACCAGCTCTTTGAGATCAATGGCTTTATAACGCAGATTTACATCGAGATTTTTCTCATGCGAAAGAGAAACAATTCTTCCAATGCCACGTTTATCATCATTGTGTGTAGCAGTATACTCTCTAATATCCTTATCAAACGCAGCACAAAGATCTCTAGCAATCCCTCTTACACTAAGACAGTCTCCCCTATTTGCAGTAAGCTCTATCTCAATAAGATCATCATTAAAAATAGCATTTTCAGAAATCTCTTGACCAAGAGTATAGCGACCAATACTCGTATCAACCTCTATAATCCCAGCTCCAATACTTGGAAGTCCAATCTCAGTAGCAGAGCAGATCATTCCCTCGGAGTCAACACCTCGAAGTTTCGCATGTTTTATCTCTAATCCACCTGGCAGCTGTGCTCCTATGAGTGCTACAACTACATCCAAACCAGTTCTTACATTTGCTGCACCACAAACTATCTGAGACACCTTAGTACCAGTATCTACCTGACACACACTCAGCTTATCAGCATCTGGATGCTTTTCGCAAGAGAGCACTCTTCCAAAGACCACATTTTTAGGTGGCTGGTAAGAGTGAACCCTATCGACTTCTAGTCCAATAGCATTAAAAGTTTTTGCAATTTCACTCGTAGATACTGTGCTTAAATCTATCCACTCATTTAACCAAGATTTTGTAATTATCACTGAAACTGCTCCAATAGTTTAATATCGCCTTCAAATAGAGAACGAAGATCACCAATCTGATGAATAAGCATAGCAAAACGCTCTACCCCAAGTCCAAATGCATAACCGCTCACATTTTTATATTTCACAGCATCAAAGACATTTTTATCAACAATTCCACACCCCAAAACCTCAAGCCATCCAGTGTGTGAACAGACACGGCACCCATCACCTTTACAAAATACACAGGAGATATCAACCTCTGCGGAAGGCTCTGTGAATGGAAAAAAAGATGGTCTAAAACGAACCTTTACATCTCCAAACATATATTTTAAAAAATCTTCAAGAATAAATTTAAGATTTGCAAAAGAGACTTTGCCCTCTTCATCTACTAACAATCCCTCAACTTGATGGAACATCGGTGTATGTGTGATATCATAATCACGTCGAAAAACCGCACCAGGTGCTATCATACGAATTGGTGGCTTCGTACTCATCATAGTACGAATCTGAACAGGCGAAGTGTGTGTACGTAGCAGAAGTTCATCTCTAAAATAGAATGTATCTTGCATATCTCGTGCTGGGTGGTGTTTTGGAAGATTGAGAGCTTCAAAGTTGTTAAAATCATCTTCAACCATGCTCCCTGTCTTAACAGCAAAATTCATTGAAGAAAAATACTCTACGATTCTATCCATAGTCTGCATAACAGGATGCAGTGCACCTGCTTGACTCTTAGTGCTGTAGAGTGAAACATCTATAGCCTCTGCAAGCATCGCCTCTTTGAGTTCTTGCATTTGTAGTGCAATTTTTTTTGTACTCAAAGCATTCATAAGCCCTTGCTTATGAGTATTAAGATCTTTTGCAATCACTGCCTTTGCTTCATCTGAAGCATCTTTCATTTTAGCAAACTCTTCTGCTAAAATGCCTTTCTTTCCAAAAACAGAGATACGTATTTCTTCTAATGATTCAACACTCTTTGCTTCTTCTATTTTATCGTACCACTCTTTCAAATGAGAGTCTCCATTAGTCATAAAATTTAGGTAAGGATTATATTTAAACATATCTAATAAATAGCTTGATTTAGTAGATTATGTGCTACAATAACCCAAAAACAAGGAAAAAAACAATGTGTATATTTTGTAAAATAGCAGCTAAAGAGATCCCCTCAAACACTATCGCCGAGGATGAAAATTTTATCGCGTTTCATGACATAAATCCAAAAGCACCTGTACATATCTTGGCTATTCCAAAAGCACATTTTGAAAGTTTTAACGATGTTACACCAGAGATTATGGCAGGAATGACATCATTTATTCAGAAGCTTGTAAAAGAGTTGGGTATAGATAAGAGCGGTTATAGAGTCATAACCAATATTGGAGAAAATGGAGGTCAAGAAGTAAAGCATCTTCACTTTCATATACTTGGCGGAGCAAGACTTGCATGGGGTCACTTCAGTGACTCAGATCCAAAAAACAATTTTTAAACAAAATTCTTTTAGATTCTCTTGAAAACGAGCTAAAAATTAGCTCGGACAAGACTCGATAGTTCCAAAATCAAAATTTGAACCACCACCAGAAATTAACGACTCATTCTCTTTAATAAGTACACCATTGTGTGTGATAGAGTAAGAGATTTTAGTCGTATCACGAATGGTATTTATGGTTGAGCAGTATGTCTCTAACGATGCCATAACCCATCTTGCAGCTGTAGTATCGTCTGCATCAGAATCAAAGCTATATGTGAGATGAAGTTGGTTAAATTTACATGGTGGTGTCTCATTTCTTACGACTTCACCCTCCACAACAAGATTACTTACATTTTTACCTTGATTTTTTGGTAACAAAACGATATCAGTAGCACTACAAGTAATTATGCCAGAGAGAAAATACTCTATAGGCGATATCGTAGGGCAATCGATGATAAAACTAGCTTTTGCAGTTTTAGCCTCAAACTTCATCTCTTCTTGATGCGAAACAGTTATCTTCATACTACTTTACTCCTAAATAATTTTTAAAATAAGCAAGTTGCTCTTGCGTTCTTACAGAGGCAGTACCACCTTGAGACTTACGAGCATTCATCGAGTGACGCAGTCCTAAATACTCAATCACATCTTCGCCAATTCTACCATCTATGGCATGAAGATCGCTAAATGCCATCTTTGAAAGATCAACTCTAAGCTCTTCACCTTTAGCCACTGCTTTACCTGTAATAAAGTGTGCTTCTCTAAAAGGAATCGCACACTTCTCAACCAAATAATCCGCCAAATCAGTAGCACTTAAATGCCCAACAGCACAAGCTTTTTCCATATTTTCACTTTTTACCTGCATTGTTTTAATAGCCTCTTTTAATATCTCAAGCGAGATCTCAGCTGTCTCAACAGCATCAAAAACACCCTCTTTGTCCTCTTGAGTATCTTTGTTATAAGCAAGCGGTAGACCCTTCATGACAGTCAAGAGCCCCATAAGTGAACCATAAACGCGACCAGTTTTACCACGAAGCAGCTCTGGAACATCAGGATTTTTCTTTTGTGGCATTATAGAGCTACCCGTAGAGTATGCATCACTGAGTTCAACAAAACCAAACTCATACGAAGACCACATGACGATCTCCTCACTCAAACGCGAGATGTGCATCATCATTGTAGAAATGTTAAAAAGAATCTCAAGGGCAAAATCTCTATCACTCACAGTGTCCAAACAGTTTAAGCTTACACTATCAAATCCCAAAAGCGCTGCTGTAGCT
>CAZJRG010000087.1:0-7223 GCA_964548435.1 uncultured Sulfurimonas sp. | reverse complement strand
TGGATCTGGATCCATCTGCTCCATGTTAAATACACCAACACCACTCCAGATGCCTAGCAGCATCAGTTTTGCGCCTATCATGGCTGGAACGCCCGTCGTGTAGGAAACACCCTGAGAATTTGTCTCTTTATAGCACTCTTCGTGATCTTTTACTTGATAGATATAGATCTTTTTCTTAACGCCATCTTTAACGCCTTCAGCGACGATGCCGATGTTTGTTTTTCCTTTTGTTCTAGGACCAAGAGAAGCTGGGTCTGGTAGAAGCGTCTTTAAAAACTCTATAGGAATTATCTCTTGTCCCTTGTGCATCACAGGCTCGATGCCGAGCATCCCGACATTTTGCAGCACTTCCATGTGTTTGATGTAGCTTTGACCAAACGTCATAAAAAAGCGGATGCGTTTAAGCCCTTTGATGTTTTGCACCAGAGACTCCATCTCTTCATGGTAGAGCAAGTAAGAGTCTTTTGGACCCACTTCAGGATAGTCCCACACCTGCATAATCTCAAGCGGTTTTGTCTCTATCCACTCACCATTTTCCCAGTAACGCCCATTGGCACTTACTTCACGAAGATTTATCTCGGGGTTGAAGTTTGTTGCAAACGCATAGCCATGATCGCCCGCGTTACAGTCTAAGATGTCGATAGTGTGAATCTCGTCAAAGTAGTGCTTTTGAGCGTAAGCACAAAATACATTTGTCGCTCCTGGATCAAACCCGCTTCCAAGAAGTCCCATGATGCCCGCTTGCTTAAACGCCGCGTCTCTCTCCCACTGGAGTTTGTACTCAAACTTCGCCTCATCTGGATGCTCGTAGTTTGCCGTGTCTAGGTATGGCGTTTTAGTCGCGATACACGCATCCATGATAGTGAGGTCTTGGTAAGGGAGTGCCACATTGATAACGATGTCTGCTTTAATGGTCTCAATAAGCGCGATAACCGCGTCAGTAGAGTCCGCGTCTAATGCAGCTGTTTCAATGTCGGCATTTGGTAGTTCCGCTTTTATCTCATCACATTTAGATTTTGTTCTGCTTGCAAGCACTATTTTTCCAAAGACATCCGCGTTTTGGACACATTTATGGACTACGACACGACTGACGCCGCCCGCACCGATGATTAAAGTTGTTTTTTTCAAAATATTTCTCCTTTTTTGTCTGCAACTCTTTTAAAGCTCTGATTATACTTTAAATGAGCTAAAACTCTATCAGGTAAAGGTTTCATAAAAGTTACCAAATTATGCCTCTACAAGACCAAACGCCACGAGTAACACACTCGTCCAGATCATGACCATTACCACCAGACTTAAAAGCACAAGCGTAGCCCCTGCATCTTTTGCTCTTTTGGCTAAGATGTGATACTCCTTGGTGACAAGGTCCACGACCCTCTCTAATGCGGAGTTTGCCACCTCCGCTGCGACTGGTATGAAGAGCGAGAGAAAGAGTATGCTAGAGTGTGCAAAGCTAATAGGCAGCACCCATGCGACAATGCCAAGAACAAAAAGCATCAGTAGTTGCCACTTAAAGGAGGTCTCGTTTTTTGTTATCTCCAAAAATCCCTCAAGCGCATAGATACCATTTCTAAAGAGCGAGTGTTTAGGTTTATTGAGTTGATCTTTTTGCATGTGCTTCCTTCATATTAGTTACTATTTTTTTTGCCTCTTCATGTGTTGTCTCTAAGGAGAGCGGCTCTGAGAAGTAGACATTTATCTCTCTGCGTTTAAAGAGATTTACTCTACGTTTTGGTCTATATCTAGCTACAAGACTCCCTTCCATTCCAGCTATATAAGCACAGACAAGGACACCATCATAATCCTTTGGCATAATCTCATACCCTCTATAAAAATCTCCTATCTCACCATCATGGGAGATCTTTCCCTCTGGAAATATTGCCACAATCTCACCAGAACTGAGTCTACGATGTGCTATTTTAAAGGCATCTTTGGCAGCTCTTGGCGAGAGAGGAATAGCCTCTCCTTTTACAAAAAACTTATGAAAAAAACGCCAATGGTAGATATCTTTATCCATCATATAGTTGATGCGGCGTTTGAGTGGCAGCTGCAAAATGAGCCAATCTGCCCAGCTAATGTGGTTTGAAAGAAGTAAAACTGCGCCCTCTTTTGGAATGTTTTGAAGTCCATGATAGATGTAACGATGTCCTAAAGAGCTTACAAGCTGCATCAATGTCCAAAAACCATCGATGCTATAACGCCGCCATGTCAAGCCGACTAGATAGAGACCAAGTAGTGCCATAGCATAAAAGAGAGGTGTCGATCTCGCTCCAAAATAGGCAAAGAGCGTCGTAAGTGCCAAAAAGAAGAACATAAAAAGTGTCTGAATAAAGTTGCTTCCCGCCAAAATAGTGCCAAGATGCACACTCGGTGCGAGGAGCTGAATCTTGGCACTTAGCACCACCATCAAAAAACCTGAAAAGATACCAAAGAGTGCAAACAAAAATGCAAGCGCTATCAATGAGTCAAAAAGAGGAATGATCGCCACAACAAATGTAATGCCGACACTTCCAAGGAGTGCTAAGCCCATGTTTACATTGTAACGCGAAAACGCAGCGGCTACTATTGAGCCAGCAACGATACCAAATCCCGCAAGTGCCATCACACCTTGAACAAAGATGGTGTTCGTAACTCCTAAATTGCTCTTGGCATACTCTCCAAAAATGGCTAAAACCACCTGAGAGATAGACCAAAAAACTCCAAGTGCGATGATGGCATCAAAGATCTCGCGTTTACGATGAAGTGTTTTGAGGTTTTTAAAGAGATATGCACCGCTGAGATAGCGTTTGAGTTTAAAGACTTTTTTGCTTGGAGTCGTTTGTGTCTGGGGTAAACGCAGTGCTAAAAGATACTCTAGCAAAGAACCCGCCACCAAGAGCCATCCAAGCGGTGCCATACGCTCCAAGATCTCATCTGTCGTGGTGTCACTCAAATCATAAAACCCTTCAAAAAGCAGAGTATAAGTGATGATACCACCTAAAATAGCCACTGTCGTAACGGCTTGCACTGCTGCGTTTGCACTTGAGATGCGCCCTTCTGTGTAGAGCTCTTTAATGTAGCCATACTTGGCAGGTCCATAGATGGCGCTTTGAAGGGCGAGCAAAAATGTAAAGCCAAACGCCATCCAAAAAAGCCCTGCATAGTAGGCATAGGTGATGCAAAGAGTGATAAAAACCGCCAAAAGGGCTGCGTTTTTCATAATAACACTTTTAGCAAATCGGTCGGCTAAAAATCCAGCGGGCGAGAAAACAAGTATAAATGGGAGTAAAATAAGCGCATTGACAATGGCGGTGAGCACTATCTGCATCTCGCCATCATAGACTTTAAAAACAGTGTTTTGGATGATGATTTTGTGTCCTAAATCTGTAAACGCATTGAGAAAAACAACAATGAGATAGGAAATGCTTCCCGCAACACCAAAAAGACTCTTCTGCCCTTGCATCACTTGTGGCTACTCTTTTGTGTCTGCTAAAGTGGTACTCCAGCCCTCGTAGTAACCCTGCTCTTTTTTGATGGCACGATAGAGTCTCTCCACCTCATCTTTTACCACTTCAGAGGTAACGCAGTGGCGTTTGAGCAGAGCTATACCGTTTGCAAACTCCTCGCTGTCTATCTCATCTTTAAAGCTAAACCCCTCTACATCAAGAGTGTTAATGAAGCGATTTTTTTGTGTAGGTGTATCAAATGAGATGTAGTGCTCGACGTCGCGCTCAATGCTTAGATCATCCTCCTCTTCAAGCAGCATAAAGATGATCTTCTCACTCTCGATGTGGATGAGCTCAAGCTCCGTGGGAAGAATGTTTTTGTAGTGAAAATCCCACTTGGCGTCTTTGACGACACTACTCTCATGTTGATAAGGAAGCGTCTTTAAGATGGAAGCGACATTTTGCGAAAGCTCTTTGGAGTCATCACAGTAAAAGTAGAGTTCGCTCCAACCATCTACGACACGCATGCCGACATATTTTGCCTTATCCTGGTGTTCAAGTGCGATGATGAGTGACTCTTTTGACTCCAAAAACTCCTCAAAACCCTCTCTGCTCTCATCGAGTGCGTCAAACTTGACAAAAACACTCAGCAGCCATGAGAAGCGCTTGACGTATGCAAAGGCATTCATATCTGCTTCTATATAGATGAGATCTCCATCTATCTCTCTGCTAAACATCTCTCTCATGCATTTATCTCGACAATCTCGTTAATCTCTAACCCAAAACCACCAAGTGCTGCGAGATCCATCTGTTTTGTCGCACTTAAAAGGTTCATCTTTGATATGCCAAATGATTTGATAATCTGTGCGCCAATTCCAAACTCTTTTGGAGCAGAGTTGTCTTGATGCGTTGTTTTGTTTATGAAGACCAAAATACCGCTGTTTTGTTTGAGATACTCTATGGAGCTTATGAGATTTTTGTACTTATCGCTATTTAGGAGCAGCTCTATATCTGGAATGATGTTGTGAACTCGCACATTGGCAACTGTTTTTGCGGAGTAAAACTCTATGGCTGTGTGCTCGATCCCATCGTGATCTGTAAATGTATGGCGTTTGACCTTAACGCCAAAAAACTCCACCTCTTCTACTTTTGTCTCCTGTATAAGCGACTCATTGGCGAGTCTATACTCTACGATGTCAGAGATGAAGACGGTTTTGAGATTGTGTTTTTCACCAAAGATGTCCAGATCATCTCTACGAGCCATAGTGCCATCTTCTTTAATGATCTCACAAATAACACCCGCTTCGCTAAGCCCCGCCAAACGGCAAAGATCGACACTCCCTTCTGTGTGTCCTGTTCGGATGAGAGTACCTCCATCTTTGGCTATGAGAGGAAAGATGTGTCCTGGTTTTACAAGCTCATCAGCTTTGGAGATAGGATTAGCAAGAATGCGGATAGTCTCATCACGCTCACCAGCTGAGATGCCTGTAAGTGCATTTTTCGCATCCACGGAGACGGTAAACGCAGTCTCGTACGAAGAGGTGTTAGAACTCACCATTGGGTTGAGATCGAGTCTGGTGGCTATCTTTTTTGAGAGTGCCACACAGATGAGTCCACGAGCATGCATCGCCATGAAGTTTACGTGTGCAGGTGTGCTAAACGCGGCGGCATAGACCAAGTCACCCTCGTTTTCTCTATCTTCATCATCGATCATGATGACCATATTCCCTCTCTTGATCTCATCGATGGCTTCTAAGACTCTTTGTATCGGTGTCATATCTTCTCTTTTGTCGCTAATTTTTTGGGGATTATATAAAATTCTTCATTAAATAGAGGTATAATCTCGCCGCATGAAACAGCTCAAATACCTCGCCCACTACAACCAAGAGACCCAAAACGCCGTCTTAAAACTTCTACAAAACGATGGACTCAAACGCCACCTCATAAGTAAATATCCAAGATCACACACCATTGGAAGCGACAAAGAGTTGTTTCTCTACATTCAAGAGATTAAAAACAGTTACCTCAAAAATTCAGCCCCGCTCTCAAAAGCCACTTATGATGGAAAGCTTGGCTCCATAGAGAATGCACTTGGGATGCACCAGTTTATCTCTCGTGTCCAAGGGGGAAAACTCAAAGCCAAAAACGAGATAAAAATCGCTTCACTTTTTAAAAACACACCCCAAGAGTTTTTAGAGATGATAGTGGTGCACGAACTCGCTCATTTCAAGGAAAAAGAGCACAATAAAGCCTTCTACAAGCTCTGTACTTATATGCAAAAGCATTATCATCAAGTGGAGTTTGATCTTCGGCTCTATCTCACGCAGATGGAGCTAGGTGGAAAGTTTTTAGAGTGGCAATAGAGCCGCGTTTAGTGACAAGATAGATACGTTTCAACATCCAAAACTATCTCATCTATGGCTTCAGTGGCACTTTTATAGAGCACTTTTGTGTAGCGTTTGTCGTTGAGTGCTGGGCTTGGTTCGAGGTTGTTTAGGATGGAGAGTTTGATCTTTCTTGAGAGAAACATATCGGTGTTGATGACATTGCCACTTGTCCCGATGACCACAAGCGCTTCGCAATCCTCCAACTCCTCATACAAATCAGCATAACGCGGTGCCGCCTCTCCAAAAAAGACAATGTTTGGACGCAGCATCTTGGAGCACTCTGGGCACTCGCTAAATGCCTCATCCATCTTCTCATACCCGATGTCCGCCTTAAATCCACAAGACTCACACACCACCTCTCTTAAAAAACCATGCAGATGCAACACCTCCTCACACCCCGCTTTTTCAAACATATCGTCCACATTTTGCGTGATGATGGCAACACTCTTGGGGTCTCTTTTTTTGAGTTTTGCCACCTCATAATGAGCTATGTTTGGCGTTTTATCTCTGATATCCTCTCTGCGTTTGTCATAAAATGCAACTGTCTCATCTCTGTTCCACTCTAGACACCCTGCTGTGCATATATCTTTTATGTCATACTGCTCCCAAAGTCCATCACTATCTCGAAATGTAGAGATGCCACTTGGAGCACTTATACCCGCTCCACTAAAAATTATCACTTTTGCCATCTACTCTCCTTTGCGTTTTTCTGATGCATTATATACAAAATAGAAAAAATCATAAAATTTTCACAGATTCTCTTGACTTTAAAAATATTTTTGCCTATAATTTCGGCTCACAAACAAAATGAGTTGTGAGAACACCGCGGAATAGAGCAGTTCGGTAGCTCGTCGGGCTCATAACCCGAAGGTCATTGGTTCAAATCCAATTTCCGCAACCAACATTTTAAAATCACATTGGGGTATCGCCAAGCGGTAAGGCCTCGGTTTTTGGTACCGATATTCGGGGGTTCGAATCCCTCTACCCCATCCACACTTTAAAAAATCCAACCATTTTTTCACAATACAAAAAAAATCAAAGAGTTACAATGAAATTTACCCTCGAAGCCACATCTGGTAAGGCAAGAGCCGCAACCATACAAACAGCCCACTCCACCATCAAAACACCAGTCTTTATGCCTGTTGGAACCATTGGAAGTGTAAAAAGTCTCGATGCAAATGATGTTTTAAACATACTTGGAGCGGAGATAATCCTTGCAAACACTTATCATATGTATCTCCGCCCTGGAGACAAAGTGGTCGCTCAAATGGGAAAACTCCACAATTTTACACAATTTCCAAAGAGTTTTTTAACCGACAGCGGCGGATTTCAAGCCTTTTCACTCTCTGAAATCTCCAAACCGATGGAGCACGGCATCAAGTTTCGCTCGCACATCGATGGGAGCAAACAC
>CAZJRG010000086.1:0-7287 GCA_964548435.1 uncultured Sulfurimonas sp. | reverse complement strand
AAGTTCTTTGTAGCTTACTCCAACTACAGGGTAGGCGGGTGGGCGGTCTATTGTGCCTATGTCGATTCGAGTGGCGTTTACTTTTAAGAGTACATCATTGAGTTTAGTTATCTCTTCTTTGGTGTCATTGATTGTGTGGACAAAAAGTATCTCTATGAAGAGTTTACCTCGAAACTCTTGTGAAAACTCGATGACTTTGTTCACAAGAGCATTTACGTCTATACTTTTATGTGGTCTGTCTATTTTTTTAAAAATCTCAGGTGTAACTGCATCGAGTGAGAGTTTTACTTGGTCGAGTTTGAGAAGTGCTTTGTAAACATTTTCATCAGTGAGTGCGGCACTATTTGTAAGTATGAGTGTCTGCGTTTCACCCTTGATGATATTTATGGCGTTTATGAGTTTATTGAGTTGAGGGTAGAGTGTTGGTTCGCCATTGGCGGTAAGGGTGATGACATCGATTTTGTCATTGAGATGCGGTGTGAGTGCTTCTATGATTTCATCGACTGAGATGGTGATACTCTGCTCAGCTACAGTTGCCATGGGAGCGAGTTCACAGTAGAGGCAGTCGAAGTTGCACTGCTTAATCGCAGGAGAGAGGTCAACCCCCAAACTCATACCAAAGCGGCGTGAGTGAACGGGTCCAAAGATTATTTTACTTTTTTCCACTGACACGGTGGCATTCGTTGACAAAGTGGATGGCATTTTCTACAGGAACATCTGGGAGAATTCCATGTCCAAGGTTGAAGATGTGGCGTTTGCCCTGCATCGTCTCTTGAATAACCTCTACACATTTTGTCGTTGCCTCTTTTGAGTAGAGACGACATGGCTCCATATTTCCTTGAAGGACATACTTACTTCCAAGTCGCTCTTTGGCAAACGCCATAGGAGTCGACCAGTCTACACCAAAAACATCAAAGTTTCCATAGACTTTATCTAAAAATGCAGGAATTCCTTTTGGAAACATAATGACAGGAATATGCGGGTACTTCGACTTTAAATACTCTGCAATCTCTACCATATAGCTCCATGAGAACTCATCATACTTGCCAGGTTCAATCGCCGCAGCCCAAGAGTCAAAAATCTGCACTACATCGACGCCTGCTTGGATCTGTTTCTCCATGTAGAGTTTGACAACCTCTGTCACTTTTTTTAAGATGCTGTGCAGTAGCTCTGGATTTGAGTACATCATCTTTTTGCAGATGTTGTAAGTCTTAGTCCCTTCGCCCTCTATCATGTATGTGGCAAGTGTCCATGGTGCACCCGTAAAACCAATGAGTGCTTTGTCATCACCGCGTTTATCGAGTTCTGCTCTTAAGATAGCGATTGTCTCATAAACATACGTGAGTCTGCTTGCAGCATCCTCACCGCCGATGAGTCGCTCTAAGTCAGCTGCGTTTCTGATTGGATCAGAAAACTTTGGTCCTTCACCTTTGACAAAAGAGAGATCCATCCCCATCTCATCAGGAATCACTAAGATGTCACTAAACAAAATGGCAGCATCTACTCCTACGATATCAAGCGGCTGTAGTGTCACTTCTGCGGCTTTTTTTGGATCGTGACAGAGGTTTAGAAAGTTTCCAGCCTCAGCACGTACTTTCATATACTCTGGTAGGTAGCGACCCGCTTGACGCATCATCCATACTGGAGTGTAGGGTGTCTCTTTTCCAAAACACGCATCGACAAATATTTTTCCCATAGTTTTCCTTATTGTTAATGACTTTTTCCGACTTTACCTAGAAAGTATAAACCGACTGAAACCGCAGTGATGGAGAGTGCAAGATAGAACATATCGAGTGCTCCAGTGTAGTCTGTATGTCCCACTTTTTGAAAAAATCCAACCACTAAAACCATCACGATCACTTTTGAGATCTTGTCTTTAAGCTGATCGAGTGAAGTGATGTTGAGTATACCGCTTTTTGACTCATTGTCACTTTTTGCCGCATCAATCTCAGAGATAAAAAGCTCGTAAAGACCAAATGAGAAAAGCAGCATCACAACTCCGATGAGATAGAGATCAACTGCACCGATAATGCCTCCAACTACACTTTCATGAAAGTGGTCAGGATGGTCATGGTGCAAGTATGTTGTTATGACAAATTTTGCTGTCTCGTAGATATCAAAAGACGCGACGATGAAGAGCGATACTGCTCCAATAAGACCAAAAATAACGGCAAGAACGACGATAAAACGCGTGCTCCACAAACCATTTTCGAAGATTTTTTCTAACATTAGAGTTCTCCCTCCATCTCTATCCATTTTTGTGCGATACGCACTGCGTTTGTAGCAGCTCCAACGCGAAGATTGTCTGCAACTACAAAGAGATGCAGCATATTTTTGTTGTAAACATCACCTCTTATGCGACCAACAAAAGTTTCGTTTTTATCCATACAAAGCGAAGGCATAGGATAAAGCGACTCTTTTAGGTTGTCAAGTACGACAACATTTGGAGTGTTTTTGAGTACCTCTCTGGCCGCATCGGCACTTACTTCAGAGGCAAATGTGAGTGTAAGTGCTTCAGCATGACCACGAAGTGTCGGCACGCGGACACATGTTGCACTGAGCTGAATCTGTTTGTGCATTATCTTAACAGTCTCGTTTACCATCTTCATCTCCTCTTTTGTGTAACCGTTGTCGGTAAACACATCGATTTGAGGGATGACATTGAGTGCTATTTGATGTTTGAATGCTTTTGGCTCAACATCACTAAGTGTAAACGCAAAGAAAGCCTGCATTTGAGAGACAAGCTCTTCCATAGCACTCTTTCCAGCTCCAGAAGTTGCCTGATAAGTGCTCGCATCAACACGAATAAGATCATACTTTTCATCGAGTGGTTTGAGAACCTGCACCATTTGAATGGTAGAGCAGTTCGGATTTGCAATGATTCCACTCTCTTGCCATTTTGCGATGTCATCTGGATTCACCTCTGGTACGACGAGAGGTGTTTTAGGATCCATTCTAAAGTGAGAAGTGTTGTCTATGACTACTGCTCCTGCTTTGACAGCACTCGGTGCGAACTCAGCACTTACACTTCCCCCTGCACTAAAGAGTGCGATGTCAATGTTGTACTTCTCAAAAACATCATGAGTAAGCTCTACGATAGGGAGCTCTTCGTTCCCAAACGCAACTGTTTTTCCTAGACTTCTCGCACTTGCGAGTGGAAGCAGTGTCTGGAGTGGAAAGTCGATCTCCCACAGTAGAGTTAATATCTCTTCACCAACAGCACCATTGGCACCAACTACAGCTACATTATATTTTTTTTGACTCATATTTTTCCTTTGCTCAATGTAAATTTTTTATTTTCTTGTCTCTAAATAGAGGTCGTCTCTGTTTATCTCTTCGCCTTCACTCAAAATGACTGCACGCTCAACTACCGAGAGTAGTTCTCGAATATTTCCTGGCCAACCATAAGAGAGTAGCTCCTCTTGTGCCTCTTTGGAAAAGGACTTTTTACCAACACCATACTTTTGTGCACTCGACTCGCAAAACGCCATCGCGATAGGTAAAATCTCACTTCTTCTCTCACGAAGAGGAGGAATGTGTAGAGGTATCGTGTTGAGCCTATAGTAGAGATCTTCTCGAAACTCTCCTGCTGCTATTTTCTGCATCAGGTTTGCATTTGTAGCAGAGACAATTCTAATGTCGATCTTGATGCTCTTAGAGGAGCCAAGACGACGAATCTCTTTCTCTTGGAGTGCTCGAAGTAGTTTTGCCTGTAGCGAGTAGGGCATCTCTCCAATCTCGTCTAGAAAGAGTGTACCGCCATTTGCAAGTTCAAACTGTCCTGCTTTTGCTTCACTTGCATCTGTAAACGCACCCTTCTCAAAACCAAAGAGTTCACTCTCTATGAGATTTTCAGGAAGTGCTGCCATGTTAATGGCTACAAAAGGCTTTTTGGCTCTTGGAGAGTTTTTATGAATGTGTGAAGCAAACACCTCTTTGCCTACACCACTCTCACCTAAGAGTAATATAGTTGCATCACTTTTTGCAGCTTTGTTGGCTATTTGCAGTGCTTGACTTAGAGCATCAGATGCACCCAAAAAGTCGCTTTGCATATCATTTTGTTTTGAAGCTGTTTGTCTGAACTGCTGCACTTTGCTTTCACGTTTGATCGCTGCGATGAGAGTGTCTACATCAAAAGGTTTGAGTAAAAAGTCTTTTACCCCCAAATGGATAGACTCTATGGCACGTTGGAGTGTTGCGTTTCCTGTCATGATGATAACTTGAAACTTTCCTCCGAGCTCTTTGACAAATTCGATACCATCCATACCTGGCATATTTATATCTGTTATCACAAGATTAAAGCTCTCATCAAGTGCTTTGAGTGCATCTTTTGCATTTTTAAAAGTCTTGATTTCAAACTCTACATAGTCGCTCATGGCGATTTCAAGAGATTTGCGCATATTGATATCGTCTTCTACTATCGCTATTTTCACACAAAATCCTTAAGAAATTTAGGGCTATTTTAAAGCCCAAATTGTAACGAGTGTATCATTAAAATCGACTTTGAAGCAGCTGGTTTTGAGGGTGAGAATAGTTTTTGAGTCGTTTATGTTTTCGCTGATATACTCATGATGAGAAACGCTCAAGCCAAGCTTATGTAAAAAAGCTACAAAGGACTCTTCATTGCGTTTAATGATATTTTTTAAACTTAATGTGTCGCTGTTTTCAAAGATGATGGCATCTCTAGGCGTGCCTAAACATGGGCGCATTGACTCTGATATGTCAAGTGTTTCGTTGAGCAGTATGGCATTATGAACCACATAGCGGTAGGAGATGAGGTACTCACTCGCACTTAGTTTAAGCGGGAGTAAGAGGAAGATTAGTATTGAAACTGTGAGTGTGAGAGAATGATCTCCATCTCTACTTCGCATAGACCCTCTTTAAATGTCGTCTCAACAACATTGGCATCTCTAACCATTGCACTTACCGATGTTCTTACAGATGAGCGTTTGATCATCATGTTTTGGATGAGATCTTGACCCTCTACTCTTACACCTTTTACTCTCTCGGCGATAAGTCTGTAAGCATCAGCAGTTGCAGCACGTTTTGCAAGTGCATACGCTTGTGCTGGCGAAGCTGTATTGGTCGGTGCGACACCTTGACCTACTACGCTCAAGCGCAGTGTTCTGTCTCTCTCTAAGACATCTTCCATCTTTGGTGTAGCTGGAGTAGCTGGCACATGAAGTGTCGATGAAGGAACGGTAATAGTCTCGACATTTTCATTTTGTTGTGCTGTACAAGCAGTAGTCATAGCTGTAAAACTTATAAGCATCGCGGCTAATAAAGAGTGTTTCATACAATGATCCTTAAGAATGGAGTTGCTACGGCAACTCCAGTTGATTTTGTTTCTCTAGCAAATACTATTCCAAATCGAAAGTGCCTTGAGGGTCACTCTCTTCACCTTCGATTTCATCCTCTTCTGGCTCCTCTTTTGGACAGCGTGAGATTGATGCTACATCATCACCTTTGACTATATAAACGCCAGAGGTGTTACGGCTTGACTTGGAGATACTTTGCATATCGACACGGATCATTTTGCCAGCTTTTGTCAGCGCCATCATGTCCATCGCTTCATCTACCATAAGACATCCAACAATGTTTTGACCTGTTTTTGCCGTCATTTTCATAGCTATAACACCAGATCCGCCACGATTTGTAAGTCTATACTCGCCAGCATCGGTGCGTTTACCTATACCTTTTTCAGCGACCATCAAAATCTCTTGCTCATCATTAGCAATGATGTTGGCATCTACCACTTCATCACCCTCTATTTTAAATTTGATACCTCTAACACCACGTGTACTTCTTCCTTGTTCACGAGTCTTCTCTATCTCAAACTTAATACACTGTGCAAGTTTTGTTACGATAAAAAGATACTTAATGGTCTGATCTGCGATTTTTGCAGTGATGAGCGCATCGTCATCATCAAGAACGATGGCACGCACACCGTTGCTTCTGATGTTTGAGAATTCGCTAAGATTTGTACGTTTTACAACCCCTTGTCGAGTAAAGAAGACAAGGCTTTTCTCTTCACTAAAGTCAGTTGTTGGTATGATGGAGCGGATCTTTTCATCTGCTACAAGGCTAAGGAGATTGACAACAGCTTTACCCTTTGCGATTCTGCTGCCTTCTGGAATTTTGTAGACTTTAAGCCAGTGTAGCTGTCCACGATCTGTGACAAAGAGTAGGGTGTCGTGAGTGTTACATGTGAAGAAGCGCTCTATAAAGTCATCTTCGTATGTGGTGACGGCTGTTTTGCCTTTGCCACCGCGTTTTTGTTTCTCGTAAGCCGAAAGAGGTACACGCTTGATGTATCCACGGTGAGTGATAGTCACTACCATTGGTTCATTTGGAATGAGATCTTCAACATCGATATCGTCGTAGTCGTCTTCTATCTCGGTGCGGCGTTTATCGGTGTAGGTTGCAGCTATCTCATCAAACTCTTCGGCGATTATTCCTTTGAGTACCTCTTCGCTTCTAAGGATCGACTCCAAGTAGTCAATGAGTTTGAGGAGCTCTGCAAGCTCATTTTCTATCTTCTCAATCTCAAGACCTGTGAGGCGTCCAAGACGCATTGCCACAATGCTTGCAGCTTGAATCTCAGAGAAATCAAAGTTACTTACAAGATTGTTTTTTGCCTCTTCTTCATTATCTGAAGCACGGATTGTGCGGATAACATCATCAATGATATCGATCGCTTTTTTGAGACCCTCTAAGATGTGTGCACGTGCTTTTGCTTTTTCAAGATCAAATATAGTACGGCGGATAATGACGGTTTTACGGTGGTTGATAAAGTGTTTGAGAATATCTATGAGACCGAAAATTCTTGGCTCTTGGTTTAAGATAGAGAGCATGATGATACCAAATGTGGTCTGCATCGCTGTTTGCTTGAAGAGATTGTTAAGGACTATTTCACTCATCGCTTCGCGTTTGAGCTCTATAACGACACGCATACCATCACGATCTGACTCATCTCTAATGAGTGAAACGCCGTCGATGAGTTTATCTTTTACAAGATTTGCAATGCTCTCAATGAGTCTTGCTTTGTTGACTTGATATGGAAGCTCATCGATGACAATGATCTCTTTTTTTGCACTCTGTTCAATATGTGTTTTAGCACGCACTTTAATGCGTCCGCGTCCAGTTTCGTATGCTTCTATAATGCCTTTTTTTCCAAAAATAGTACCACCAGTTGGAAAGTCTGGCGCTTTTATGTGATCCATGAGTTCATAGAGTGAGATCTCTGGATCTGCAAGCAGTGCTTTGAGTCCGCTCATGATTTCACTA
>CAZJRG010000085.1:230-7305 GCA_964548435.1 uncultured Sulfurimonas sp. | reverse complement strand
TAGTGAAAACTCATACAAACGCGATGCGATTTCACTATTTGTTGCGGCAAAAGAGGCAAATGCTATCTCCAGACAAAGTTCATGTTTCTTTTTATATAAAATGTTCATATACTCTCCTTGATTTGGGATGCTATTTTATCTTCTATTTCGCAACTCTGCTCCATTTTGATGAGATGAAGCTCCTCTTTTATGCCATCTGCTCTATGGCTTGCGTTTATGGTCGCAGCACTAAACGCACTGAGCACGATGTTGGCACAGATCTCCTGCTGTGTTGTGAGTTTTCCCAGACGAAGTTTCATCTTCTCAATGGCACTCTGTGCATACTCTATGGTGTTGTTTTCAACCATTTCGCTAAACATAGAACCCACTACAACGGTATCTTGACAACCGTTGGTTGCAAAACGCAGCGATTTGAGAAGATCATCCTCTAGTAAAACATAAAAGACAACATACTCTCCTGTGCGCTCATCAAGTGCGACACCGACACCGCTTGGATTGTCAAGTTTTCCATAGTTTTTTGGATGCATGATGTGCTCTAGAACATCTTTGTTGATGCCCTCTGGTACTTTTGTCTCTTCAAACATTTTAGCTCCTTTGCTTCATAGTTTTTAATTATAACGTTTATTATCTATTAAGATTATATTAAAGCTCTCTAATATATAATTTTGAAATCAATTATCAATATATGACATTTTAAATGCGAATTAAAGCATCAATTTTAGCGGCATCACTACTTTTTGGTATGACAAACGCAGCAGATAGGCTTGAGAGAGTAGAGATAACAGCTGAGGAGATTCAAGAGAAAAAACTCTCTAAGCTTAAAGATATTGTCGAAAAGACAGAGGTCATAAGCAAAAAGCAGATGGAGCAAGAGCAGGCTATAACACTCATAGAGGCGATAGAGAAGTCACCAGGTGTGAGTGTTACGACAAACTGCTCGATGTGCGGCATCAAACGCGTGATGCTCAACGGTATGAAAGGTGAACACTCAACCGTGCTTAGCGATGGTATTCCATTTAACTCCACTGTCTCAAGCTACTACGGGATGGACGCGCTTGGTGTGAGCGATGTAGAGAGCATAGAGATCGCTCGTGGAAGCGGGGCGGCACTTACAGCGCCTGAAGCCATCGGTGGAACGATAAACATCATCTCAAAAAAAGCTAAAAAAAACGGTGCAGAGTTTGACTTTGCACTTGGCGAGCAGGGGTATAAACTCGGTTCTGTGGTTGGCGAAGGTCTAAGTGAAGATAAAAAAACAGGCGTGGTAATCTCTGCGACTTACAGCAACTATGACCAGTATGATTATGATGACAATGGTGTAAACGAAGCACCAAAGCTTGAAAATCAAAATGTCTCTATACGTGTGACACATGAGCTTACACCAGCTGATGAACTTGACTTTAAAGTGCGTCACTCTAGTTCAAACGTCTATGGCGGACCGATGCTAAGCGAATCAGCCGTAAACGCAGCGTTTGGTGCAAGCGGTGGCTCTGCAAATCCTAGTTTTGTGGGTGGAGATGTAAGAAACGCTTACGATGGCGACCCGATGGGAACGATGGAGAGTATCATCACCACCCGTCAAGAGGCGATGGGTCGCTGGAGTCATGAGCTTGATAGTGCGAGCATCCAAACCACACTCGCGTTTGCTGATGCTAGACAAGAGTCTATGTACGAAGGGCTTGACTATGATAATGTCGATAAGACCTACTTTGCAGATGTAAAGGTGATGCAAGTGCTTAGTGATGAGCATATACTTACTTACGGAACAGACTTTAAACGCGAAGATATGCAAGCACAATCGACTGCGTTTACAAGCTGGAACATACCAAAAGATGACTTTTTGTATAACTCCTATGCGCTCTATCTGCAAGATGCTTGGATGACTAGCGAAAACTCAGAGCTCAAACTCGCTCTTCGTGGAGCAAAGATTACCACAGACTTTACAGGACAAACGCAGGTGGGAAATGAGATAGATGAGACAATACTCCTCCCTCGTGCACACTTTCGTTATGACCACTCTCATGAGTTGGTCTCGCGCATCTCAGCAGGAGAGGGGTATCGCTCGCCACTCACATTTTTTGAGTCAGAGCATGGGCTTATCGGTCCTGATGGTTTTGGAGTAGAGGTAGATAAGATAGAGCGCTCAAAAAATGTGATGTACTCACTTGGGTATGATGATGACTTTTTTAGCGTTACAGGGAGCGGCTCATTCACAGAGGTGAAGAACTTAGCGTACATTGACGACTCTGGAAGCAGACCAACGCTCAAAAATGCACAAGACAAAGTAGCCGTAAAGAGTGCAGATATAGTTGCAGGGTATGCTCTCTCGCCAGAGTGGAGCATCTCGGGTGGATATGAGCAGTATTGGTATGATAGAGATTACAAAGAGCTACTCTTTATCGCAGCAGTGGAGCAACAGGTACAAGCTATGCTCAACTATGAAGGTCACGGCTATGAGGCGATGCTCTCGGCTACTTGGACGGCAGCGCGAGATCTTGCACCCTATGGTTATGCTGATAGATACAATGCCTATGATGGTACAACAGCTTCAGCTCCAAAATCAACACAATCTCCTGCGTTTACGACAGTGGATTTTAAACTCTCCAAAGAGATTAGTAAAACCTTCTCGCTCTATGCGGGAGTAAAAAATCTCTTTGATTATGTGCAAACAGATAAAGAGTCGCCGCTCCTTTATGATGCAAACGGCGAGTATGATGTCGGGCACATCTGTGGTCCACTGCGTGGACGTATGACTTATGCTGGTATAAACGGTAAGTTCTAGTATCGTATGCGAGCTAAATAGAGTCCGTTGGCTGGGGCTGGCTTGAGTGCTTTTTGGTTTGCATTTTGCAGCCTTGCTTCTATTTCGCTTGTATTTAAACGCAGCAGAGCCGAGACCATTAAACGGATTTGCGAGCGTAGAAAACCGTTTGCTTCAAAGTAGAGTACAAAAAAACCTTTGTGCTCATAAGCAAATGCACGGTATATCTCTCTAATGCTACTCTTCTCATCACTCCCTTTTTTTCTAAACGCGCCAAAGTCTCTCTCGCCGACAAAAAGTGCCATCTTCTTTTGAACATCTTCAAGGCAAAAATGCTCTACAAAAGTGACATAGTTTGCTAAAAATGGGGATGCTTCTCCTACTTTGATGATGTAGCGGTAAGCTCTACATTTTGCACTGTAGCGTGCATGAAAACTCTCATCAACTCTTTTGAGCTCTTTTATGTGAATGGAGTGCGGGAGTTTTTGGTTGAGAATACGGCGAAGTTTTGTGGTATCGCTCCAATAGTCGCTCAGATCGAAATGACACACTTGACCTGTAGCATGAACCGCTCTGTCTGTTCTACCGCTTGCCACTACACGGCTCTCTATGCCCAGTGAACGCAGTGCAGATTCAAAATACCCAAAGACGGTCTCTTTTGTTTGGCTCTGTATCTGTGAGCCCAAGAAATGTGTACCGTCATAGGCGATTTTAGCCATCACCCTCAAGTTAGTATCTTCCTTTGATTGCACGGGTATAGATGGCATATGTGCCTCCAAGCCACAACACTATCATCACTGGAATGAGCCAATACCCAAGGAGACTCTGCAGACCTAAAACCAAACCATAGTAGAGTA
Source organism: uncultured Sulfurimonas sp. (assembly GCA_964548435.1). Lineage (GTDB taxonomy): Bacteria > Campylobacterota > Campylobacteria > Campylobacterales > Sulfurimonadaceae > Sulfurimonas. Next base: position 3,687 of record CAZJRG010000085.1, on the reverse strand, counting down.
CAATGGAGAGAAAAAGATAGAGATAAACATAGGACTTTTGGTGTCTTGCCTGGACTATACCGATGCTAAGAACTAAGTACAAAGAGAGGAGGGGAAAGAGGCTTAAAAGCGTGTTGGTGATGAGGGCTTGTTTTTTCTTTTTTGCTCTAATATCTGAGCGCCAATACTCAAGTGGCGTTTCATAGAGACGCATATCTGTCTGGAGTGCGTCATTGATAAACATAAGGTCAAAATCTATCTGTGAAAAGTTCTGCGCAGAGTAGCTGTAGCCCTCACCACTCTCAAGCTTGAGCCTTAGCGTTCCCTCTTCGTTGAGTACGGTTGCATGATTGGCTGAGATGAGAATCTCTTCATCATTTTTTTTGTTAAACAAAAAGACATCACTGAAGCTTCCATCGAGATTCTCTCTACCAAGGTAGAGCAGCCAGTCGCCAAATCTATTTCCAAACTCACTCGCGGAGAGGTTAAACTTCGCTTCACTTTTTTTCTTGATCAGAAAGTTTGTTGAGAGTACATCGGTGTGTGGGAAAAGAACAAGAAAGTTCAGAGCAAGCACAAAGAGGAGTGCTAGGGCACTCTTACTGAGTGAGTGAATCACTCTGTGTGGGGGTATGCCCAAAGAGAAAAAGACCACCATCTCGTTGTCATTTGAGAGCTTGTAGAGTGCTAATGTAGCAGCTACAAAGTAGGAGATCGGGAGCGTGTAGAAGAGAATCTCAGGAAGCACAAAGAGATAGAGCTTGCCCATCTCCCAGATACTTAGCTCAATAATCGCAGTATAAGTTGCCAATTTTATAAGAAATATGACCGAGGCAGTCATAAAAAGGGGCATAAATATAGAGAGAAAGAGTGTTGAGAGATTCGATGCGATATATCTGTGGAGTCTTTTCATTGTCTCTCTTAGTAGTTGGCGTTGATGTAGTGCATGATAGGTGTGTCATAGAGGTAGACTATGAGTGATGCTAAGGCTAAAAATGGCACAAAAGGGACTCTTTGATCCTCTTGCGATGCTCCCCGAAGCAGCAACATCACAGGCAGAGCCAAGAGTGCTGAGAGAAAGATGGCGACAAGTGCTAACTCTACTCCCAAAAGTGCACCCATGGTCGCTGCGACCATAATGTCTCCCTCTCCCATCGCTTCAACAAAGGGTGTACGGTCATAGTGTCTGTTCCATGGCGTTTTTGTCTTAAGACCAGCTCGGTAGAGACTCGATGTAAGATAGTAAGAGAGTGCAAAACGCAGCAGAGTAAAGCCACCAGCAAGCAGGAGTGCGTCTCGAAGGTTTTGCAAAAAGTCACTTGGAGAAAACGCACCTAAAACTCCAAACGCAATGGCTAAAAGATTGAGCGAGTCTGGAACCATTTTGTACTTAAAGTCTATCATTGAGAGAGCCAAAAGCATCATAAACGCAAGGGCTATAAAAAGTGAAGCCACAGAGATGCCTAGCTTGAGTGCAAGGAGTGTAAAGATAGCGCTAGATGCAAGCTCTATGAGCGGATATTGTACCGAGATCTTTGTAGCACAAGAGTGGCATCTTCCTCGCAAGAAGAGCCAAGAGAGCAGAGGAATGTTATGCCAAGGTTTGAGTGGTGTGAGACACTTTGGACAGTGTGAAGCACCAAAGACTACACTCTCATCTTGCGGTATACGTAAAATCACCACATTTAAAAAAGAACCAAAGAGCAGACCAAAAAGCGATGCGAGTAAAATTTCCATTATTTGAGTCCTCCAAAACGTCGCTCGACCTTTGTAAACTCAGAGATAATCGATTCGAGATCTTGTGTTGTAAAATCTGGCCAGAGTTTGTCGATAAAAAAGAGCTCCGCATACGCAGCTTGCCAGAGCAGAAAGTTTGAGAGCCTATGGTCGCCTCCCGTTCGGATGAGAATATCAACATCGTGTTTACAGTCGAGTGTGTTGCTAATCATCTCAAGCGTTATATTTTCTGGAGAGTTTTTAAGAGTGTTGATGGCACGAAGTATCTCATCTTGTCCACCATAGTTGAGTGCGAGAGACTGCACCAAACCATCACAGTGTGCGGTTTTGGTCTGTACCATCTCTATAGTCTTTTGAAGACTCTTTGAAAAGGCTCTGATGTCTCCTATTGGTTCAAAACGTACATTGTTCTCAAGATAAACGCTGAGCTCATTTTTGAGATAGCTATCAAGGAGCTGCATCAAAAACTCTACTTCTAGTCTAGGTCGCTTCCAGTTTTCTGTAGAGAACGCATAGAGGGTCAGTCGCTCTATCTCAGCCGTGTTTGAGCAGTATGTTGTGATCTCTTTGACCACTTTTGCACCCGCTTCATGTCCCTTGACGCGCTTCTCTCCTCTGTTTTGTGCCCAACGTCCGTTACCATCCATGATGATGGCGATATGCTTTGCTTGATTCATGAGTGCTCTTTGAGGTTTTTTGCTGCGTTTGCTATTTTGTAGCTGAGTGAGAGCTTCTCTTCATTTTTAAAAGATATCTGCTCTTTTGAGCTTATAAACTCAACTGCGTTTGTAGATGTTCCAAAGCTTGTAGAGTCTTTAAGTATGTTGAGACAAACAGCATCGAGTCCTTTGTTGTGAAGCATTTTTCTTGCGTTTTGGAGTGCGTTTTCTTTGTCCATCTCTGCTTTAAAACCTATGCAGAGAACTCCATCTTTCTCTAATGATGCAAGAGTGTCTCTGTTTTTTTGTAGCTCTAGAGCAAAGCTCTCTCCTAGTACATCTTTTTTGAGTTTGCCACTCTCTACTACTGCGGGTGTGTAGTCACTCACAGCGGCAGCCATGAAGAGGTAAGGGCTCTTGTGTGACTCTAGTTTTGCAGCATTGAGACTCTCTTGTAGGGTTTGGTGCATCTGCGCTGAGCTCTCTACTTGGCATAAAGTGATCTGCTGCGGGAGCTCTTTTTCATAACGCGAGGCTACAAGTGTTGTCTTAGCACCTAGAGTGTAGAGTGCAACGGCAAGAGCACTTGCCATCTTTCCGCTTGAAAAATTGGAGAGATAGCGTACATCGTCAATTTTCTCAACACTACCGCCACCAGAGATGACAACACTACGTTCTGACCAAAACTCACTCTTAAGAAGTTCACGAACACTTCGCCAAAATATCTCTATGGGCTCTGCCATAGCGCCATCCCCGACAGTTTTACAAGCGAGCTCTTTACTCTGAGTAGCGATAACGCCATAAGAAGCATCGAGGAGTTTCTCTATGTTGTGTTGTGTCGCGGTGTTGTGAAGCATATTTGTATTTGCCGAAGGGGCGATGAGTTTTTTGCCGTTAAATGCGAGTGCTACTTGAGTGAGCATAGTGTCTGCCACACCATTTGATAGCTTTGCAATGGTGTTTGCTGTGGCTGGTGCTATGAGTAGAAGATCTGCATCTTGTGCAAATTTTATATGATTATGGTCGCTGCTCCATGACTCACTTGTCTCATCAAGTACGGCATTTGTGCTGAGTGTTTCAAA
>CAZJRG010000085.1:0-220 GCA_964548435.1 uncultured Sulfurimonas sp. | reverse complement strand
TGAGCGGTGTGACAAATTTTTTTGCCGCTTCACTCATCACGACACGTACTTGCGCACCTGCTTTTGTGAAGAGTCTTGTAAGTTCTAAAGATTTGTAAAGTGCGATGGAGCCACTCACACCAAGCACTATCTTTTTGCCAGCGAGCAAATCAGAGGGAATAATCATGCAAAATTCTTTTTGGGCACCTCTAAAAACTCTAGTAGACTTCAGCTCTTAAGA
>CAZJRG010000084.1:0-7568 GCA_964548435.1 uncultured Sulfurimonas sp. | reverse complement strand
AGGCGGAGTTCTTTATCCCATTGGGCTTTTTCAATAGATATTTGAGCAGCAACAGCTAACCATTCATCTGCCATTTTATCAAAAGCTTGTTTTGTCATGTGTAAATCCTCCTTATGCTTAGGAAAATCTTTTAGTAATAATATTCTTTCATCATCTGAATACTTTAAAATAATACTCCAGAATTCTAAATCGTTCAAGTTTTTGCTTAATTCTAACTTTCCTTCTGCATCTTTTTTAAACAGTTTTTTTAGTTTTATATTTGATTGAAATGTCGTTATTTAGGGGATTTGTAAGTGGTGGGTTCTGTGTGACTCGAACACACGACCGCTCGGTTATGAGCCGAGAGCTCTAACCAACTGAGCTAAGAACCCACTTTTTGTTGGTAGGGCGGAATTATATAAGCTCCTTGCTTATATAATGCTTATTTATTGGGTGTTTATCATCCAGAGTGAAAAGATATTGAGATAATTCCAAAATGACTCTACGGACTTCTGTGTGATACCTTTTTTCTCTACCAAATCTCTAAGGAGTGGTTGGTACAAACGTAGCCATGTCTCTCTTGCGTTTGCATCTATGCGAAAAGGAGCATGACGTCCTACCATTTGTGGTGCTCCTCTACTCTCATTGAAGTAAGCTGGACCGCCGCAAATCTGTATCATAAAGTCTGAAGAGTGTTTTTTAGCGAGTCTAAACTCCTCATCATCAAGTGGAAAAAGATGCTTTATATCGCTCTCTTTTATAGAGTCATAATGATCTGACACAAGCTGACGCAGTCCCTCTTCTCCTAACTCAATTAAAAACTCTGGTATTGCCTTGGTTACAGGCGGTCTCACACCAAATGGTGCATATGCTATATCTAAATTCATTATCTATTTTTCTCCTAAAATTTTGGGTTTTATCTTGTAGGCAACTGCATACATAAGTGGTACGTACAAAAGATTTAGCAGTGTTGCCCATGCTATACCAAAGCCAAGCGAGACAGCCATAGGCTGAAGTATCTTCGCCTGACCTGAGGCAAAAAAGATCAGTGTAAAAAGCCCTAAGACTGTCGTCATAGATGTCAAAAATATAGGACGAAGTCTCGTCTTCGCTCGTGTTATGAGTGCCTCGGTATCGGTGACATTTTTCAGGAAGTCTACCATAATCAATCCATCATTCACCACAACACCAGCAAGTCCCACGATGCCTATCATCCCAAGTATGGTCATATTGAGCCCCATAATGGCATGTCCGACATAAACACCCAAGAGCACTAACGGAATTGTACTAATAACAATAAGTGATTTTTTAATCGAATCAAAAAGAGTTACCAGTGTGATAAATATCAAAAAGAGTGCAACGGCACCCGCTTGCATGAGTTCTCTACTGTTTTTGCGATTCTCTCGCTCTTCGCCTTTTATCTTGAGTTTATACCCCTGTGACTCTACTTCAAAGAGTGCGCTTCTAAGCTGCTGCATCACCTCTGCAGAGGTTGTCTTACTCTTGTCGATAGATGCATAAAGGGTACGTATGCGTTTGCCATCCTCTTTTTTAAGTGTAACAAAGCTACGCACAAAATAGTACTCACACACATCTTTGAGTCTCACACGCTGTGATGAAGAGGGAACTTGTATCTCAATTCGTTCTAGAGAGTCGTGCTCTTGAGAGAGTGAACTCTCAAGTTTTACACGCACAAGTCCTTGAGCATTAAAAAGTTTCGCATACTCTGCGTTTAGGTAGTATGCACGTAGTTCTGAAGCTATAAGCTCTTCGCTTAGCCCAAGCTCTTGACCATAACTATTGACACGCAGCTTCAGCTCCATCTCTCCAAGTTCAGCATCATTGGCGATGTTGTAAACGCCATCTATTTTTGAGAGTTGGCTCTGTAGATACTCAAGCGCGGTGAGTAACTCTTGGTTTTTGTCAGAGTAGAGTGCTATTTCGATGTCATTTGCAACTACACCCGCTCCAGGAACCTTCACCACAAGCTCTTCAAAGAGCTTTTCTCCCGTTAAATCTCGCTTCTCATGCATCGCTGCTATGGATGCAGATATCATCTCAGAGATCTTTTGTGCATCCTCCTCTCGGCTGGCTTGCGTTTGTGTCGATTCTGGAGACAAGAGAGGATTGATATATTTATCAAAGAAGTTTTCAGGTGCACGTTCATGCAGATCAACAAAGATGTGGAAAAGGTTTTCACCCAGCTCGGCTTGATTTTTGGCATCCATCTTAAAACCAATGATTGAAGTGACTGAAGAGACACTGCTCTTTGGAAGTTTCTCTAAAAGTATCTGTTCGAGTTTACTCACTATCTTTTCGGTATCTTCAAGCTCATTGTTTATATTTACTTTCCCATAAACATAAACCTGTGTTGTATCAAACTCGCTAAAGAGTTGAAACTTAGAATTTTTTATCATCACAAATGTCAATGCTATGATCGATGTAAGCATTACAAAGAGCCAAAGATGTCTCTTTCTAAAAAGAAAACGCAACACCTTTTCATACCATCTATAGAGTCTTTGCCAAAAGTATTTACTAAAACGCGACTCCCTCCTCACCTTCAAAAACTCATACGAATGGAGTGGCAAAAAATAAAAAGCTTCAAAGAGTGAAGAGAGCAGAAGCACAGTGATCATTATGGGGATGATCTTTATAAAAAGTCCCATATCTCCAGACATCAGCAGCATTGGTAAAAATGCAAAGACTGTCGTAAGCGTAGCGGTTAATACCGCTGGAAACATCTCGGCGGCTCCTACTACGGCAGCCTCTTTTGGCTCCATTCCCTCTTCAAGATGTCTGTATATATTTTCAGCGACAACTATCGCCTCGTCTACAAGCATACCAAGAGCGATGAGTGCTCCAAGAAGCGAAAGCATGTTGAGACTATCACCCATAATCTGTGTTGCGATAAGACCAATCATAAAGCTCACAGGAATTCCTAACGCCACAACAAACGCGATACCTCTGTTGATAAAGACCAACATCGCCAAAAAGACAAGCATAAGTCCAAAGAGAATGTTTGAAACAACAATATTGAGCCTGTTTTTTATCCAAATAGAGGTATCAGTATAGATACTGTAGTGAAGTTCTGGATGGCGTTTTTCATACTTCTCAAGCAGTTCTCGTATCTGGGCTACAAGTGCTATGGCGTTTCCATTTTTGCTCTTTGTGACATTGAGCGAGATGTTACGCACACCATTGTAATGAGAGAGCTCTTGTGCATCACTGAGCTTAAATGAGACATCAGCGATATCTTTGATGCGTAAACGCAAGCCCCCTATGTTGATGAGTGTCGCCTCCACATCCTCTTTTGTTTTTTCGCCATTATATGTGGAGATATAGAGGTGCTTGGAGTGCTCTTTAATGGTTCCAACTGGAAAAATCGTACTAATATTTTTGAGTGCGGCGATAACACTTGGTGCACTCAGACCATAAGCTTGGATCTTCTCATGACTGAGTCGAATCTCAAGCTCCTCATCAGCATCCCCCCGAATGGAGATCTCGCTCAAGTCCCCAAGTGAACTCAGCTCAGTTTTTAGCTCCCCGGCTCGCTCAAGTAGTTCTGATTTTGGGGCATCACCTGCGATGGCGATGAGTACGAGTGGAAAAGAGTGTGTTCTTATCTTGGCTACTGGTTCGTTCATGTCAAAAGGTAGATCTTTTTTGAGTGTGGCGATAACATCTTTTACATCATTTAAAACTGTTACATTATCAGCACCAGGTTTTATCTCAGCCGATATAGAAAACGAACCATTTTTTATGGTAGTAGTGATCTCTGCAAGTGTCTCTATGTTTTGAAGCGCATCTTCAATGTTATGCACCACCATCTTATCAAGCACATCCGCAGAAGTTCCAACATATCCGCCTGTGATACTCACCTTGTCCATGTTCATCGGAGGAAATATCTCTTTTGGAATGTTGGTGTAGGCAAAGATGGAGAGCATAAATAAGAAAAGTAAAAATATATGGTTTAAAAGAGGCTTTTCGATAGAAAATCGAATAAATTTTTCAATCACATCAAGACCTTAGAAGATAGTATCGAGGATCTGATTTTTAAACTTGATCTCTTCAACGGCACCACTGATGATTCTATTCTCCTCTTTTAGTGTGTCGTACTCACTTTTGAGTTTGGCGATATCACGACTTTTAAAATAGATCTGCTGCGTTATGTAGATCTTTGGAAAAAAGAGGAGCCCGACAAAACTAAGAATCATAACGATGTTTACGAGATAGTGGAATGAGAGCTCATCTTGAGACTCTTTAATGCGCTCCAACTCCTCTAAAAGTTCATTTTTGCTACTCATTTTTGCTCCATCTTAAAGAGTCTCATCTTTGCACTTCGACTTCTGGCATTTGCTTTGATCTCATCATCTTGCGCAGTAATGGGTTTTTTGCTTAACACTTTTCCAAGTGAGTGGTTATTGCCACAAACACAGCGAAATGCCTCACTCGGGCAGATACACGACGAGGCAAAATCACTAAACGCTTGCTTGACAATGCGATCTTCAAGAGAGTGAAAAGAGATAATAGCAATAGTGGCGTTTGGCAATTTGGCATTTTGGAGTGTTGCAAGAAGTGACTTAAGCTCGCCAAGTTCATTGTTAACCTCGATACGAATTGCCTGCATAAGGAGTGTCGCAGGGTGAATTTTGCCGTGAGGGAGATGAATTTTTACTCTATCTGAGAGCTCTTTTGCAGAGTAAAAAGGTCTATTTTTAAAGATTTCATGAGCAATTTTTTTGTAATTTCGAAGCTCACCATACTCAAACAAGACTCTCTCAAGTGCATCCAAACTATATCTATTAACGACATCCATAGCACTCAAAGAGGCATCTTTGTCCATGCGCATATCGAGATTTTCACTCTCATACGAGAAGCCACGCTCCTTGTGGTCAAGCTGTAAAGAGGAGACTCCAATGTCAGCAAGCACACCACGAATTTGGCCTGGATCAACCTCCTTTACAATCTCCTGCATCATCTCTGAAAAACGCCCTTTTTTAATACGAACACGCTCACCAAAAGGGGCAAGTCTTTGCGAGGAGAACTCAATGGCGGTACTATCTTGATCAATGCCAATAAGTGTTATGTTTGGGTTTGCTTCAAGCAACATGGAGGAGTGTCCACCATATCCCATCGTACAGTCAATGATAATGCCCGAATCTAAATCTTTAAATGTCTCAAGCACTTCACGATACAAGACGGGAATATGTGGAATATTTTGCAATCTTTGCCTTTTTAGGATTTGTACAAATTATACAAAACTTTTGTAAAATTTAAATTTATATAGAGTATCATAAAAGAAAAGAGGTTTCATCATGTCGCTAGAGTCTCAAAACATCATCGTTGCACTGATTATCGTGCTTATTCCAGCGGTCATGTACCTTCTTTTAAGAGTCCAAAAAAAAGAGCAAACTTCAGATCATCTCCTAGTGACTGGGGAGGAGATTTCACCTCAAACAACTTCACAAACGCAAGAGCAAACAGAGCAACTCTCACAACCTAAAATAGAGAAAAAACGCAAATCTGATCTCAAAAAACGCGACATACCACTTCACGGTAAAATCACAAAGGGACACTTTAAAGAGTTCAGTGGTATGCGTATCTTAGTCGCCGAAGATAATCTCATCAACCAAAAAGTGATCGCAGGACTCCTCGCTGAGAGCGGCATAGAGCTTGTTATGGCAAACGATGGGGCCGAGGCATTGGAGATTTTAGCAAAAGATCAAAATTTCCTCATCGTACTTATGGATGCACATATGCCAAATATGGATGGCTTTGAAGCGACTCGAATAATACGTCAAACACCACTCTATGATAACATTGTAGTTGTGGCACTCAGTGGAGACGTAGCACCTGATGATATAGAAAAAATGAGTGAAGCAGGTATGCAAGAGCATCTTGAAAAGCCACTACGTATGGAGACGCTCTATGACATTCTCTATGCGTACAGCGGTCCACAAAAACATAAAGAGAGTGATGCAAATGAGTTTGTAGAGGTACCTATGACTTCTGAACTTGAAGGGGAAAAGGGCTTAGCTATTTGCGGAGGAGATGAGACATTTTACAAAGAGATACTCAAAGAGTTTGTCACTATGTATGCAGACTCTGCGCAAAGGCTTAGAGAGATGCTTTTAAATGGAGATGAAATCGCCGCAGACAAACTTCTTTTAGATGTCATAGGTGTTGCAGCAAACATTGGTGCACAAAGATTTACAGAGTCTGCTACCGAGCTCAAAGATGGGCTCATCGATAGAGATGAGAAGAGCTACTTTAGCTATCTTGAACACTATCAGACACACCTTGAGCGTCTCGTAGAGGATATTAAAAACTTCTTATAAACGCCACTACGTTTATCTTCGTATCTGTCCCTCTCCATAGATCTTGAACTTATAAGTCGTAAGCCCCTCTATACCCATTGGTCCACGGGCGTGAAGTTTGTTTGTGCTAATTCCCACCTCTGCTCCAAACCCAAACGCACCACCATCGGTAAAACGAGTGCTTGCATTAAGATAGACTGCCGCAGAATCAATAGCATTTAAAAATCTCTCTGCAGTCGAGATATTTTGAGTAATGATGGCATCAGAGTGCCCCGATCCAAAACGGACAATGTGCTCAATCGCTCCCTCTACTCCTTCAACGACTCGCATATTAAGAATATTTGCAAGATACTCTGTGTCAAAATCCTCATCAGTGGCGTTTGCAACCTCAATGAACTTTTGTGTCTCTTGACACCCCTTAAGCTCAGTTTTTGCAGCATCAAACGCAGCTTTGAGAAGTGGAAGTGTCTCTTGTGCGATGGCACTATCTACGAGCAGTGTCTCCATAGCGTTACAAACACCAGGGCGTTGTACTTTGGCATTGAGTGCAATGGCAATGGCATTTTCTATCTTTGCCTCTTTGTCTATGTAGATGTGACACTGTCCTTTGTCATGCTTGACTACACTCACCGTTGCATTTTCAGTGACATGTTTTATAAGCGGTGCACCCCCGCGAGGGATGATAAGATCGACATACTTATCCATCTTTATGAGTTGATTTACACCCTCACGAGAGGAGTCTGGTATGAGAGATATAAGTGCTCTTGGAAGCTCATTTTTCTCTAAAACATCTTGTAAAACCTCTGTAATTGCCCTATTGGAAAACTCCGCCTCTTTGCCCCCTTTTAAGACACAGACATTAGAACTTTTAAAACATAACGCAGCAGTATCTGAGGTAACATTTGGACGAGACTCGTAGATGATCCCAATGACACCGATTGGAATGCTTACCTTCTCAATTTTCAAACCATCTTCATTCACCCAACCATCTAAAATGCGACCAACTGGCTCTTTAAGTGCGGCTATCTCCTCTATGGCAACTGCCATAGCATCAATGCGTTTAGTATCTAAAAAGAGTCGATCCATAAGTGCACTACTGAGTGCATTCTTCTCCCCAAGTGCCATATCTTTGGCATTTTCTTGCTCTATAAACGCTCTCTTCTCTCTCAAAGCTGCCGCCATCTGAAGTAACACTTGGCTTTTTCTGCGTCCATCAATGGTGGTAAAAACCCTACTTGCCTCTTTTGCCTCTTTTAAAAATGCTTACATACT
>CAZJRG010000083.1:0-7583 GCA_964548435.1 uncultured Sulfurimonas sp. | reverse complement strand
TTTTTGCTATGGAACTGGCAGCGAGCAAAGATCTTTATGGGAGACGTGGGGAGTACACTGCTTGGGTACAATGTAGCCATCTTTACCATCTACAGTGCAAATCAAGAGAGCCAAAACTTTTGGATGTGGATAGTGCTCTTTAGCCTTTTTTGGTTTGATGCCACACTCACTCTTTGGCGGCGTTACAAAGGCGGAGAAAAACTCTCACAAGCGCATAAAAAACATGCCTATCAGCGACTCACGCAAAGTGGCTGGAGTCATCAAAGAGTAGTCATTGGCTCGATTTTTATAAATCTGCTTTTACTACTTTTAATCTATTTTTTACCATTAGAGATTGTAGTTATAATAACACTTCTGGTTTTATATGCAGTGATAGGGTTTGTCGACAAACGCAAGGAGTTTTTATGATACTACGCCCCTCAGAGCTCAAACGCAAGCTCTTTTTTATGCTCTTTGACACGCTCATCATCGTGTTTGCGGTTTATGTGGCATTTGCATTGCGTTTTGATTTTGCTATACCAGAAAAGTTTTTGGGCTCCATCTACATCACCATTGCTACACTCACATTTGTAAGGATCTTGCTCTACAACTACTTTCGCATCTATGACATAAGCTGGAGACATTTTGGTTTTAAAGATATGACGGGGCTGGTTTATGTAACCACTTTTAGCACCATAGTCTTGCTCTTTGTGGCTTATGCTCTGCGAGGGAGCGACTATGTCATTCCCCGCTCCATCATCGCTATAGAGTTTTTTATCTCGCTTTTTCTTATTCTCGCTCTTCGTATCTCTAAGCGGCTCTACCTAGAACGCAAGAAGATAAACATCACCGCCAAAAGTACGCTCATCATCGCTGATCTTGATAGAGCAAATACTATTTTAAGAACCATTCAAAATCATGCGAGTGACTACTATCCAGTCGCCATTTTAAACGATGAAGAGTCCAAACGCAAGCTTAATGGTGTCGAGGTCTATTCATTGGATACATTTAAGGGAGCTGAGATACTCTGTGAGGTCGCTATAGTAGATGAAAAAGTCGAGATTACAAAGCTTTACGAGACACTCCAAGAGCTTGGCATCTCCACTATACGCATTGCCAGTGACTATGGAGAATACGGGACAGAACTAAAAGATATTTCTGTCGAAGATCTTCTCGCACGTCACCCAAAAGACCTCGATAAAACCGCAATTAAAAACTTTATAGCGGGAAAAAAAGTGCTCATCACAGGAGCTGGCGGAAGCATAGGGAGTGAGATAAGCCGTCAGTGTGCTGCGTTTGGTGCATCTGAGTTGATTTTACTCGATCATAGTGAGTTTAATCTTTACCAAATAGCAGAAGAGTTGCACTCATTTTCCCCGCGTTTGGTGATGCAGTCGGTCGTAAACGCGACTCTTTTGGAGGAGACATTTTACAAATACAGACCAGATATTGTCATCCATGCCGCCGCCTACAAACATGTGCCACTTGTCGAAGAGAACATTCATGAGGCGATTTTCAACAATGTCATAGGCACAAAAAACGCCATAGATATGGCTATAAAATATGCGGCTGAGAAGTTTGTTCTCATCTCCACAGACAAAGCGGTGCGTCCCACAAATGTGATGGGAACGACCAAGCGGATTTGTGAGCTCTACTTGCAAAATGTCCAAGCAGACAATACGGAGCTTGTAGCTGTGCGTTTTGGAAATGTTCTTGGAAGTAGTGGAAGTGTCATTCCAAAGTTTAGAGCCCAGATAGAAGCGGGAAAAAACATCACCGTCACACACCCTGACATCACACGCTACTTTATGCTCATCCCTGAAGCATGCGAGCTCGTGCTTCAAGCAGCGAGTATTGGAAGTGGGGCAGAGATATTTATTTTAGACATGGGAGAGCCTATCAAGATAGTTGATTTAGCCCAAAAGATGATAGAGCTCAGCGGAAGAGGTGACATTAAGATAGAGTTTTCTGGTCTTCGACCTGGAGAAAAACTCTATGAAGAGTTGCTCATAGATGAGAGTGATACCAAAACGCAGTATGAGTCCATAACGGTTGCAGGAAAAACTCACTACGATATAGCAAAACTCAACGAGGAGATCGAAGCACTTCTTTTATCACAAGATCCGCTCTCTAAGCTAAAAGAGATGGTTCCAGAGTTTAACCATCAGTTGAACTAGCCAAAGAAGAAGGAGTTTGGATGACGCTTGTCTCTATTGTCGGTGATTTTGATTCAAATGTTTTACCACTTTTTTATCACTTCAAAGATGAGATGAGCCACCATATCCTCATCTATGATGATCTTCGACACGATAGACTCCATGCAGACAAAATTATCACAGGTACGAAAAATTTTATAACAAAAAATGGACTCAGTATCACCACGCATCCCAAGCAGATAGATGAGGATAGTTATGCCGATTTACATAGTCTGTGTGACTCCATTTTAAGTTTTTTAACGCAAGAGAGCCCTGTTTTTGTAAACATTAGTGATGGACTCGCCAATATTGTGTTTACACTCATCAATGAGCTTCAGCCAAAAGGGGTGAAGTTTCTCTCCTATGATCGCTTTGATAACACCTACATCTCTCTACACCCAAACGCCATGACAACACCACTCAATGTCTCATCGATGAGTATAGAGGAGCACTTTATGCTCAAAGATGTTCACATACTCGCAAAGGGCTCTTTAGAAGAGGCCACTATGCATGAGGAAGAGATTGCAAAACTCTTTGAGCTTCATAAGGGAAGAAGAGATCAATTTGAGAGTGCAAGTGCATTTATATTAAAAACTCCGACAGGATTTTTATTTGAGTTTTATGTTTACAATCTCATCAAAGATCTTGAGTATGACGATATCGCCTTGGGTGTCAAGGTCGAAGATAACTATGCAAACACAGCGTTTGAGAATGAGTTTGACATCTTAGTGATGAAAAACAACCATTTGCATATGATAGAGTGTAAAGCCAGAGATGATTTTAACGAGGAGAGCGTCTCAACATTTATCTACAAGCTTGACTCGGTGCGAAACACGCTTGACGAAGATGCCAATATGATATTTTTAACACAAGATCGGCTTTATAACCCCTGCACCGATTCCATGCAGAGGGGTCATCTTTCTCCTTATTATAGGGGCTATGCAAGGCGAATTTTTGTGCGTGGCACTCCTGTTGGCAACAAGGAGCGATTTTTAAGAGATGTTGATTCTATTTTTGCGCTGCAGACAAAAGATATTGAAAAATATGCTCCAAAAGATAGACTTCCAGTGAGCCAGAGAAGTAGACAGCAAGAGATTATCAATGGCTATCTAAGAGATGTTTTTGGTTTGGATATAGACTTTTTTCATCTTCCATCACTTGCAAAAGTGCTCAACTACAAGATGCACTACCCAAATGATGCCAAGGTCTATGAAGCGATGAAGCGACCCCAAATTCAACTCCTTCTTCGACGCATTAACCGACATAAAGATGAGTCTGAAATCCAGATGATCTACAACTATTTTCGTGCAAATGTGGAGAGTAAAGAGTCTAGTGTCGCCAGAGCTTTACACAAAGCTTAAGAAAAAACTTCAGATCTAAGGTGAGCTCTCGCTCCCCTAACCAAAGACGAATCATCTCGCGTTGGATAGTTTTGCTCTCATAGAGTCGTAGCATGAGCATTGTCATGAAGTCGTTATAAAGAAAGATCTTTTGTAGTTTTTGAAGCGTTTTAAAATGTCTCTTGTGTCGCTTGGACCAGCGTGTTTCATACTCTTTGGGATCTGCGTTTTCTACGAGTACGCTTGAGAGGATTTGTGCTGCACTCATGGCATAGTAGATACCTTCGTAGGTAAAGGGAAGCACCTGCGAAGCAGCATCTCCAACAAAGTAAACGCCATCACAAAAGAAAATGGGCTCTTCATAGAGCGGTATAGGGTAGCCCAGATCTTTTGTCACTTGCGTGATCTCAAGCTGCTCTTTAAAGTGCAAGAAGCAGTGTTTCTCAGAGCAAACGGTTCCAATATTTGCCCCTTGGGCATGGGGAAAAGCCCAAGCATAATGATTAGGTGCGATATCGCTTCCAAAGTGAAACTCACACCGTTTGTAGCTCTTTTGGGTGATATCGCAGTATAAGGAGAGTATGCTTTTTTGAGGCGGTGCTAAGAGAAGTTTTCTGAGTTTGGAGTGAGCTCCATCTGCAGCGACAATGGTTTTTGAACGCACAAACTCATAATCCCCGCCTATTTTTATCTTGGAGACAAACATCGTGTTTTCTCTCTCAAACGCCACAAACGCCGCCTCCAAAACCTCGCTTCCAGCCTCTTTGGCATCATGGCGAAGTGCAGCGTCAAACTCTACTCTCTCAACTATGGCTATGGGAGTAAGCGAGATATCGATCTCAACAGAGCGCTCTTTATGCACCAATGCTAAAGCGGTGACTCTATGTTTGATGAGAGATCTATCTATGCCAAACTTTTCAAAAGCATCGAGACGAATTCCACCGCCACAGGGTTTTTTAAAGCCGAAGTTTCGCTGAATGAGAATGTTTGCAACACCTGCGTTTGCAAGCTCTTTAGAGAGTATGGCACCTGCTGGTCCACCGCCTACTACGAGTACCTCTGTCTCTCTCATTATGCCTCTTTTTTGAGATGTACATCCATCTGTGGAAACGGTATGGAGATGGAGTGTTTGTAGAGGAGGGCATAGATCTTTTTAAGGTAGGTTGAGGTGCACCCTTTGATTTTTTTTGTATGTTCGCCCTCTACCCAAACGACGAGCTCGAAGTCTACACTGCTCGCTCCCATGCCCACCATCCAGATGCGAGGTGAAAATGCCTCGTCCTCTTTGATGTGCGGGAGCGAAGTGTCTGCGACGATCTCCTCTAAAACTGCATGCTCTACTGCTTCTACAGTCGTGCCATACGCTACACCAAAGGGGATTCGCAGACGAATGATCTCATTGTTGAGTGTAAGATTTGTAACCGAATTTTGAATGAACTCTGAGTTTGGGACTATGACGTCTATCTGCTCATTTGTTGTGACTATTGTGGCACGTAGTCGGATCTCACGAACTGTGCCACGCACACCGCTGATGAGCTCTACATAATCTCCAACGGTGATGCTCTTTTCAAACATTAAGATGATTCCAGAGATGAAGTTTGAGACGATGTTTTGCAGACCAAAACCGATTCCCACAGAGAGTGCACCAGCGACCACTGCCAGTGAAGAGAGATTGAGACCTGCGGTGTTGAGTGCTGTAACAAAGGTTATAAAGATGATAAAGTAGTAACCAAGACTCCCAAGAAGCGTGCGAGTCGCTACTGAGACCTTTTGAGCTATGGCTTGAGACTTAATGATTTTGTTTTTGTAGATCCATGCAACACTAAATCCTATGAAGATAATGAGAGAAATTTTTAACAGATAAAGCAGGGTGATCGACTTGCCATCGATGGTGAAAAATGAGTATTCAAGTGCCTTTTGAACATAGATCTCAGCACCAAAGAGCGAGCTGCAAAGCAGTAGTGCAAATAGTAAGATTTTTTTCATGAGGAGTCTCCTTTTTAGCTCTGTATTATACGCAAGGAGTCTTAGATATGCTATAGTAGCCAGAAAAAAGGAAGCAGATGCAAAGAGTCTTGATTTTACTCTTAGGTGCGATTATAGTTTGGTTTTTGCCCCCACCAGAGGGATTGACACTACAGGCTTGGCATCTCTTTATCATCTTTTTTACCTCAATTCTTAGTGTTATGAGTAAAACCTTGGAGATACTTACCGCCTCTGTCTTGGCGCTGAGTGTGGCGTTACTCACCAAAACACTTGAGCCACAAGAGGCGTTTAGCGGTTTTTCAGAGGGGTTTATACTGCTCATTGTAGTAGCGTTTCTTATCGCTCAGAGTGTGGTCAAGTCTGGGCTAGGGGGGCGAGTTGCTTTTTTACTTATAGAGCGTTTTGGAGGGAGTTCACTCGGGCTTGCCTACTCCATCATCGCAGCAGATATGCTCATTGCTCCTGCGTTTCCTAGTAACACAGCACGCTCTGGAGTTCTCTTTCCTCTGGTGCAATCATTAGCGCAAGACAGCGGCTCAAATGCCGAAGATGGCTCAAGAAAAAGAGTGGGTGCATTTTTGATGATGTGCTCTATGGCGGGGCTTACACTCTCAAGCACTCTCTACCTTACCGCCATGGCTGCAAATCCCGTTGGTGCAAAAATTGCAGCAGAATTTGGGGTGCAAATCAGCTTTCTCTCGTGGCTCAGTGCAGCATTTTTGCCAGTAGTTGCACTCTTTTTTCTTCTACCTTGGGTGATCTACAAGATCTATCCTCCCGAGTTACATCAGACCCCAGATGCTCCAGGACTAGCCAAAGAGGCTCTGCGCACTATGGGTCCGATGAAAAGGGTAGAGCATGTTGTGGCTGCTGTTTTTGTGGGGATGATCTTTTTGTGGGTTGTTGGCGATGCTTGGGGAGTCGATAAGAGTGCCGTGGCGTTTTTGGGGCTTGGTATCTTGATGGCAAGCGGTATCTTTACCTCGCAAGATCTCAAAGAGCAAGGAAGCGCATTAGGTACGCTTATCTGGTTTGCTATTTTGTTTGCTATGAGTCTTTATCTCAACAAGTTTGGTTTTATGAGTTGGCTTGGAGAGCATATTATGCAGCTCGTTCTTGGGAGTGCTTGGCAGATAGTCTATCTTTTGCTAATTGTTGCCTATGTGCTGATTCACTACTTTTTTGTCTCACAAACTGCACAGATGTTAGCACTCTTTGGGGTCTTTTTAGAAGTAGGCGTGAGTGCGGGTGTTCAGCCAGAGTTGATGGCGTTTATGCTGCTCTTTGCGACTAACTTTAACGCCATGATCACCCCACAAGGCTCCTCGGCAAATGTCATCTACACAAGCAGCGGTTATCTGCAAGCTGCTGAGATCTACCGTGTAGGGGCAGTGATAACACTGCTCAACACCTTTGTCTTTTTGACACTAGGGAGTTTCTGGATAGTTTTTATAAGCTAAGAGTTAGCGTTTGTGGATCGCAAGAGTGATGATGCCAGCCTCATCGCTTTGAGTGAGTTTTTTTAAAGTGGCGGTTTTTATCTTCTCGTTTCCTTCAAACACGATCGATTTGATGGTGAGATTTGCATCGGCAAATAGCACACTTGTAAGTAAAAACGCAGCCAGAGAGACTCTTTGTAACATAAGCATTCCTTGAAAAAAATAAGTGAGAATTATATTTTTTTAGTGTTGCGTTTATGTGGCACTCTTAAAAAAGAGGCTACTTGGTGTCGAAGCTGTAGAGCAGCTGTGTGAAGATGGAGTAGGAGTCATCATAGGTGATGTCACTGCGTTTTGTGCTCGCCTCTTTGATGTAGCTGCCAGCTAAAAAGTAGGTCAAACCGAGCTGAAACGAGAGCTTTGGTGCGTGCTTGTAGGTGGTGACAAGATCGATCTCGTCGCCGTAATGGTTGTTTTGCATATCGGGAATCTCGTAGCTGAGCCACCTGTTGTCGGCTTGGTCAGCTTCAAATCTGTGCAGCTCAAATCTGCTTTTAAACTTTTGTGCGAAACTATAGATGCTGAAAAATTGGTAGTCATGGATGTTGCTAAACTGCATCATATTTTGGAGTCCGTAGTATAAA
>CAZJRG010000082.1:0-7678 GCA_964548435.1 uncultured Sulfurimonas sp. | reverse complement strand
TTATTTTATAGTTATGGTTTTTGGTTTGGCTTTTTTTGTCTTTTGGAGTGCTATGGTGAGTCTGCCATCTTCAAGTTTGGCGTCTACTCTCTCGGTGTCTACGCTCTCAGGAAGCACAAAACGGCGTTCAAACTTCCCAAACGCACTCTCGCAAAGATAGTAGTTCTCACGAGTGAGCTCATTTTTGTACTTTCGTATAGCGCTTACCGATAAAACGCCATCTTCTATCTTGATCTCCACATCCTCTTTTTTAACTCCAGGCAGATCCACCTCTAGATGAAAACTGCTGTCTGCTTTTTTGGCTAGGTTTGCAAATGGCAGGTGTGAAGCGAGGTTGTCATAGACATCTGAGAGCTTGTTGCCAACCACCTCCACACCTTTGCTTATCTCTTGTCCTAACTCTTTTGCGCTTTTTACTATATCCATCGTAAACTCCTTAAAAATTATCTTCTTATTTGATCTCGATTTTTCTAGTTTTTTCAACAAGGGCACTCTCTAGCTTTGGCACCACCACCTCTAAAACGCCATCAATGGACTCCGCATGAATCTTCTCGATGTCCGCCTCTTCAGGGAGTGCAAAGGAGCGAGAGAACTTTCCAAAGCGGCTCTCCACCTTGTAGTAGTGCTCCTCTTTGACCTCCTCTTTAAAGCTTCTCTCACCAGAGATGATGAGTTTGCCATCTTCTATGGAGACGGAGATGTCCTCTTTTTTCACCCCTGGAAGATCCACTTCGATGTGGTAAGCGTTTTGCCCCTCGCGGGTGTTGATGCTTGGGCTAAAATCAAACACGGCAACCTGCTCGTTTTTTTGGTTCATTGTGTCTATGATTGAGTTAATAAGTTGAAATGCTGTTGGGTTATATCTTGTTGTTATCATGGTGAACTCCTTTTTATTTTTTTTACGGTGTAAGTATAAAAAATTTTGCCAAGGAGTTTTGCTACTTAGGTGGCGTTTGGAGGAAAATTCGCTATAGTTCAAACAAAAAAGCGAGTAAAAAAAGATGTCGGATGAGAGAAAAAGAGTTGATGCGCACCTTGCATCTTTGGGCTACTGTTCAAGAAGCGAAGCAAAGGCGTTTTTAAAGAGACACCGCGTTTGTGTGGATGGTGAGCGGGTCTTTGACGTCAAATCAAAAGCGCTTCACAGCCAGATAAGCATAGATGACGCACCGCTCGATCCGCCAAGCCTCACCCTGCTCATGCACAAACCCCAAGGTGTCATCTGCTCGCACGACGAGGGCGGCAAACTCATCTACTCTCTTTTACCGCAGCGTTGGCAGAGAAGAACTCCAAAACTCTCAACCGTAGGCAGACTCGACGCCGACACGACGGGAGCCATCCTCATCACCGATGATGGAATGCTCAACCACCGCCTCACTAGTCCAAAAAACGACATCACCAAACTCTATGAGGTAACCCTTGCCCAGCCGTTAAGAGGGGATGAAGAAGCACTTTTTGCAAGTGGCGAGCTGCTGCTTCATGGAGAAAAAAAAGCGCTTCTTCCTGCGAAGATGACCATTATCAGCGAAAAGTTGGTGCACTTAGAGATACAAGAGGGAAAATATCATCAGGTCAAAAGGATGTTTGGCGCAGTGCAAAACAGAGTGGTGAAGCTCCATAGACTGCGTTTTGGGGAGTATGATGTGGCAGATTTAGCAGAGGGTGAGTACAAGATACTCTAGCGCTCTGTGCTGTTTTAGCTCTTTTTGACTACATCGATGGAGACGTCACCACCGATAACCAAAGAGTCTCCAGCGACTATCTTGGCGCGCTTTCGCGTCTCTACCTCGCCATTCCTTGTCACATAGCCATCAGCTACGATCATCTTCGCTTGCGCGCCCGTGTCTACGAGGTCAAGCACTTTTATGAGTTTAAAGAGTTCTATATACTCATCTTCGAGTTCAAATTTCATTAGGCTCATCTTTCGCCCCTTTATTTTTTAAGTGTGAAATCATAGCGTTTTGGCGTTATAATCTTCATTATGAACATGAGTATCCCTAGTGTACACGACATCGGCATCAACTATGTTATCCGTCTAAGTGAGTCAAAAGTGCTCGTTTCTCGGGACAAAGAGGATGGCATAGGTGCTGAGACACAGAATGAAAATACTCAACAAAACACAGCAAAAGAGAGTAAAAATCCAAAAGAACTCAGCCCAGACGAGCAGCGTCTCATCAAAGCGCTTGAGTCGCGAGACAAAGAGGTAAAAGCCCACGAAGCCGCCCATCAAGCCGCGGGTGGCGGTATGACTGGGGCAGCGAGCTACACCTACCAAATAGGTCCAGATGGTAAAATGTACGCCATAGGCGGCGAAGTCTCCATCAACACACCGACGCCATCATCTCCAAAAGAAGCACTCAAAATCGCTCGTCAAGTCGCCGCAGCAGCTTTAGCAGTAGGAGAACCAAGCCCCCAAGACTTCGCTGTAGCGGCAAGTGCCCGCATGATGGAGGTGCAAGCACAACAAGATCTTGCCAAAGAGGAGCGCGAGAAACAGCGAGGGCTAGAGAGCTACAAACTCTCTACCCTCCAAACGCCAGAGTCTCAACTCCAAGCGAGCCAAACGCCACGACTCAACATCTCAGCCTAAAAGCGCTTCACATACCCATGACAGTAGGGCTTTGAGCCTTTGTGTTTATAGTAGTCTTGATGATACGCTTCTGCTTCGTAAAAAGGCTCTTTTGGCAAGATTTTTGTGGCTATTTTGTACCCTTTTTGCTCAAGAGTTTTTATGAGGTTTTGCGCTATTTGTCTCTCTTTTTCATTATTTACAAAGAGTGCTGAGAGATACTGTGTCCCGATGTCAGGACCTTGACCGTTACGTTGCTCGGGGTCGTGTATCTCAAAAAAGAGTTTCGCAAGTGTTTCATAGTTGACTTTTTGCTCATCATAACTCACCTCGACCACCTCAAGATGTCCGCTTCTACCGCTACTTACATCTGCATAAGTAGGATTTTTCACTCTTCCGCCCATGTAACCAGACTTCACTTCTATAACGCCATCAGCCTGCTCAAGAAAATACTCAACTCCCCAAAAACAGCCACCTGCAAAGTAGGCTTTTTGAGCCACTTCTGCTTTTGCTTTTTCAAACTTTAAAGATAAGGAGTTGACACAGTAGCGGGTGTTTTTTGGAGTGAACCCCTCTCCATAAAATACGTGTCCAAGATGCCCACCACAATTTGCACAGACTATCTCCATGCGTCTGCCATCTGCGTCTTTTATACGTTTTACAGAACCCTCGATGGCATCATCAAAACTAGGCCAACCTGTTCCACTTTCAAACTTACTTGTAGAGTTGTAAAGTGGCGCATCACACTGTTTACAGTGATAAACGCCACTCTCTTTATGTTTGTAGAGTTCACCGCTAAAAGCTCTCTCTGTCCCTTTATGAAGTATCACAGCCGCCTCATTTTCTGTCAGAGGATTGAGTTGAAGCAGAGGCAACTCCTCCATACTTTTTGCTCCAAGCAGCAGCTCTAAAATAAGTAAATAAATCACATAACGCAACATCATATCTCCTTAGTTTGCTCTATGAGCATCATTTTTTTTGTTTTTGTGAGCTTTTTTATGGCTCGTTCGCGTTTAGTCGCACTACTTCTATCTGGAAGCACTTCACTATAGCATAGCACAACAGGACGTCTCAGACTTGTATATTTTGCCCCTTTTGTGGTGCTGTTATGTTCATTTACGCGTCTGTTTACATCGGTGGTAATTCCAGTATATAGGCTTGCATCGCTACATTTAACAATATAGACATAGTATGACAAAGTCTCTGCCCTCCATCTATTTCGTGTCATTTTGTAACGCGAAATAAGTATTTAGATTTTGTATTGTAAATAATAAAAAGTTATATTATAATTTTCGTTACAATTTTATCACAAAAAAATTTACTGTGTTTGATACTATCACAGAAGGTAAGAGTATGCAAAAACATAAGATTATTATAGTCGAAGATGATGAAATCACTTCGCTCAACTTAAACCTCTCGCTTCAAAAGCAGGGTTATAGTGTTGTGGCACTTTGCGACAATATCGAACAGGCAAAAAACAAAATCTCCACACATAAACCTGATGTGATAATTATCGACATCTCGCTTCAAGAGAGTAATGATGGCATCGAACTTGCAAAGTTTATCAGACACGAACATCACATCCCTTTTATCTTTCTCACCTCTTACAGTGATGACGACATCATCTCTCAAGCAAAACTCACTGAGCCTTACGGATACATTGTCAAACCCTTTGATCCAAACTCTCTTCATGCGACCATTCAGATGGCGCTTTTTAAGCACCAGTTAGAAAAAGAGCGAAAAGAGGATATCAACACGCTCAAGGTAGACAAACTCAACCTTGAGAAGATGCTTTATGCCAAACGTAGTTCAGACAAACCTATTGTTATTTTTGGAGATGATTACCATCTGGATATCACTGTGTGTGAGACATTTTATAAGGGCAAAAAGATAAAACTCACAAAAAAAGAGAATGCGTTTTTACGTCTGCTTGTAGCACAACTAGGCACAGTGGTAAACTTCGAACAGGCGATGGCGTATGTCTGGGAAGAGAGCGGTGCGAGTGAAAACAGCGTACGCACGCTTGTGTGGAGGCTGCGAAATAAGCTCGAAACCGATATCATCAAAAATGCCTCAGGCATCGGTTACTACATAGAAGCATAGAGAGTTTTTTATAAAATCTTGATGCTCTCTATAATCCCTTTCATCTCTAAAGAGACAGCCTCGTAGTCAAACTCCTCCACTTCGTTTTTTGCCATCTTCTCCATCTCGCTCGCACTCTTTTGAAGTGATTCTATGCGAAAGTTTCCGCTTGAACCCTTTATGTTGTGTGCTAGAAGCGCTATTTTTTTATAGTCGCGTTTGACTATGGCGTTTTGAAGCTCTGGAATGGTAGTGTGCATTTTTTTTATGAAAAGATTGAGAAGCATCAAAAGCTCATCGCTGCTTAGCATTAGCTCCGCTTGAAGCTTTGCCCCATCAAGCCCCTCAATAATCTGTGTCACACCCGCTTCTATACGCTTTTCACTCGCATTTTGGACTTGTAAAAATGAGGCAAAGACTCGCTCTAACTCTTTGAGTACAACAGGCTTGCCCAAAAATGTATCATAACCGCTAGCAAGACCTCGCTCTTTGACCCCTTTGATCACATTTGCAGTGAGTGCGCAGATAGGAGTATGGTGCAGATCCCTCTCTCTTTCATAGAGACGTATAGAAGCAACCGCCTCGTTACCATCCATAACAGGCATCTGCATATCCATCAAAATGAGATCATAGTGTTTACTCTTAAAGAGTTCAAATGCCTCTAAACCGTTATTTGCTATATCGTAGCTGAGTCCATATCGGCTTAAAAGTATCTTGATAAGCTCTTGATTTGCCTCATTATCCTCAGCTATCAAAATGTGCCCAAAAAAGTTTTGAGAGATGATTTGACTCTTTTGTATCTGCTCTTTTGGACGCATTAACTCCTCAAACGCAGTATGGATTTTTGAACAGTAGAGCGGAAAACAGAGGTAATTGATATGTGCAGCACTACTGTAAAATTCACTCTCTTGATTCATAAGCACTAAAAATTTCTTCGATGAGTTTAAAACACTCTGCTTAAACTCACTGCTCACCTCATCATCTGAGAAGATAGCCACATCAAACTCGCAAGCCTCAAGCGAATCTTCAATAGTGATATTCATCCCAAAAAATGAGGCATAACGCAAAAAGGAGTTCTGTCGAAAACTTAAAGCGTCTCTCTTTGCAACAAGCAGCATTTTAAGTCTTTGAAACTGCTCAATATCATCAAAGATGATGCAGCTCTCATTGTGTACCTCTATGGGAATCTCAAGTGAAAATGTACTCCCTTTACCTAGTGTAGAGCTAACGCCTACACTCCCTCCCATGAGCTCTGCCAACTGATGCGAGATGGAGAGACCCAAGCCTGTCCCTCCACTTATACTGTTTTTGTTCTGCGTTTGAACAAATGCTAAAAATATACGCTCAATCTGATCTTGGGCGATCCCTATGCCACTATCTTCAACACTCACCTTCAAGATACCCTCTTGATAACTCGCCACAACATCAATAACACCGCCAAAAGGTGTGAATTTCACAGCATTACTTAAAAAGTTTGAGACGATCTGCTTTAGACGCAGTGCATCACCAAAGAGCTCTCTTGGAATAGCTGGAGAGATAAATGAGGTGATAGTGATATTTTTTGTATTTGCACTCGCAACAAAGAGCTCAAGCGTATGTCCCAACTCATCATGCAAGGAGAAGATCTTAGGCTCGATGGTAAACTCACCACTTCTGAGCTTTGAAAAATCCAAAATATCGTTAATGATACTTAAAAGATTTTCTCCACTGTTTGCGATGATACTCAGATAGTTCTGATGCTTTTTAGAGATGCTCTCCTCTTTGAGAAGATTGACAAAACCCAAGATGGCATTGAGCGGTGTACGGATCTCATGAGACATATTTGAGAGAAAAAACTCTTTAGCCTCACTCGCTTGAAGTGCCTCTTGACGCGCATCAATGAGCTTTTGAAAGATGGTGTCTGTGTAATATTTTAAAATACCGCGGAAGTTTTTATCGAAGATGTATGAGATCTCATCAAAGAGTGCTTTTGAGTTGAGCGAAGCGTCATAAGAGAAGTCGACCATAGAGCGGCGAAAGTGGCTACAGATCTCAAAGAGCTCATCGGCACTTATCTCACGAAACTTTAAAAACGTGAGAAGCTCTTGCATCACGGGACAATCTCCAATCTCGCGCTCCCCTGCAATGACTCCCATGAAGTAGTCAAAAACGCCAGAAGCATACTTCTCTATAAAATATGTCACATCAATCTGATGGCGCATCAAAATCTCTCTTGGAGGCAAATACATAAACCACTGAGATAAAATCTCATCTTTTGCCGCTACAAAACGCGAATGCTCTTTGATGAGTGTTGGGACACGCTCTTTCATCTAGTGACTCTTTTTTACGACTATGATCATCTTAATGTTGATAACAAAAAAACGCACCAATTGATAGAGCAGACAGTTGCGAAGGTAGCGTTTAAAAGGTGTTGGAACTTTTGGGAGGTTATTTTGCAGGTAGCCTTGCATATCTTTTTCATCTTCATTAAACATAAATGCTCCTTCTACTCAGGAATTTTTTGCCAAAAAAGCTTCAGTTTTGCTTTGTACAAAAAGAGATGGTGCAGAAGATACTTTGTCCAGTGTCCAGCAAGCCCAATCTCAGCAAAAGTGTAATCTAAGTCACGTCCAACATTTGGATAACGCTCATAATCAGGAATAACTGGGTACATCGCCATCGTCACCGCAGTGCCACTAAAGAGCCCACTTCCAGTAGAGGCGATGCACCCTGCTCCC
Source organism: uncultured Sulfurimonas sp. (assembly GCA_964548435.1). Taxonomy (GTDB): domain Bacteria; phylum Campylobacterota; class Campylobacteria; order Campylobacterales; family Sulfurimonadaceae; genus Sulfurimonas. The sequence goes on along the minus strand of CAZJRG010000082.1, from coordinate 310 downwards.
ATATCTGCCATTGAAGCATTTTGCAAAGGTGCTTGTTCCCCTTTTTGAATCAAGTCTACGATGGAGCGAGCCACTGCTTTACCAATAATAGCCGATGGCATCCCTGTTCGAGGAGGCATAGGAGTAATATTTGTCCCACTTGGTGAGTGCATCGGTTTTGAGATGCCATGCGGCGGCGCAAACGCAATACCGCAAGCAAAAAGATTTGGATAGAGGGGGTTTTGATAGGTTGATGGCCAATCAGAAGAGCGCCACTGCTCATACGAGAGTGCTTCATAATTACCATCGACGCGCATAAAGCCACTCGAGG
>CAZJRG010000081.1:0-8009 GCA_964548435.1 uncultured Sulfurimonas sp. | reverse complement strand
AATTCAAGATCTTACAAAAGAAGATATCGCAAGTATGGTTCCTGAAGCAACGATGGTCTCAACATATATGGAGATCAAGAAGCTTGTGCAGACAAAAGAGGCATCAAAAAACTCTTTTGATATGGAGCCTGAAAAACTTGCAGATATTTTAGAACAGATTAAACGCGGAAAAAATATCTCCGAAATTTCAAAGACTAAAATGGCAAAATCTAATCTCAGACTTGTTGTCTCAATCGCTAAACGCTACACTAATCGTGGTTTGCCCTTCCTTGATTTGATTCAAGAGGGAAATATAGGACTCATGAAAGCTGTCGATAAGTTTGAGTATCAAAAAGGGTATAAATTTTCAACCTATGCAACATGGTGGATTCGTCAAGCTATCAGTCGTGCTATTGCAGACCAAGCAAGAACGATTCGTATTCCAATTCACATGATTGAAACTATCAACCGCATCAATAAAATAATGCGTAAGCATCTTCAAGAGAGCGGTAAAGATCCAGATGTTGAAACAATCGCAGCAGAGGTCGGACTCTCAGTGGAGAAGGTCAAAAATGTTATTAAAATTACAAAAGAGCCAATTTCACTTGAAGCACCAATCGGGAGTGAAGAGGATGGACGTTTTGGAGACTTCATTGAAGACAAAACATCACTCTCTCCCTCAGATGCTATACTCAAAGATGATCTTCGTGCTCAGATCGAGACAGTTTTAGAGCAACTCAATGAGAGAGAAAAAGCTGTTATCAAGCTGCGTTTTGGAATTATGGATGATGAGAGTGATAGAACGCTTGAAGAGATAGGAAAAGAGCTCAATGTTACCAGAGAGAGAGTTCGTCAAATCGAATCTTCTGCAATTAAAAAGCTCAAGCATCCTAAAGTTGGGCGTAGACTCAAAAACTATATAGAGGAATAGACTCATTTGATGACTTTTGAACAACAGTGGATCGAATATGATTACAACCCTTTTGTGCTTTTTAACTCAAGCGGAAAGATCATCTCTTTAAATGCAGAAGCACAGTTTTTACTTGGTGCTACCACATCAGCTGAACTTTTTACACTTGCACAGACATATGCCAATATCAATTTTGGTTTTAAAACCACTTTTTTAGATATTGAGTACGGGCGATACAAGTTTTTTGGTTTGACTGTGGGGTATGAGAGTGAAGAGGAGATAGGCATTAAACTCTATCAGATGCCTTCAATGAAACTCTCAACGCAGAAGCCTCAGGGTGAACTAACAAATATTTTTACTATTACTGACCTCTGCATAGCGACAAACTCTATAGGTTCAAACATAGAGTTTGTAAAATCGTATGATCCAACTATTCCAGACTTGAGACTTGATTCAAACATACTCATAAAATTACTTAACAAAACATACCACTGCTTTTTTGACAATAGAGTTATAAATACAAAAGTGTTTTTGCGTATAGGTGAGCATGTACGATTTGAAGAGCAAAAATATAGCATTATCTCAATAGAGATTAGCAGTGAGAGTATCAATCTTCAAAAAACAAACGATGTTAAGATTTTTACACAAAACAGTGGTTTTTATATAGAAGTCGGGAAAAACAGCATAGGATTTAATATTCCTATGATAACTGCATAGAGCTCTTATATCCTCCGATTATTCCCAGTAGAAGTGCTGGAAGATAAAAGAGTAGATTTAAAAGAGCACTATTTTGTAAAGCGATGAACCCTAAAATTAAGACTAGATAAGGGATGAGTCTAAAAAGTGAGAGTGTCGCTTTTGCACCTAAACCCGTACTCTTTAGATCAAATGTTTTAATTTTTGCTTTTTCTTCTTTTATTATTGTTTTAAAGTCGTGCTCTTGGGTATGTAGATGTTTTTCCTCTAACTCTTCATAGAGTTCATGTGGATCCTCTATGCACTCTAGAAGCTCCCTTTGAGATGGGTCAACTTCATGCGCTTCTATCTTCTGATCTACAACTCTCTTATGTGCAAATGAAGAACCCAATATAATAAAAAATGAACTTATAAACGCGACTTGTATGTTTATATAGAGCTCAAATGAGTAGAGCCAGCTCAGAAGCACAATAAGCTCTAAAGAGATGAATATTTTAATACTTTGTATCACCATAATCCTCATCGTCGCTCTCATCATCGAGCTGTTTTTTGATGGCATAACGCGGCTCATTTGCAAGATCTTGCATCGCTTTGTACTGTTTTGAATATGCTTTGTAGACATTTAAAAACGCAGCACTTACCCCTATAAAAACTCCTATCCAGAGTGTCCAAGAGACTCCCGTGAACGATTTTATTAACCAACCGATACCAACTCCCATAAGAACTGCAACAACCATCGAGATTCCCAAGGAGAGTGAATCTGCGGCTTCTATGATTGGTTTTATTTTGGGAGTCTCCTCTTTTGATCTATTTTCCATCTTTTATTGCCTTGAAAACTCTTTTTGAAGCCTCTATCGTTGCTTCTATCATTGTGTCTGTAATAGCAGTAGAGATAAACCCTGTTTCATAGAGTGAACAAGCAAAATAGAACCCTTCATCAAGCATTTTGGAGTGAAATTTTGCAAAGAGAGCTGCATCGCTAGCAGCAGCATCTTCAAAGTTTTTTACAGCTGTGTCATGGAAAAAGAAGCCAAACATACTGCCGCGAACATCAACTTGCATAGCAAATCCATGTTCAGCACCAGCGGCTTGCATTCCCTCTACAAGTCTTCGTCCACGTGCCTCTAAAACACTCATAACCCTTGCGTTTTCTTTAAGCTTACCAAGTGCTGCCAAACCAGCAGCCATAGCAACAGGATTTCCACTGAGTGTTCCAGCTTGATAGACTGGACCCTCTGGAGAGAGCATCGCCATGATCTCACGACGACCCCCAAAAGCACCAACAGGCATTCCACCCCCAATCACTTTGCCTAGAGTGATGATGTCTGGTTTAACACCTGTGATTGACTCTGCACCATGAATACTTGCACGAAACCCACTCATAACTTCATCAAAGATGAGTAGGGCTCCATGCTCATCGCAGAGTAAACGCAGTGCATGCAAAAACTCTTTATCAGCAGGAACGAGACCCATATTTCCCGCAATTGGCTCTATAATAACGCAGGCGATATTTTGAGAGTCTTGAAAACATTTTTTGACACTCTCTATATTGTTGTATTGTGCCAAAAGAGTATGTTTTGTAAAGTCAGCTGGTACACCTGGACTCGAAGGGTTTCCAAATGTTGCCGCGCCTGAACCTGCTTGAACTAAAAGCGCATCACTATGTCCATGGTAGCAGCCTGTAAATTTTACTATATCATCACGACCCGTAAAGCCGCGTGCAAGGCGTATTGCCGACATAACGGCTTCTGTGCCAGAAGAGACAAAACGTACTTTTTCTACAGAGTCAAAAAAAGAGATAACGAGTTTGGCAAGATTACTCTCTGCTTGTGTTGGTGCTCCAAAACTTAGACCGTGCTTGACTGCATCTATGACGGCAGCTTCTATGGTTTCGTCTCTGTGCCCAAAGATGAGAGGACCCCATGACTGTACATAGTCAACATATCTATTTCCATCAACATCTTCAAGATATGCCCCCTCCCCTTGAGTGATGAAAATTGGAGTGCCCCCTACACTTTTAAATGCTCTAACAGGAGAGTTTACACCTCCAGGAATAAGCTCTTGAGCCTCTATAAATGCTTTTTGTGATATTTCTCTACTCATTTTGTTTTAACCTTCACATAATATTTTACAAATTATAGCCAACTACTATTAATGTAGATTTGCTATAATTCGCGATCAATTTATCAATGGACACTCCTTGAACAGATCTACTTTTGCACTCTTTGTGGCACTGCTTATTCATAGTGTGATTTTGCTCTTGTTATGGATTATAATTTCACTTAACCCTATAGAGCGCAAAACTAAAGATCAAGAAAAAAAGGTGAAGATCTCACTCAAAGAGCTTCCTCTCACTTCTAAAAAGTCTGGACTTACAAAAAAAGAGATCCCTCAAACCAAGAGTGTAGCTCCACCTATGCCAAAAGGTTCACAACTTAAGAAACTAATCAAAGAGCCACCGCTGAAATTTGAACCTCAAAAACCAAAAAAACAGACACAGCTCAACAAACCAAAGAAGAGTCCAACACCACCAAAAAAAGTCTCTAAAGTAGAGCCTATAGAGTCTGAAAAACCTTTTATTCCTGTTGAGCCAGTCAAGGAGAAGCCAAAGAAACTTATTGAAAAACATAAAAAAGTAGATGATCCTCTGGCGTGGATGCATGAGGATAAGTCAAGCGAAGAGAGTGAGCAAAAGAGCTCAAAAAAGAGCGCAGGGAGTAATGTTTCGAGTAATCTTCAAGAGCTTTATGGAGAAGAGTTTGGAAAGCTAACCCCTGGTCAACAAAAATATATTCTTGACAATCAAGAGATTATGCGTCGTATAACGCAGCAGGTGCTCAATCGTGTAGCTCGTGTCAATCTTGATGGTAGTCTGCGTGTGAACAGCAGCAATGTTATAGAGTTTTATCTTCATCCAAATGGTGATATGAGTGATTTTAGATTTATAAGCAAGAGTGGGTACTTTGAGCTTGATGATATCACAAAAGAGACCATAGAGTATGCTTATGCGAAGTATCCAAGACCTGCTGAGAAGACACTCATTCGTTATAATGTTTTTTATCACTTAGGAAGATAGAAGCTTAAGAGGTCGATACAGAACTTGAATTAAGTTCTGTATTCGTTTAGAAGTGCATTGAGTTGTGAAGTCATCTCTGAGAGATTATCTGAAGCTTTTGCAATACCTTCAACGCTTTTTGCATTGTGAGATGAGAGTCTATTTATTTCTGCTACCTGTGAGATCATATGATCAATTGTTTTAGAGTTTGCTACATATCCTTCTACAGTTTTTTCAACCTTTTGCACAGAAGCTTGCATAGCACTTACACTGTTGTCAATTTCTACTTCGACATTTTGTGCATTGTTTGAGAGCTCTTCGATTTTACTTGCATTGTCCGAGATCTGATCACTTGTATCTTGAACTGATTGGACTATAACACTAATGGTTGCATTGATTTCAGAGAGAGATTTTTGTGTTCTCTCAGCGAGCTTACGTACTTCATCGGCAACAACCGCAAACCCGCGTCCATGTTCTCCAGCACGAGCTGCTTCAATAGCCGCGTTTAGAGCAAGTAGATTTGTCTGGTCTGCAATATCTGAAATGACACTTAGGACATCTTTGACTTGTTGTGTATCATGCGAGAGCTGTTGTAGTTTTTGAGCCATTTCGCTCTCTACTTGAGAGCGGTCATAGACCTCTGAAGCAAGCTCTTTTATACTGTTGTTCGCAAGAAGAAGTTGTTGTGCAGTTGCATCGATCTCTTCACGAACAATCTGTGCATCGTTAATTGCAATTTTGAGTACATCTTGAAGCTCCGATCCCTCATCTGTGACTTCTGCAACGATATTTGCTTCTTGAATAGCTTTGTTTTTGATATCGCCTGAAGTGCTAGAGAGGTTGTCAGCTATAGAGGCATTTTCACGAGACATCTGTTTTGCTTTGTCAACAGTGACTCGTACTTTCTCTATGAAGGCATTAATGTTTGTACTTACATCATACATCTCATCACCTGAGGCTATTTTGATCTGGCTAGTAAGATCACCCTCTCCTTTTGCCAACCCATATGCTGCATCTTGCAAAAGTGAGAGTTTGTTGATAATGAGCTTTTGAATAGCGATAACAATCACAACAATAAGTATAAGAATAATGACAACAGCTAAAATCGCTATGACATTTCGAGTCTCTATAACACTTTGAAGAGCCTCATCCTCCTGAAGTTGAACTATAATACCCCACTTGGCACCGAAAAAATCTACAGGTGTAAAGGCATTGAGAAGTTTATCGCCACTTTGAGACGCAACCATCATTGAACCTGATTCACCTTTAAGCACCATGCTAGAAGCCTCTGTATCTACCTTGTAGGTTCCTATAGTAGTTTTGAACTTTTGTACAAGTGGATCTTCTATTTGCGTAACAAAACGGCTATCGGTTTTCATCATTTTATCTTGACCGATTAAAAATGCTTCACCTGTCTCTCCAAGTCCAGCTTTGTCAAAGTTACCCTGAAAATTCATTGTCTTGTTGAGTACACCAATAGGAAGCTGAAATATCAAAGCACCCTCTAAATCTTCATGAAAATAGAGTGGTGTAGCGATAAAAGATGCAGGTGCATTCATGCTTGGCTCATAAGGTGCAAAATCATCAAATGCAATCTCTCCATTTTTAAGCTCCATTGCTTTTTTGAAAACACGCCCTAGTCCACTCTCTTTGTAAGGACCATCTATAAGACTGGTGGCAAAATCTTTCTCTTTTTTGACAGTATATACTATAAGACCATCAGCGTTGACTAAAAAAATATCATAAATACCAAACTCATCAAGAATAGCTTTAAACTTTCTATGGTAGAGAGCATGCTGTTTTGAGTAGTCATCTTTATGGAGTTTGTTTTGATGAAGTTCATCTTTTTTATCTATTGGATTTTCATTTTCAACTATGTAGAGCATTTGAGCGATTTTTCCAGCATCTGACTCTGGAAGATACTCAAGTGTTGCTTTTTTTGATGCAACTCCTGGAAATTCAAAATTTACATGACTTAGATAGTTGGCATCGTACTCCTCTATGAGTTTTTGAGTCGCCTCATCGAGGTCTATATCTGTTTCATCTTCAAAAAGCGCAAACGCATCATTGAGACTCCAGAGTGTTTGTACGGTGTTAATATCACCCGCATTAGCAATTATAAGTCCGTGAAAGAACTTTGTAAACTCTCCTAGTCCTTCAGCTTTCGCTTCAGCGATGCTACTTAGCTGATCCATCCTTGCTTTAATGAGCGCATCGGAAGATTTGTTAATTGCTACTAAAGATATGGCAATACCCAAGAGCACCAAACCTAAAACGGTAAACGCAACGAGTCTGAATTTAATACTTTTAAAATTCATAACACGAACTCCTTTTCTAAATTTCAAATAGAAGTGATTATAACATCACTTTTTGTAGATGAGCTTAATCGTTTATGAATAATAATTATTTATTTGATATTTTGAGACAGTAGAGCTAAAGCACCCTTGTATACGGGCTCATCAATGAATCCATAACTTTCATCAACGAAACCTGTTATGCCTTCAGCTCGATGCATTTCAAAGAGTTTTACTATCACTTTTGCTCTGGAAAGTTCCTCTTCTGGATTTTTGAAAAAGTCATTGACAAGAAGGGCTTGGCTTGGAGAGATGCACCCTTTTGCATCAAAACCCATCTCTCTCTCAAGTTTAAGCCATTTTCTAAATGTCTCTTCATTTTGATGCTCCTGAAACACAAAAGAGACAGGCTTTGCGCCCATGGCTTTTGTTGTGATAAGAAAGTGCGAAAGGATATAGTGCATGGTGGGGTTTTTGAGATTGATAAGTCCTTGAGAGAGCCCCATATCTGCAAAGAGATCCAAGACGCCAAGATAAAACACCGTGACTCTATGGTTTGGAGCAAGAGATGCCAAGTTGTGCCAAGCATCTGCCGTCTCTATGGAAAGATGGAGCTCTATACCCTCTTTTAAGAGTGCAAGTACACTATTGACCTCTTTGAGAGTTTTGATTTTTGGAACACGAATGGCATCTGGCATAAACTGATTGAGATAGGTGATCTCATCATAACCACCTTCATCGAGTGCATTAACACGTACAATGAGTTTTTTGTTACATTTTTTATGTTTGGCAAGGTATATAGCAGACAACACTAAGGCAAATGGCTTCTCTTGGCGTGAGACACCATCTTCAAGGTTGAGTATTATTGCATCTGATTGGAGTGCCTCGATTTTTTCTAGATGTTTGATTTTGTTGCAAGAGAGCATTAAAATCGATTTGTAGTTTTTACTTCTGTTTTGCTCTCTATAAGTTGGCGTTGCAAGAGCATCAAGAGCGGTTAAATCTCTGGCATTATAGAGTTTTTCTATCTCTTTAAAAATCTATTTTTTCTCATTTTTTTTGTCATCTTTATGGA
>CAZJRG010000080.1:0-8124 GCA_964548435.1 uncultured Sulfurimonas sp. | reverse complement strand
ACTAAGAAGTGTGACTTCAGTGAGTTTTTCATTGGCAAAGCTGAGCCACTCTTTAATCTCTAGATCCATTGCTGTTTCATGTTCAAGTGTCAAAGGGGAGTGAAGAAGTGAACATGATGTGGAGAGAATGATGCACTCTTTTGAAACACTCTTGCTTATGGTCTCTAAAAGTGTTTGCGTTTTTACAAAATCGTTTTTCCAGATATTTCTTCCATCGACTACTCCAGCGATGAGTGTTTTGTCTGATGCGCCGATGAGACCCAGTGAGTCAAGGTTTTGCACTCCGTGAACGAAGTCAAGCCCCAAAGCCCAAATGGGTGTGTGGAGTAGAATCTTGGTGGCTTCATTGGAGTGTTCAAAGTAGCTGCTCACGATGATCTTGATGTTGGATGCGACAGTAGCTAACGCGGTGTAGCAGGGTGCTATGAGGCTTAAAAACTTTACCTCGTTGTCTTTGACAAATATCGGCTCGTCAAACTGCACGTAAATCTCTTCGTCAAGTTTTGAGATCTCTCTTAGAAGCTCCTCATATAAAGGGAGGATTTTGTGAAGCAGCTCCATGGTATCGCCTTGGTCGGTGCGTTTGCTGAGTGCTAAAAAGGTCAGAGGTCCTATGATGTTGATTTTTCCTTGGATGCCAATGCTTTTTGCCTCACGGTACTCTTCTATTATCTTGGTGGCGTTTAAAGAGAAGCAGTGGTTTTTGTCAAGTTCGGGGACGATATAGTGATAGTTGGTGTTAAACCACTTAGTCATTTCCATCGCCACAGCCTCCTTACTCCCTCTTGCCATCGCAAAGTAGAGTGCCTCACCGCTTAAGTGTCTAAAACGTGGCGGGATGGCTCCAAGCATAAGTGCTGTATCGAGCATATTGTCATAGAGTGAAAAGTCGTTGATGCTAATAAACTCAATGCCCGCTGCTTTTTGGTAGAGCCAGTGGCGTTTTTTGAGTTCTGAGGCAACTGCGTTTAATTCGTCGAGCGATATGTTATTTGCCCAAAAACTCTCAAGCGCAAACTTGAGCTCTCTTTGTTCTCCAATACGTGGAAATCCTACTACATAACTTTTTTTTGACATGGGTATATCCTTGGTGTTTAAAATATTTTTTTTGTTTTTTGTGATTATGAATTTTTTAGAGAGAAAAAAGAGGGGGATGGACACCTGAGCGACGAAACGCGAAGCAGGGAGTGTAGTAGGGGCATCTTGGGATGTAGTGGTTTATGAGAAGGGTGAGTTTTGTGCGAAGGCTATAAAAGTAGTTGCACAGACAAGGCTTGGCGTTTAGCCCAGATAATATGAGTTGTGCCTCATCAAGTGGCGGAGCTTCAAGCTCCTCCTCCTCTACAAAACAAGATTTGTAAACGCAGAGTTGGTGGCTGCTCTCTTGACTTGCAAGTTTGGGTGCGACACTGTGTGCGAGCATAGATGCAAAAGTGAAGTAGTTTTTTGCAAAGCCGCGAGGAGAGCGCATAGGTCTTAGTGGCTCTCTTCTTCGTGTGTGTCGTGGTGGTGTTCATCATGGTGGAGCGGTTTCATCGCTGGGAAGAGCAGTACATCTCGAATGCTGTGCTCATTGGTAAGGAGCATCACAAGTCTATCTATGCCGATGCCTTGTCCAGCCGTTGGCGCCATACCGTAGCTGAGTGCTTCGATGAAGTCGCTATCCATCTCGTGGGCTTCATCATCACCAAGCTCTTTTGCAGCCATCTGACCTTCAAAACGCGCGTGTTGGTCGACTGGATCGTTAAGCTCGCTAAAAGCATTTGCGATCTCTCTTCCTGCGATGAAAAGCTCAAAACGCTCTGTAATCGCAGGGTTTTCATCACTTCTTCTTGCAAGAGGAGAGATCTCTACTGGATACTCCGTGATAAATGTCGGGTCGATGAGTTTGTCTTCTACGAACTCGTCAAAGAGCTCCCCTTGGAGTTGTCCTAGTGTGAGATTTGGTTTGACTGTAAGATTTTGCGACTTGAAGTAAGCGATGATTTTTTCCGCATCATAGACCACATCCGCAGGTACACCACCGATGGTTGTGAGTGACTCTATGAGCGGTATCTCTTGAAAGTTTGCAAAGTTCACCTCAAAATCTCCATAAGGAAGAAGTGTAGGGAGATTTAAGTGATCAAAGAGATACTCAAAATATTCTTTGGTGAGTTTAATGAGGTCTTTGTAGGTTTTGTATGCCCAGTAAAACTCTATAGAAGTGAACTCTGGGTTGTGTGTAGCGTCCATTCCCTCGTTTCTGAAGTTACGATTGATCTCAAAAACCGCTTCAAACCCTCCAACGATGAGGCGTTTGAGGTAAAGCTCAGGAGCGATTCTAAGGTATCTGTCAATACCCAAAGCATTGTGATGCGTTACAAATGGCTTGGCGTTTGCTCCACCTGCTATGGGGTGCATCATCGGAGTTTCAACCTCTAAAAACCCTTTCTCTTCAAAGAAGTGACGTGTGAGCGAGATGACTTTTGAGCGGATTTGAAATGTTTTTCTCACCTCTGCATTCATGATGAGATCGAGATAGCGTTTTCTATAGCGTGTCTCTTTGTCGGTAATACCATGAAACTTCTCAGGGAGTGGTGCGATTGCTTTTGTAAGGAGTTTGAGTCCATCAGCATGGAGTGAAAGTTCCCCTTGACCTGTGACAAATGGGTATCCACTCACCTCAATGATATCTCCAACCTCTATATTTTTCTTGAAAACATCATTGTAAAATCCCTCTGGAAGATGGTCTCGTGCTACATAGACTTGAAGCATACCACTCTCATCTTCTATCTTTACAAACGAAGCTTTTCCCATAATACGAAAGAGTTTGATACGACCGCTTACTGTGTAGTGGCGTTTCTCATCGCGTTTGGACTCTTTTTGGTGAATATCTGAGTTTACATTGAGATATTTTGCAATGGTTGCGTTTCTTTTAGAGTCGTTAGAGTAGGGATTGTATCCCGCTTCTTTAAGAAGATGTGCTTTTTCTATGCGTTGTTGTACAAATTTATTTTCAAAAATCAAAAATTTTTCCTTAGTTGTTTTTTGCTTGGCACTCTGAACAAATACCATAGATCTGCATAGAGTGGTCTTGCATCTTGAAGCCCAGCGTTTTTGCGATGGCATGTTGGCGTTTTTCTATCTCTTCATCGACAAACTCTGTTATTTTGGCACAAACAGTACAGATGAAGTGATCATGATGCTCTTTAGCACCTAACTCATACTTCTTACCTTGTGCTCCAAATGAGAGAGAAGTGACGACATTGGACTCTTCTAAAAGTGAGAGGGTTCTGTATACTGTTGCTATACCAGTTTTGAGCTCTGGATGTCTCTCTTGAATGAGATGATGCAGCCCTTCTGGAGTGAGGTGTTCATCGGAGTTGTAGAGTGTCTCTAAAATAACTTCGCGCTGGATAGTAAACTTGAGACTGTTTTTTTTAAGAAGCTCTTTAAAATTACTCAGAAGCTGTTTATACTCTACTGTTCTATCATTGAAGTCCGTGTGTACATTGGATGCCATGTTATTGTTCCTTTGTTATGTTTTGTTCTATCGTAGTTTTGATTTTTTCAATTTCAACTTTTGCTGCATTTTGCATTACTTGATCTGTTTGCTCTTTGAGCGTTTGTGTTTGTGTCTCAAGAGTAGTATTGAGATCTTGAGTCATTTGTGTTGGGTCTATCTTCATGATAATACTTCCCGTCTCCACAAGAATTGGGAAGAGTGTGCTTCCCTCAAGTTTTGTACCAATGGCGGTATGGATCGCTTTGACACTGTAGAGCGCATGTGCGATGATGGCAGCGATGAGGAAAAATTTTCCAGCACCAAATAAAAATCCAAAAACTCTGTCTACTGGACCAAGCCCACTGATGTTACTCAGACGTTTAAAGAGAAAACCTATCAAGACCATTAAAATCCAAAAAAGTCCTAGGGCGAGTAAAAAGCCGACAAAACTGACCGCAGATGCCGCTTCGAAGTGGAAGATGAGAGTGTTAAGATACTCTCCAAAAGGCTCTCCCACACGCGATGCAATGAAGATACCACCAATTATGCCTATAAGACCGAAAATCTCTTTGAAAAAACCGTTGAGTATGCCTTTGAGACCAAGAAGTAAAATTACACTTGCTACTACAAGATCAAAGTAGCTAATTTCCATTGAGAAACTCCATATTCATTTGATTTTTACCGCTATGTTTGGATCTATAAAGAGCTTTGTCTGCACGGGCTATGATCTTATCTGGAACATCCCCTTCATAGTATTGGGTGCCACCGATACTCATAGTGACATTGAGTGCTGTACCTTTGTAGATGAGTTGGTTGGAACTTATGAGTTTTAAGATGCGATTTCCTATCTCTTGACACTCATTTTCACTGACTCTGTTGAGCGTGATAATAAACTCCTCCCCGCCATAGCGAAAGACTTTGTCCCCGTCGCGAAGAGTTTTACGGAGCATATTTGCGATAAAAATGAGTATTTTATCTCCTGCAATGTGCCCGTGTGTGTCGTTAATAAGTTTGAAATCATCAATATCGAGAATCAGAAGATGAAGATTACTATGGATGGAGCCCTTTTCACAGATAGTTGTGAGGTAGGAGGTGAGGGCGCGTCTGTTGAAGACTTTAGTGAGTGAGTCAAGATTTGAACTCTCTTCAAGCTCCTGCACCTGACGAGTGAGTCTTGAGATGAGGGTGTTTGCTTTTTGAACCTCTTGACTCATATGCTCTTGGATCTCGTCAAATTTCTGTTTAATACTAGGGTAGTCAATGTGAGACTTTTCACACTCACTGAGTGTCTCTTGCTGCATTTTTGAGAGACGTTCAAACTGGTCATTTGTGTTTTCGTAAGATTGGAGAGATTTTTTTGCTATCTCTTTGTAGGTACTTTTGAAGATCTCACGTGCATGTTCACTCGAGTCAATACTCTCATCGCTGATGGTATCAATGGCACGGGAAGCATCTTTTAAGTAGTGAAGAACCTGCTCTCTAGAGACAGTTTGCGAGGCATCGATGTGTGCAAGAAGCTCTTCATACATCTGTGTGACAAGAGATTTTAGATCATCTTTTTGCATTACTTTCCCAATCAAAAAATTTCGTTATTATACCCTTTGAAGCATAAATAAAGCTTTTGCAAGCCTCCTTGCAAGCTTCATACCTTTTTTAGGTACATTTTGATAAAATTCGCAAAATTTTTTACATATAAGGTTCACATTATGAGTACTTGGAGTCCGTCAAGCTGGAGAGAAAAACCGATTTTACAACAACCAACATATCCAGACAAAGAGGAGCTGCATAGCGTTCTTGAGGAGCTTAAAAACTATCCGCCATTGGTCTTTGCTGGTGAGGCACGCTCACTCAAGAGCCAGTTGGCCAATGTAGCAAATGGTCAGGCATTTTTACTGCAAGGTGGGGATTGTGCTGAGAGTTTTTCTGAGTTTAAAGCACAAAATATCCGTGACAGTTTCAAGGCTATGCTACAGATGGCTGTAGTGATGACATATGCGGGTGGACTTCCTGTTGTAAAGGTAGGACGCATTGCTGGGCAGTTTGCAAAGCCGCGTTCAAGCGACACAGAGACAGTTGATGGTGTCACACTTGACTCTTACCGTGGAGATATCATCAATGGTTCTGAGTTTACTTCACAGGCTCGTATTCCTGATCCAAAAAGAATGATCAAAGCTTATAATCAATCTGCAGCGACACAAAATCTTCTGCGTGCATTTGCGACGGGTGGTTTGGCAGATTTGCATCAGGTACACAAATGGACACTCGACTTTGCAAACCAAGGCGGCGCGGCTCAAAAGTATGAAGCACTTGCTAATGAGATAGGAAAATCACTCAAGTTTATGGAGGCATGTGGCATCACTTCTGATTCATACCGTACACTTCGCGAGACAGACTTTTACACTTCGCATGAGGCACTTTTGCTCCCATACGAAGAGGCGTTTACGCGTAAAGACTCTACGACTGGCGACTGGTATGACACTTCGGCACACATGCTCTGGATAGGTGATAGAACGCGTCAGCTTGATGGTGCACATGTGGAGTTTTTAAGCGGTGTACACAACCCAATAGGGCTTAAAGCTGGACCGTCTATGGATCCTGAAGATCTCATCAGACTTTGTGATAGACTCAACCCAAACAACGAAGCTGGACGACTCAATGTCATCGTTCGAATGGGTGCTGGCAAAGTGGGTGATGGACTTCCTGCACTCATTAGAGCAGTAGAGAGAGAGGGTAAAAAAGTGGTCTGGTCATGTGACCCAATGCACGGCAACACCATCAAATCTTCAAACAACTACAAAACACGACCAGTCGATGCCGTACTTCGCGAGATGAAAGAGTTTTTTCAAGTTCATCGCTCTGAAGGTACTTTTGGTGGTGGCGTTCACTTAGAGATGACTGGAAAAAATGTGACTGAGTGCATCGGTGGAACATTTACGGTGACTGAAGAGGATCTCTCTTCTCGTTACCATACACACTGTGACCCGCGTTTAAATGCGGACCAAGCATTAGAGCTTGCGTTTCTTATCGCAGACTCACTCAAAGAGGGGCAAAAGTAGCCGAGGCGCTTTGCGAAGCAAAACTTTCTTTAGAAAAGTAGCCGAGGCGCTTTGTGAAGCAAAACTTTCTTTAGAAAAGTAGCGTTTAGCTATTTTCTATCTCTTCGACCTTCTCTTCTATAGCAAAAAGCTCTTCCATTTTTTGTTCATAGAGGGTCTCTAACTCCTCGAGCTCTTTTGCTAAGAGGCTCAAACCTCTCTCTTCATAACACTTTGGATCGCTAAGGCAGCTGTTTATGCTCTCTATCTTTTTCTCTATCTCTTCTATCTCGAGCGGGAGTTGCTCTAACGCCATCTTCTCTTTGAAGGTGAGTTTGAGTTTTTGTGTTTTTTCTCGCTTTTGTGTCTCTTCTTTTGGAGTGGCGTTTGCCTCTTTGTGCATCTGCTCTAGCTCTTGAAGCTCTTTTTCGAGTTCAAGATACTCACTATAGAGCTGGTATGACTCCTCTATGGTTTTATCACTTTTGAAGATGAAGAGTTTTTTTGCGATTTTGTCTACGAAGTATCTATCGTGACTCACAATGATGACTGCACCTGCAAAGTTTTCAAGCTGCTCTTCAAGGATGTTGATAGTAGGAATATCGAGGTCGTTTGTAGGCTCATCGAGAATGAGAATGTCGACATCTTTTGTAAAGAGCAGGGCTAACGCCACACGGTTTTTCTCTCCACCGCTGAGCACTCCGACCTTTTTGTCTAAAAACTCTCGTGGGAAGAGGAAGTTTTTTAAGTAGCCATAGACATGCAAGTCACTTCCGCGTACGCTCACTCTATCACCGCCATTTGGGCAAAATGTCTCAATGAGGTTTTTCTCATCATCGAGCATCTCTCGGTGCTGATCAAAGTAGCCTACCTTAAACTCTCCGCGTTTGATGCTCCCAGCTGTGGGTTCAAGACGTCCAAGGAGTGCTTTGAGTAGGGTGGATTTTCCGCTGCCATTTGGTCCTACGATGGCGATGACATCTTTTTGTAAGATGCGGGTAGTGAAGTTTTTGAGCAGCTCCTTTTCTCCTAAACGCAGTCCAAGATTTTCTACCTCAAAGAGCATCTTCTGTTTGTTGATGCTTTTGTCACGGTTGAAGTTTTTTGCTTCGCGCTCTAGCTCTAGTGACATTTTTCTTATTTTCGCGGGGTTTGTTTTGGCAGCTTCTCTCAGCTCCATGAGTCGCTCTTTTCTCCCTTCGTTGCGTTTAAGGCGGGCTCTTACACCCCTGGCAAACCACTCATTTTCGCGTTTGAGCAGTCCTAGTAGGTTTTCGTGTTGTTTGGCAAGTGTTCGGATATACTCCTCTTTTTGCGTAAGATAGTCGGAGTAGCCGCCACTGTACTCTCTAAGGGCACAATCCTCGACTTCTATGGACTTGGTCGCCACTCTGTCTATAAAGTATCTATCGTGTGAGATAAAGACTAAAGTAAATTTTTCTTTGAGAAGAAGCTCTTCTAAAAACTCCACCATATAGACATCGAGGTGGTTTGTCGGCTCATCAAGCAGTAATATGTCTGGTTTTTGCAGCAGCAAAGAGGCTAACGCCACACGGCGTTGCTCTCCACCGCTGAGGAGCACTATGGGTTTATCTTCGTAGCGTT
>CAZJRG010000079.1:0-8223 GCA_964548435.1 uncultured Sulfurimonas sp. | reverse complement strand
TTAGCAGCTACTAAAGAGACGACGAGTTCAGGAAGCGATGTGCCTACAGCTATTAAAAAAAGACCAATGATCCACTCGCTTACATCCAAGCTTCGAGCGATACTCGTTGCGCTCTCAACGACAAAATTGGCACCTCCGATAGTAAAAACAAAACCGATAAAAAGAAGGAGAAGTGTCTTGCCCCAAGCAAATTTTACTTGAAGCTCTGCATCTATCTCCTCTTCGAGATCCTCTTTTGACACTTTGAACAAAAAGTAGAGATATGACCCCATAAGCATTACTAAGAGCAGCCCATCAAATCGACTTACAACTCCATCTAAAATCATGACGATAAAGATCATCACAGGAATAAGAACCCAAGCACTATCGAGTGCAAAAAGGTCGCGTTTAGGGTGCATTTTTTTTGAAATGAGAAAAACAATTCCTAAAATAAGTACGATGTTGAAGATAACACTCCCTAAAACATTGGCCACTGCCATATCGCTTTTTCCATAGCTCGCTGCTGTCATAGAAGATGCCATCTCTGGTAGCGATGTTCCAAACGCCACCAGTGTAGCGCCTATAACAAAGTGAGAAATGTTGTAGTGCAGTGCAATACGTTCAGACTCTTTAATGATAAAATCAGCACCATAAATAAGGGCAGCCATCGCAACTAAAAATATTATGTAATCCATACTTTATCCTTGTGTTCTTACAATGAGACTCTCTGGGAGTCTTAATTGTTCTATAAGCTCATGCTCCTTAGAACGCATCTCTCCATTATCAACCTCATGGTCATATCCTAAAATATGAAGTAAGCCATGAATAAAAAGAAGTGCCAACTCCTCATGCTCAGAGTGTCCAAGCTCCACTGCTTTTTCTCTGACAAAATCACTTGAGATGACTATGCTTCCTAGTGGTGTCATTGGAGACTCTTCATAAGGAAAACTCAGCACATCTGTTGGCTTGTCTATGTTTCTAAACGCGGCATTGAGCGTTTGAATCTCCGTATTTGAAGTGATAATAAGCTCCATATCTTTTTGTGTGAGCAAAAGAGCGATGCTATTTAAAAAGTTTTCATCTACATCAAGGGTAGTTCTGTTATCTAAGTCAATCATGGGCGAAATTATAGCGCCTTCTAGTTCAAGAGCCCTCTAAAATATGCTACACTTTGCCCATGAAAAAGAGCAATCAAAAAAAAGCCCTCTGCATTATGAGCGGGGGTATGGACTCCACACTGAGTGCATATATGGCAAAAGCACAAGGCTACGAAATTATCGCGCTTCACTTCAACTATAATCAAAGAACTCAAAGTAAAGAGCTAAGCTGCTTTAATGCTATCTGTGATGCACTTGGTGTTTTACAAAGATATGTTTTAGACTTGGATTTTTTTAAGCAGCTTGGAGCTTCAGCACTTACAGATGAGAGTATCGAAGTCCCAACTAGAGGAGTAGAAGAGGGTGTTCCTGTTACTTATGTACCTTTTAGAAATGGTATATTTTTAAGTATGGCTGCGGCTATAGCAGAAAAAGAGGGTGCAGAGGTTTTAAGTATTGGTGTCGTTGAAGAAGATAGCAGCGGTTACCCAGACTGTCGTGAAGAGTACATAGCAGCGATGCAGCGAGCTATAAATCTAGGCACAAAAGATGAGACACACTTAGAGATAAAAATGCCGCTTGTGCATCTTAAAAAGTCTCAAATCGTCACAGAAGCACTTCGCTTTCACGTGCCACTAGTGCTTACATGGAGCTGCTACAAAAACGAAAATGTAGCATGTGGCGTTTGCGATAGTTGCAGATTGCGTTTAAGGGGATTTGCATTAGCTGGTGTGAACGATCCAATTGAGTATGAAACAGTCGCACCCTTACACGCCTGAAAATATTAGAGTCATTCACAACCCAAGGCTTAAAAACAGCTACATCATGCTAATGCAAGATGCCACACTTACTATCAAAACGCCATGTAATACCAAAGAGTATCTCCAAAAGATAATTGATGAAAAATCCTCTTGGATAGAGAAACAACTCAAAAAAATCGCTCTGCAAAAACCCTTAGCCTTACAGCCGCTGCACACTCTGGAGTTTATACAAGATAAACTTATATATTTTGCACAGGAGATGGGGGTGGAGTTTAAGGAGTTGAAATTTAAAAAGATGAAGAGTCGCTGGGGGAGCTGCAGGAGTGATGGTCTCATCACACTCAACACAGCGTTACGATCTCTTGAAGAGTCTCTTCTTGAGTATGTTTTAGTCCATGAACTCTCACACCTCGTCCATATGAACCACTCCAAAGCTTTTCATGCCCTTGTAGAGCTCTATCTTCCAGAACAATACACTCTGCGCAAAGAGCTTAAAAAGATCCGTTTGAGTAGTTAGCGCTGATTTAAAAAATATCCAAGACTCACATCACTCCATTTTTTTGAGAGTGAGAGATAGGAGTCTATGGAGTTGTAGACTCTTAAAAATGCTGGATTTTTTGCACTCTCCTCTTTAAGGACTTCTGTAAGTGCTACCTTACCTGCATTTAAAATATCTACAGGAAAACGCTCAAGCTTTACACCTAAACTCTCAAGCTCACTGAGTGCATGAATATTTGCGGCATGAAACTCACAACTCATATTTGAGTTAAGCTCATTGGCTGCGACTTCGATAATTGATTGCTGCTGTGGCGAGAGTGACTCCCACACTTTTTTGTTAAAAGTAAGCTCCAAAATAGAACCTGGTTCATGCCAACCAGAGTAGTAGTAGGGTGCAACTTTATAAAAACCCATCTTTATATCGAGCGCAGGCCCTACCCATTCAGTGGCATCGATCATACCACGTTCAAGCGAACTATATATCTCGCCCGCAGCAAGTAAGACAGGAGTGACTCCCATCTTTGCAAAAACCTCTCCACCAAGACCTGGTATGCGCATCTTGAGTCCTTGCATATCTGCTAAAGAGTTTATTGGCTTTCTAAACCATCCACCCATCTGTATGTTGGTGTTGCCACCCATAAAGGGATAAAGATTATAAGAGGCATACTGCTCTCTCCAAAGCTCTAATCCACCACCAAAAAACATCCAAGAACTTATCTCTTCTGCGGTAAATCCAAAAGGAATTCCGCTGTAGAGCGAAAATGCAGAGTTTTTACCTTTCCAATAGTATGGACCAGAGTGAAAAGCGTCTATCTGTCCACTCGAACATGCATCAAACACCTCAAGTGCTGGTACGAGTGTATTTTTAGGATATATCTTGATCTCTAAACTCCCACCACTAATCATCATCACCCTTTTTGCAAACTGCTCTATACCTGTTCCCATAATTGGAAAGTGTGCAGGCCATGATGTAGCAAGCTTAATGACTCTTTTTTTAGCTGCGTTAGTGTAGTCTGTCTGGGACTTTTGAGCTTTAAGAGGATGTTTTGAGTAATCAATTGCTTGGCGATTACTCTCATTACAACCACTCAGAGCCAAACCTGCCGTGGCAAGGGATGTAGTAGATAAAAAATCTCTTCTATTCATATAAAACTCCTAAAAATCTAATGTCAACTGTCTACTTTTGTGTGCTTTTAAGATCGACTTCGTTGCACCAAAAATGAGGGCAAAATGAAAACTTCTCTTCTCTAGAAGTTTTACTATCTCCTCGCTCTTATCATAAAAAAATATTTCCTCTTCATCTGTTTCGTAATACTTACAAACACTTCGAGGTAAAATAAAAACTCTCTTCGCCCATGGAGCTTCAGTTTTTAAAAATTGCATCTCTTCATGCATATAGTTGCTGTTTTTCTCAAATATAAGCACTTTTTGTGTCGTTCCAAACTCCCGTAACTCTAAGGTATTACTTACAAAAACAGCTTCAAAATGCTCTTTTAGCACTATCTTTTTAGGAGAAAATGAGATGTTTTTATACTCTAAAAAAGCAAAGAGCGAAGCGAGTTTCCCCATAAAAAGAGGGCAGAGTTGCTGTCGTTCATAAAAGTGTTCGCCAGCTACAAAAGAGCTCTCAAAAAGTGTCTGCTCGACCATTCGTATGCAGAATTGTGCATCTTCATTGAAAGTCTCTATTTTCGTAAAAAGATCTTTAGAGATATCTTTAGCACAAAAAAGGAGGGTAGCTCCACTCTCAATCTCCATAAGCCGCTTATAGATATGCTTACTCCCACCACTCAAGACAACAAACGCAGCTTCATAGACAAAAGAGTTTGCCAATTCGATGAGAATATCACTGCACTCATACACCTCTAAAGACTTATTAATCAGTGTAAAACGAATGATTTTTACAAGTGCAAGCTCAAGACTCTCTACTTGCATCCATGCGATCTCACGATCAACTACCTCACACACCCCTTCAAAAAGAACTCCATATGCTCCAAGAGCTACAGCCTGTGCTATCTCTGTTTGCTCAAACGCAATAAAAAGATCACCGCGTTTAAGCTTTTTAAGCTCATAAACAATATTTCCAAATTCACTAACAACAGGGGAGTTAAGAAGTTTTGCTTGGGTAAGAGCGAGAATATTTTCTATTCTCATCCAATAGGCGTGCCAGCTTTTTTAGGTTTTTCAGGACGAATCAAAGAGAGTCCCTCCTCATCTTTTGCCGCAAGCAACATCCCCTCGCTCATCATTCCCATTAGTTTTGCTGGTTTAAGATTTGCTACTACACACACTTGCGAGCCAACGAGTGATTCTGGTGAGTAAAACTCTCTTATGCCTGCAACGACCTGTCGTATATCATTCTCTCCAAGGCTCACTTGAAGTTTAAGAAGTTTTTTACTTTTTGGCACCACTTCTGCTTCAAGTATCGTTCCTACCTTTAAAGATGTTTCAAAAAATTGACCAATTTCTATAAGATTTGCACCCTCAAAATTAGCTCTTGAATCCTCCTCTTTGGCTTTTGGCGTTTGGACCTCTTGCATAGTCGAAGCCATAGTATCTGGAACCGTTTTAGGAGCTTCACTCATAAGTGGTCCTTCAATACGTGGAAAGAGTGGCGGTACTTTTTTAATATTAAATGATTTTAATAGTTTTTTCTCCAGAACCAACTCTTGATAGCTGCTATTGTCTATACTAAACACCATTGCATCAGCAATAATGTTTGTAGTCTTTGGCATAATAGGGTAGAGCATAATTGCAGCTTTTGCCAAGATATTTGCCACAAGTGCAACCGTTGCGAGTGCTTCATCAAGCTTGCCATTTTTGACTTTCGCCCATGGTTCATGCTCAGTAATGGCACTGTTTCCAATAGAAAAGAGTCTCCAAAGCTCTTCAAGATATCTGTGCGTTTGCATCTCTTTTATGTAACCATCTAGAGAGTCAAGAACCTCATTTACCGCGTTTAGCTCTTTGGAGTGATACTCCATTACATCTTTGCTATCAATAAGAAAATCAGAATACTTTTCACTCATTCCGATAATTCGGTTGAGGAGATTTCCAAGATCATTACTTAACTCCGAGTTTATTCTGTCTATAAATGCACGTTGAGAGAAGTCTCCATCTTGTCCAAATGGAACCTCACGAAGCATAAAATAACGCAGATTTTCCACACCGTATACATCTGCGACCTCTTTTGGAGAGATGACATTGCCTTTTGATTTACTCATCTTCTCTCCATCACGTGTCCACCAACCATGTGCTCCGATCTGTTGTGGAAGAGGCAGATCGAGACTCATCAAAAATGCAGGCCAGTAGATAGCATGAAAACGCAATATGTCTTTTCCTACAAACTGTACTGAAGCTGGCCAAAACTCCATATTTTCGCCATTTTGTCCATACCCTAACGCGGTAATGTAGTTAAGAAGAGCATCCAACCAAACATACATAACATGCTTATCATCCCCTAATGATGCAGGCATTTTCACACCCCATGTAAAAGATGTACGTGTGACAGAGAGGTCTCTTAAGCCATTTTTTACAAAGTTTTTAACCTCATTTGCTCGTGAACGCGGCATGATAAAGTCAGGATTTGCTTCATAATGCTCTAGGAGTTTTGACTCATAATTTGAGAGTCTAAAAAAGTAACTCTCCTCTTTGACCACACTCGTAGCTCTACCACAATCTGGACAAAACTCATTGTCTATAAGCTGTGCATCTGGAAAAAATGTCTCACAGCTCACACAGTAGTTCCCTTCATAAAAGTCTTTGTAGATATCGCCTTTTTCAAACATCTTCAAAAAAGCATGTTGCACACCAGCCATATGTTTCTCATCAGTTGTACGAATAAATTGACTGTAACTGATCTCAAACTCATCCCAAAGATTTTTAAATGTAGCACTAATCTCATCCGCAAAAAGTTGTGTTGGCTTCGATACTTTTTGTGCCGACTCCTCTATCTTCTGTCCATGTTCGTCTGTTCCTGTAAGAAAGTAAGTCTCGTTTCCTTTTAAACGCTCATATCTTGCCATAGCATCAGCTATAAATGTGGTGTAGGCATGACCGATGTGTGCTTCACCGTTTACATAATAGATAGGGGTTGTTACATACTTTTTCAATTTTTTTCCTTCATTATTGTTTTTAAAATTCAAATCCACCAGTATTGCCTTTTGACATACTATTGTAAACGGCTTTTACATACTCATCTCTAAGCTCGCAGCCAAAAAAAAACTCACAAGCACTACAGCTTCCAACTCCTTTTTCACTTTGACACTTTTGAAGTTTGAGCGTCATCTCATCGAGGTAGATCTCAAACTTATCCTTCATCTCTTCAGACATGTTTGGCATAGACCTCTTTGACTCTTGCTATCTCATAGTTTGAGCCAAAAAAACAGACCGCAGTATCGTGAATATGTGCATGCTCTAAAGTCATGAGATCACTCTTGCCATCGATGGCACCACCTCCAGCCTTGTTATAGATAAATGCGAAAGGAAACACCTCAAAGAGACGACGAAGTTTGCCTTCAGGCTTGTCTGATGTTCCTGGATAAGAGAAGAGTCCTCCACCTTTAAGGAGAATCTGATGCAGATCTGGAACCATACCTCCCGAATAACGCAGGCGATAACCCTCCGCAAAAAAACTATCCACCAACTCTTTGTGGTAAGGTGCCCAGTTTTGTTGCGTACCGCCTGGAGCGTTGAGTTTACCTTTTTGCGCAAGACGAATCTCTTTTACAAACTCAAACTCTCCAGACTGAAGTAGATAGAGTTTCACTTTATTTTCGGCAAAAACCATCTCAACACGTGGACCATAAACCACATAACAAGAGCCCACCATGTGTTTTGTGCCAAAGTCATGTTTGTAAATCCCAAAGATAGATCCAACGCTTAGGTTGACATCTATTAGCGAAGAGCCATCAAGTGGATCGTATGCTACAAAATACTCACCATCTTCATGCAAAAGCTGCTGATGTGTCTTCTCTTCACTGGCTATAGTATGAATAGAGGCTACTTTTGAAAACTCCTCTTCAATGATCATGTCACACTGAATATCGAGCTGCAACTGCGTTTCACCAGAGCTATTTTCCTGTTGTGAATAGCCTATATCTTTTATATCTATGGCGTTTTTAATACGAATGGCACTCTTTTGAATTGCGTCAAATATATCTCTCATCTTCTATCCTTTTTAAATTTTCTTTGCATTTTGTAAAATCCACTCTATGACAGCATCTGTATCATTAAGATCGAGCTGATCAACATTTGAAGGTATCTCATAATGTGACAAATCTATGCTTGCATCAGTAGCCAGTGCATCCATATAGGCAAAATAGTCACTCTCAATAGTGTTTCTAAAAACACTTATGCGTGGGAGTGCAAGATTTTTAAGCCCTTCTACAAGTAAAACATCAAAATCTCCAAAGAGGCGCGCCATCTCTTCAAGCTCAGAGTGTTTGTGAGAGAAATAGGTCGTTCGAGTAGGGGAGGTGACAATAACCTCTGCACCCGTATCACTAAATTTATAGCTATCTTTTCCCTCAACATCAAAGCGTGCTTTGTCTTTTGGATCGTGCTTGATGATGGCAACTTGGAGTTTGTGATCGTGAATAAGCTTACGTGCCACCTTAAGTATAAGAGTAGTTTTACCACTATTAGAAGGTCCAGTAAACGCCACGGCTAATCTTTTACTCAAAATACCACTTCTTTAAATTTTTACTGATTATACAAAAGAAGAGTTTAATAAGATATAATTCACCCACTTAGAAGAGGGGAAAAATGCGATTTTATTTTCATCTATTATTTACACTCCTGTTAAGCGGCTGTACAAACAACAGTGCATTTGCACGATTTGATATGAGTGCGGAGCGTGAACGCAGTGAAGAAAACATACAGAGTGT
>CAZJRG010000078.1:0-8366 GCA_964548435.1 uncultured Sulfurimonas sp. | reverse complement strand
CCTCTGTCCCTACCATGAAGTGATAGTGTCCTTGGCCACTAGACGAAAGGGTCACATACTTTCACAAACAAAAGGTTTGTCAATAAATGGCGCGGTGGACGGGACTCGAACCCGCGACCCCCTGCGTGACAGGCAGGTATTCTAACCAACTGAACTACCACCGCGCATAAAGATGCTTATTAAAAGGAAGCAAAAAACTTGTTTTTTTGATTTAGTTGTGCTGAAGTTTATGGCGAAGCATACTAAAAGTATGTGAGCTGTAAACTGAAGTGCAAATAAACAAAAAATTTTTGATTTAGTCGTGCTAAAGGTTTTGGCGAAGCATACTAGAGTATGTGAGCTAAAAGCTTTCGTGCGAATAAACAAAAATGGTGGGCACTACTGGACTCGAACCAGTGACATCTACCTTGTAAGGGTAGCGCTCTACCAACTGAGCTAAGCGCCCATTTAAAAACTAAATGGTGTCCTGTGATGGACTCGAACCATCGGCCACATCATTAAAAGTGACGTGCTCTACCAACTGAGCTAACAAGACATTTTCTCCAAAACTTTAAGAGGACGAAATTATAGACAAATAGTTCTTACATGTCAAGATAATTCTTGCAAAATTTAAAAAAATGTCTCTTTGTCTAGGAGTAGAAGCATTTTAATAGCATAAAGAGCACTTTGGTGTTGCACATAATTTCTATCTCCAAAAAAGTGTAGATGCTTTTCATGGTGTGCATTATGTGATCTCACACCGATGTAGACTGTTCCAACAGGTTTAAGAGCTGTTCCTCCCATCTCTCCTGCGATTCCACTAATCGATATGGCATAATCTGCACTACTCACATCAAGCACACCTTCACTCATCTCTTTTACACATGCTTCACTCACTGCTCCTTGCGTTTGCAGTGTTGTGTGAGATACAGCCAGCCAGTTCTCTTTAAGAGCATTGGAGTATGTAATCAAAGAGCCATCGAGTATTTTTGAAGCTCCATTCTCTTTTGTAAAATAGTACGTAAGCAGGCCACCTGTGCAACTCTCAGCAAAACTTATCTTTTTTGAATGCTTCTCAAGCCTATCGATAATGTAGGAGATAATGTTTGAAGATGCAATAAGCTTGTGCGAGAGAAGCTTTTTTGCTGCTGATATAAAGTTGGATATGGCACCATACTTGTTGCTCTCAATGTCTAAACGCAGCCACCCTTCCACAAACTTTGTGGTGGTAAAAGTGACTTCATATGTTTGAGCCAAAGGGGTGAGAAGCGTTTTCACGCCAAGCTCATCCTCTTCAAAAAGATGAATCGTTGCTTGTACACCACTATTTCGCATAAGAAGTTCAGGCATCTTTTGACCCTCATCCATCTGCAAAACGTTTATGCTACAAGCAAGATACTCTAAAAGATAACTCCGCTCTTCAAAGAGAGATGCTTTTTGAGGAATGAGCATGCCATCTTTTAAAATTTGACTATCACTCGTGATAGTAGAGATGAGTTTGCCTAGAGTCGCGAAGCTGGATTTGCTCGTTACAATTATGAGCTTTTTTTGTGTATTGAGCTCATTTTGAAGATATAAAAAAAGTGAGTTATCACTCTCTTGAAAATATGTGACAGAGTGAATAAGCTCGCATTTGTTCTCAATAGAGCGTAAAACATACTCTTTAAAAGCACGATTGTAAATAAACTTGTTTCCAATAAAGAGTAGATGTAGTTTCATGAAGGAGAGTGCCTTAAAAAGCAAATTTTTAACTCTTGGATTATAACACTTTATAAGCTTTTAAACACTTAAAAGATACAATGCGCGACTTTTAAAAAAAATATTTTTGGGGCAAAAATGGACTACAAAGAGACACTCCTTTTACCAACCACAGAGTTCGCAATGCGCGGAAACCTAATCAACAACGAGCCTCTGCGTTACGCTGCATGGGAAAAAGCAAAAATCTACGATAAAATGAAAAAAAATCGTAAAGATGCACCGAGCTTCACTCTACACGACGGACCTCCTTATGCAAATGGAAACATACACATAGGGCATGCACTCAACAAAATACTCAAAGATATCATTGTAAAATATAACTATTTTAACGGTAAATCTGTGCGTTTTACTCCAGGATGGGATTGTCATGGACTTCCAATCGAACAGCAGGTAGAGAAAAAACTCGGTGGCAAACAGAAAAAAGAGCTTCTTGCTACTCATGAAGTTCGCAAGCTCTGCCGCGAGCATGCAAATCACTTTGTAAATGTCCAAAAAGAGGAGTTTAAAACTCTTGGAGTGATCGCTGACTGGGAAAAACCTTATGTTACTATGGACTTCAAGTTTGAAGCAAACATCTACCGTACACTCTGCTCGGTTGCAAAAAAAGGTCTCCTCATTGAACGCAGTAAACCTGTTTTTTGGTCTTGGGCGGAGAGAACAGCGCTTGCTGAAGCAGAAGTAGAGTATGAAGACAAAGAGTCTCACTCTATCTACATCGCGTTTGAGCTGAGTGATGATGCTAAAAAATCTCTTGGTATCACTCAAAAAGCTGCCCTTGTCATCTGGACAACAACTCCTTGGACTATTCCAGCAAACACAGGTATATCACTCAATCCAAACGAGAAGTATGTCCTTACTTCTGATGGATATATAGTCGCTAAAGAGCTCTATAACGCCGCCATAGAACAAGCACTCTTTAGCGGTAGTGTTGTAGAGACATTTGACGCACAGGCATTTGAAAATCTTCTGGCCATCAATCCACTCAACCAACGCAGCTCTCGTGTAGTTCTTGGCGAACATGTTCTTGTCGATAGTGGTACAGGCTGTGTTCACACTGCTCCAGGACATGGTGAGGATGACTACCGTATTGGTCTGGTTTATGATCTTGAAGTGTTAATGCCAGTTGATGAAACAGGGTGTTATGATGAGACAATCGTGCGAGAAGCTCTCATTCCAAACGCACAAAAGTTTTTAGGCAGACATATCTTTAAAGCTAATGATGAACTCATAGAGATGATGGGAGACGCGGTACTCAAAGTCTCAAAGTTTACACACTCCTATCCACACTGCTGGCGTTCACACACTCCACTTATCTTTAGAGCGACTAAGCAGTGGTTCATCTCTGTAGATGCAAAACCAGAAGGCCAAGAGAAGACACTACGCGAAATCGCGTTAGATGAAGTAGAAAAGACACTCTTTATTCCACAAACAGGTAAAAAGAGACTCACTTCTATGGTAGAGAACCGTCCAGACTGGTGTATCTCTCGCCAACGCGACTGGGGAGTTCCTATCGCATTTTTTAGAGTCAAGGCAACTGGAGAAGTTATCTTTGACGAAAAAGTGCTCAACTATGTAGCGATGATCTTTGAGATGCAAGGGAGTGATGCTTGGTACTCCATGCCAATCGAGACCCTCCTCTACCCTGGAAGCGGCTACAAAGCTGAGGAGCTTGAAAAAGTGAGTGATATATTGGATGTCTGGTTTGACTCAGGTTCTACATGGAACGCAGTGCTTAAATCTCGCAACTATGATGCTGGAAAGTACCAATCAGATCTCTATGTAGAGGGAAGCGACCAGCACCGTGGATGGTTTCAATCTTCACTCTTTCTCTCTGCCGCAGTTGAACATAAAGCCCCTTACAAAGGTGTACTTACACATGGCTTTACTGTTGATGAAAAGGGAGAGAAGATGTCAAAGTCTAAAGGCAATGTCATAGCTCCTGAAAAAGTTCTCAAAGAGCATGGAAGTGAGATACTGCGTTTATGGGTTGCCTCTTCTGACTACCAAGGTGATCTCAAAATCTCCGAGGGAATACTCAAGCAGATCGGTGAAAACTACAGAAAACTCCGCAACACCTTTAGAATCATGCTCGCTAACATCAATGACCTCGATACAATCACTCCGTACGAAGAGATGGGCTCCCTTGATAAGTGGATTCTTGGGGTAGCTAGCGAAGTTTTAGATGAGGTACATAGAGCATTTGAGAGCTACAATTTTGTACACGGTATGAGTATTCTCAACAACTTTATCGCAAATGAACTTAGCGGTATGTATATCGATATGACCAAAGACTCTCTCTACTGTAACGCTAAAGATGATGCAAAAAGACGTGCTTCACAGAGTGCTATGGCTCTCATTACTCGTTCACTGCTTCTTCTCATGGCACCTATTTTAACCTACACTACAGATGAAATTGTTGCACATCTCCCAGCTGTTATCAAAGGTGAGAGTGAAACTATTTTTGATTTTGTTTATGAGCCACTCTCTTTTAGAGGAACTCCATTTGATGATGCTTATATGCAAAAAGTGCGTGATGGTTTTGGTGTTTTAGTCGATGGACTCAAAAAAGAAAAAGTGATTAAAAGCACCCTCGAACTCGTGATTTACACAAATTCTGACAAGGCACTCCAACTTCAAGAGAGCGATGCGCAAGATTGGTTTGTTGTCTCTGGTGTTTTAGCACTTGATGAAAATGTAGAATCACTTGGAGCATTTGAAGTAGAGACAGATCGCTTCATAATCGCTAAAGCCGCACTCCATAAGTGCCCACGCTGTTGGAAATTTCATGCTCATGCAGAAGATGCACTCTGTAAACGCTGTGAAGAGGTGATCAGTGCCTAATATCTCCGAGCCTCTCTCTTTAGGCTTTGTAGCGCTCTCCATCGCGCTAATATTTGTTGTGATTGCGTTTGGAATTTTTTTAGTTCAGAAGTTTAAGTAGTTATGAAAAAGATTCTCGCTGATATACATAACGCAGTGCAAAACAGTAGAGATATTCCAGCATTTTTAGAACAAAACTCAAAACAACTCTGGCTTCACAACACTCCAATTGCCCTGCTCCACGATGCATCTCGCTTCGAAGATGAGGCACTCCATGCAAGCTTAGATGCACTCCATTTTTTTGACAACGAAGGTTTTTCAAAAGAGCGCTACACTCCACAAGAGATAATAGAGCTTCAAAGAGATGTACCAAACGCCATGCGTTTTGCCTATCTGCTCTGTGTCCAAGCAGCTCCAAAAGAGTATCTCTTTAAAGCCAAACATCTCCATGACAAATATAAAAAGATTCAAGATGATGGAAATTTTCAAGCCTTTGTTACTACAGCAAAATTTGACCAAGAGGCAAATAGTAAAGAGATCGAAACACAGCTCCGAGATCTAATGCGCAGTGCAAAAGAGATTGCAGCTCTCAAGGCGAGCGCGTTTATCTGGATTGCCACTCTTCCAAAGAGCACTTTTGTAGGGGACATCTTAGAGCACTATTTTGGCAAAAATCATATCTATGTACAAAAAGGCAGAAAAATAAGCTACATCGCATGGAACCAAAGACTCGCAGATATAAATATGCGCTATTTTGTTAATACTCCTTAAATCTTGATTTTGTTATAATCTTTGCATCTAATATTTTTACATAGGAAATCGAGTGATTACACTAAAAGAAGCACTGACACTCAGTAAAGAAGAACTTTCAAAACTCAAAGAAGAGCTCCAAAAAAAGATAGAAGCAAATGGAGCACTCAATGCCTACATCGATCTTAAAACCCTCGGTGAAGGTGTACCAATTGCCATCAAAGATAACATTCAAGTAAAAGATTGGTCTGTTACCTCAGCTTCAAAAATCCTTCAAGGTTATATCGCACCTTATAATGCAACCGTCATTGAAAAGATGCTAAAAGCTGGACTTTGTGCATTTGGACGAACAAATATGGACGAGTTTGCTATGGGCTCAACCACAGAGACAAGCTACTACGGAAAAACACTTAACCCTGTAAACGCAGAGTGTGTTCCAGGTGGAAGTTCTGGAGGTAGTGCTGCAGCTGTTGGTGCAGGCCTTGCCATCGCCGCACTTGGAAGTGATACTGGCGGATCAATTCGACAGCCTGCTGCTTACTGTGGTATTGTAGGCATGAAGCCAACATATGGTCGTGTTTCACGCTATGGTCTTGGAGCCTATGCTTCGAGTCTTGATCAAATAGGACCAATGACACAAAATGTAGAAGATGCTGCGATTCTCTATGACATCATCGCGGGTTCAGATGAAAAAGACTCCACAAATGCAATGAGAGATGACAAAGTAACGCCAAACCTTAATGCACAAAGAAAACTTACCATAGCGATCTTGCCAAAGTACCTTGACAATGCAAGTCAAGATATCAAAGATGCCTATGCAAAAGCCATTGAGGCACTAAAGTCTGCGGGACACACGATCATAGAAAAAGAGATGATGGATGCTAAGTATGATATCTCAGCATACTACATCACCGCTACAGCTGAAGCGACTACCAATCTCGCTCGCTACGACGGGATCCGTTATGGAAACCGTGTAGAGGGTAAAAATCTTGAAGAGACTTTTATAAAAACTCGAAGCGAAGGCTTTGGTGATGAAGTCAAACGCCGTATTATGTTAGGAAATTTTGTACTCTCAAGCGGTTACTATGAAGCATACTATGTCAAAGCACAAAAGACTCGTCATATCATCAAAGATGAGTATGCAAAGATTTTTGAAGAGGCAGATCTCATCCTCTCTCCAGTAGCCCCAAGCGTGGCTCCAAAGTTTGGTGAACTTGCAACACCGATGCAGATGTACCTCAGTGATATCTATACCATTTCAGTCAATCTAGCGGGGCTTCCAGCACTTTCACTCCCAATTATGAAAAACGCAAGTGGTATGCCAGTTGGACTTCAACTCATTGCCAAAGCGTATGATGAGCAGACTCTCTTTGATGGTGCTCTCAGTTTAGAAAAAGAGATAGGCTACAGAGCCTAATCTCACTCCCCTCTTTTTAAAAATCATCTCCACTTTACCTGAATTTAACAAGCCGCGAGTTATAATCCGCGATTAAACTACCATTTACTCTAAAAGGAACCCCCATGAGAATTCGTAAACGCGCACTCACATTTGAAGATGTTTTATTAGTCCCACAGTACTCTGAAGTATTACCAAAAGAGGTCTCGCTTGAGAGTAAACTTACGAAAAATATTAGTTTAAAAATTCCAATGGTCTCAGCTGCAATGGACACAGTGACTGAGTACCGTGCCGCTATAGCTATGGCAAGACTTGGGGGGATTGGTATTATTCATAAAAATATGGATATTCAAACGCAGTGTAACCAAGTTAAAAAGGTAAAAAAATCTGAAAGCGGTGTCATCATCGATCCTGTTTATGTGCACCCAGATGCCACTTTAGCAGATGCTGATGCACTTATGAGCGAGTTCAAAATTTCAGGAGTGCCTGTCGTAGATGGACACAACAAACTCCTAGGAATCCTTACCAACCGTGACATGCGTTTTGAAAAAGATATGAAAAAACGTGCTGAAGAGGTAATGACTAAAATGCCACTTATCACTGCTAAAAAAGGGATCTCTCTAGATGAGGCTGCTGACATTATGCACAAAAACAAGATCGAAAAACTTCCTATCATTGATGAAGAGGGTTTCTTAAAGGGACTCGTAACCATCAAAGATATCAAAAAACGTATAGAATATCCAAATGCGAACAAAGATGCATTTGGTAGACTTGTTGTGGGTGCAGCCATTGGTGTAGGTCAGTTTGACCGTGCAAAAGCACTTGTAGATGCTGGAGTTGATGTGCTTGTTTTAGACTCTGCACATGGACACTCAAAAGGAATTTTAGACACTGTAAGAAAGATCAAAGAGACACTTGCAATCGATGTTATTGCTGGAAATGTCGCTACTGGTGAAGCTGTAGAGGCACTCATTGAAGCAGGAGCAGATGGTGTCAAAGTAGGTATTGGACCAGGAAGTATCTGTACAACACGTATTATTGCAGGTGTGGGTGTACCGCAAATCTCTGCAATAGATGAGTGTGCCCAGGCTGCTAGAAAACACGGAGTGCCTATAATCGCAGATGGTGGTATCAAATACTCTGGCGATATTGCAAAAGCCCTCGCTGTTGGAGCTAGCTGCATCATGGCTGGCTCACTCCTTGCAGGAACTGAAGAGTCTCCAGGTGAGACTATCATGTTTCAAGGCCGCCAATACAAATCTTATCGTGGTATGGGTAGTATCGGTGCGATGCAAAAAGGCTCAAATGACAGATATTTCCAAGAGGGTACTGCAGCAGACAAGCTTGTTCCAGAGGGAATTGAAGGGCGCGTTCCATTTCGTGGAAGCATCGCAGGTATAGTGCACCAAATGATGGGGGGACTCCGTGCCTCTATGGGGTACTGTGGAAGTGAAAACATTGAGATGTTCTGGGAAAAAGCAGAATTTGTAGAGATAACTGCCGCAGGCCTCAAAGAGTCACATGTACATGATGTCATCATCACACAAGAAGCACCAAACTATCATGTATAAAAAGAGAGGAGCCAAGCTCATCTCTTTAGCTTTATGGCTCTACACAGATGCCTGAAGTAACTTATGCAGGATTTTGGATCCGTTTTTTCGCC
>CAZJRG010000077.1:7543-8522 GCA_964548435.1 uncultured Sulfurimonas sp. | reverse complement strand
TGAGATAGCCCTGCGTTTTGACAAAAAACTCCCTATCCATATCGCTTCAAGAGTGCATGCCGAACCAAACAATGCTTTTTACACTCCAGAGGAGATATGTAACACATTAGACAAACGTCCATTGACACAAGAAGATATTGATCTTCTCTTTGACATACCAACACAAGAGAGCTTTAAAACTCTACTAAACGCAGGTGTCATCACTACAAAAGCAGTAAACGGGATCATTTTTTACACACTTGACAACAAGTGACTCAACTTAAATTATAAAATAAGACTAAATACATACTTGACATTGTTACACTCAAGTGCTACAATAACTCCATCTTTAATAGAAAAAGGAGTCAATAAACTATTATGTCTAAAGAAGAATTAGCACAAGAAAACGAAAGTGTTGAAGAGAGTAACGAAACAATAGAAGAGGCACTTGACGAGGTTACAGCCGATGCACAAGCGGTAGAAAACGAGTTTGATCTGCTTCAAAAAGAACTAACAGAACTCAAAGACAAGTATGCTCGTGTTCATGCTGACTTTGACAACATCAAAAAGAGACTTGAACGCGAAAAGTACACTGCGTTAGAGTATGCAAACGAAAAATTTGCTAAAGATATGATCCCTATTATGGATTCACTTCAAGGAGCAATGAACTCGGCAAATATGGAAGCGAACAAGGCAGAACTCTTCGACAAACTCAAAGAGGGAATTGAGCTTACATATAAGCAGTTTCTTACAGCACTTGAAAAACATGGTGTCACCATGGTCGCACACGATGAGCCATTTGATCCAAACATCCATAACGCCGTTCAAGCTGTTGATAGCGAAGATGTAGAGAGTGGTCAAATCGTACAAACATTTCAAACAGGCTACAAATATAAAAATCGCCCACTTCGTGAAGCGATGGTTATTGTCGCGAATTAAAACGTGACAAACGCTACCTAGGTAGCAGAGTCAAATTGTAAAACGCAATATACTTTCCATC
>CAZJRG010000077.1:6543-7533 GCA_964548435.1 uncultured Sulfurimonas sp. | reverse complement strand
ACAAGCAAATATATAAATTTTAAAAAATAAAGGAAACAAAAACATGTCAAAAGTGATTGGAATAGATTTAGGAACAACAAACTCGTGTGTAGCAGTATATGAAGGTGGTGAGGCAAAAATCATCCCAAACGCGGAAGGGAAAAACACAACACCCTCAGTTGTTGCGTTTACAGATAAAGGTGATGTTTTAGTCGGTGATCCTGCTAAACGCCAAGCTATCACAAACCCAGAAAAAACGATCTCTTCTATCAAGAGAATTATGGGTCTTATGATGAATGAAGAGAATGCAAAAGCGGCTCACGATAAAGTAACTTACAAAATCGTAGACAAAGATGGAATGGCAGCGGTCGACGTAGCGGGTAAAATCTACACGCCACAAGAGATCTCTGCAAAAATTCTTACAAAACTCAAAGAGGATGCTGAAGCTTATCTTGGTTCAAAAGTGACAGACGCGGTCATCACGGTTCCAGCATACTTCAACGACGCACAGCGTAAAGCGACAAAAGATGCGGGAACTATCGCGGGTCTTAACGTTCTTCGTATCATCAACGAGCCAACAGCTTCAGCCCTTGCGTATGGTTTAGAGAGCAAATCTGAAGAGAATGTTCTTGTATACGACCTTGGTGGTGGAACATTTGACGTTACAACTTTAGAGATCTCTGATGGTACGTTTGAAGTTCTCTCAACAGATGGAAACGCATTTCTAGGGGGAGACGACTTTGACAACAAAATCGTAGACTTCTTAAATGCAGAGTTTAAAAACTCTCATGGCATCGAGCTTAAAAATGACAAAATGGCGTTACAGCGTTTAAAAGATGCGGCTGAAAATGCAAAAAAAGAGCTCTCAAGTTCAACTGAGACTGAGATCAACCTGCCGTTTATCACTATGACACAAGCGGGTCCACAACACTTAGTGGTCAAACTCACTCGTGCAAAATTTGAAGGGATGATCGAAGGACTCATAGAAGAGACAATCAGCCACATCAAAAC
>CAZJRG010000077.1:0-6533 GCA_964548435.1 uncultured Sulfurimonas sp. | reverse complement strand
AGACTTAGACAATGGTGACATCAAAGAGATCATCATGGTTGGTGGTTCTACTCGTGTTCCAGCAGCACAAGAGGCGGTTAGCAAATTCTTTGGCGGTAAAAAACTCAACAAAAGCGTTAACGCAGACGAAGTTGTAGCTGCGGGTGCTGCTATTCAAGGTGGGGTTTTAAGAGGAGACGTAAAAGACGTTCTTCTTTTAGACGTTACACCGCTTTCACTTGGTATCGAGACTTTAGGTGGCGTTATGACGAAGATTATCGAAAAAGGAACGACCATTCCTGTAAAAAAATCTCAAATCTTCTCAACAGCAGAAGACAACCAACCAGCGGTCTCTATCAATGTGGCACAGGGTGAGCGTGAATTTGCAAGAGACAACAAATCACTTGGTCTTTTTGAACTTGGAGATATTCCAGCAGCACCGCGTGGAGTTCCACAGATTGAAGTGACTTTTGACATCGATGCAAACGGTATCTTAACGGTAAGCTCAACAGACAAAGGAACTGGAAAATCTCAATCTATCACTATCACTGGAAGTTCAGGGCTTAGCGAAGAGGAGATCAACAAAATGATCCGCGACGCAGAAGAGAACAAAGCAGCAGATACAGAGAGAAAAGCGCTTGTTGACCTTAAAAATCAAGCAGATGCACTCATCGTTCAGACTGAAAAATCACTCACAGAGATGGGTGAAAAAATGGATGCCGCTGAAAAAGCAAAAATTGAAGCTGCGATTGTTGAGCTTAAAGATGTTCTCAAAAATGATGCCTCTACAAAAGCAGAGATTGAAGAGAAGGTAAAAGCACTTACAGAAGCTGCGCACAAAATGGCTGAAGAGATGTACAAAAAAGAGCAAAATCCTGAGGCTGCAGCGGCTGATGCAAAAAAGAAAAAAGATGACGAAGATGTTATCGATGCAGAGATAGAGTAGTTTTTACTCTCTTTGCATGACAAACTCAAAACTCCTTACACAGTTTCGCTCCTTCTACTTTCGAAACTATCCAGACGATATGGAGACACAGATCTCCTACTTCGCCGTCTTTGGCGGCTTAGGCTGGGACATAGACACAACGCAGCCAATTGCTGCACTGATTCAAAAACACATATTAGAAAACTTCACACTTCTTGATGCTAAGATTCAAGAGCTTACAAACCACAACCACACCAACAGAAGACTCTTAAAAGCACTTGCAACTGGTGATAGGCGTATCTTCTCTGCGTTTAACAAAGCGGGTCTTAACAACGGTAACGGTGGAGCAGCACTGCACTTTTTGCAAGAAGCAGGACTCATCCAACTCGAATACTCAAGAGAGCGCCATCCAAGAGAAAAAAATCCAAATGCTAAACTAAAACGCCGTGAGTCACGTCATCGCATCTCTCACAAAGTGCTCTTCACTTACCCTTTTGTGCGTTTTTGGTTTTACTTCATTGTGCCTCATATTCGCGAGATTGAAGTGGGAGAGTACACTGCATTTTTAGAGGACTTTCATGCCCGTCATAACAGCTACACAAGTCTAGTCTTTGAAGAGCTCAGCGAGGTACTCCTCAACTACCATCTGCGAGATGCTCAGATCATAAGCTCTGGAAGCTATTGGGATGCAAACCTCGAGATTGATATTCTCACACTTACCGACGATGGAAATATTTATGTGGGTGAGTGTAAATGGACCAACCACCAAATAAATAAAAAGGAGCTCCACAAAATAAGTGAAAAGTGCGAAAAATTGGAGATTGAACCGACACAGATAGTGCTTTTCGCCAAACGCGGCTTTAGTAAAGAGCTTCTAAGTATGCAAGGCAAAGAGCTCGCACTTTTTAGTGCAGAGGATTTTTCAGCCTTAGTAAAAAGCAGCTCAAAAGAGCAACTTATCCCAAGTTTTATCAGCTAGCTCACAATTCGCAGTGCTTCGTATGCCTCTTGGAGCAACTGAAACTTCTGTGTATAGTGCTCTACCATATGTGGGCTTTCATGAAAAACTTTATCAGGATGATAGACCTTTGTTAGTTTTTTATAAGAGCGTTTTAGAGCATCTTGACTCGCTCCAACAGGGCACTCCAAGATGGTATAAAACTCTAAATGTTCATCCTCTTCATCGCCCAAAAGATCACCAAAACTAAAACGCGAGAAGTGTGAATAGAGACGCGACATAAAATGGTTATCAAAACTATACTCTATGTTGTAGTGAAGTATATGGCGTTTAGAGAGTGCTCTATCGAGTCTGGCTTTTGCTTTGTAGTCTGAGACATCGACAACCATAGAGACATCAGTGCCTCGCTCTATGTAGACTTCAAGTTGTGAACGCATATAGTTTGTAACCCATGCATTTGGCTTCTCTAAAGTGATAAGCACCCTATTCTCATCATAAGCATAGAGATGCACCTTTACACTCTCTGGCTCCTCCTCTTTTTCAAGCTCTATTTTTATGGGTTGTGTTCCAAACTTAAGCATGCTTCTAAGAAAAAACTCATGGTCAAAATCATGAACCTTGGCATGATGCGCTGAGAGCTCATGTAAAAACTCTCTGCGCACCTCCGCAAGAGTTTCGTTTCTAAAGACCAAAACAGCCTTGGGCAAAAAGAGCATTCCACGCACATGATGGTTCAAAAAATCTCGCATCCATGGTGCATTTAAAGTATCAAATCCGGTTGTAATGAGAATGAGATTATTTTGTAGGACAATCTTCATCTATGCCACCTTTTTGAAAATTTGTTATAGAAAATTAGCAAATTTAGTTCCACTTTTTAAAGCTTTTCTTAAGATAGCTTTGAGCTTAGATTGAGAAAGTTTTAGTATAATTGCGCCACTTAAAAGTTACTCTGCTCACAAGGATAAATTTTGCGCGAAAATATGAATGAAAAGTGTGCCGTTGTTGGAATATTTGGGCATGAAGAGGCTTCCAAGCTCGCCTACTTCTCGTTGCATTCACTTCAGCATCGTGGTCAAGAAGCCGCTGGAATAAGCTCATCAGATGGTGTAAAACTTCATACCATCAAAGACCGCGGGCTCGTTATGAGTGTCTTTGATGAAGCAAAACTAGCTACTTTAAGCGGTTCTTCCGCGGTTGGTCACACTCGTTACTCAACAGCAGGAGACGACTCAATTCTTGATGCACAACCTGTATTTGCACGCTATGATCTTGGTGAGATGGCAATCGTACACAACGGTAACCTCACAAACGCAGAAGAGGTACGCACTGCACTCATACAAAAAGGTGCTATTTTCCAAACCTTTATGGACACTGAAAACCTTATTCACCTCATCGCAAAGAGTCAGCAAGAGAAACTTCAAGATAGAATCATCGATGCGGTACAGCGCATTGAAGGTGCATTTTCACTCATCTTTTTAAGTCGTACAAAAATGTTTGCAATGCGCGATCGCCACGGCTTTCGTCCGCTCAGCCTTGGTCGTCTCTCAAATGGCGGCTACATTGTGGCATCTGAGACCTGTGCGTTTGACCTTGTCGGTGCAAAATACATCCGTGACGTAGAACCAGGTGAGCTCATCATATTTGAAGAGGGAAAAGCACCGCAGAGCATTAAAGTGTATGAAGCGACACCAAAACACTGTATATTTGAGTATGTCTACTTCGCGCGTCCAGACTCAAATGTTTTTGGTCAATCTGTTTACCAAACACGAAAAAATATGGGCAAAGAGCTCGCAAAAATCGCTCCAATAGAAGCCGACATTATCATTCCTGTTCCTGATGGGGGAGTTCCTGCTGCTATTGGCTACTCACAACAAAGCGGCATCGCTTACGAAATGGGCATCATGCGCAACCACTACATCGGGCGTACTTTCATAGAGCCGACACAAGAGATGCGCGACTTAAAAGTAAAGATGAAGCTCTCTCCAATGGAAGAGATTATCCGCGGAAAACGAGTCATCGTCGTAGACGACTCCATCGTTCGTGGGACAACTTCAAGACGCATCATCCGTATGCTTAAAGAAGCAGGTGCGAGCGAAGTGCATATGAGAGTTTCATCTCCACCGACGACAGATCCATGTTTTTATGGTGTTGATACCCCATCAAAAGAGAAGCTCATCGCTGCAAATATGACCACCGATGAGATCTGTAAGTACATCGAGGCCGACTCACTTGCTTACCTCGATGAGGCAGCACTGCTTCGAAGCGTAAATGCTGATTATAACGAAAACTACTGTACAGCATGTTTTACAGGAAAGTACATAGTCTAAAGAGTTTGAAAAAAAGGAGATCTGTTGCTTGAACAAATCTATACTTATGGCAACTACTTAAAAGAGAAGTTTGATGCCAAAGTACACAAAGTAGGAATCAACATCTCAGGTTTTACCTGCCCAAACATAGATGGCACAGTCGCCAAGGGTGGCTGTACGTTTTGTGAAAACGACTCTTTTTCAGCCTCTACCGATACAGTCCAAGAGCTCAAAGGTTTTCATCTCAACCTCGATTCAAAAGAGAATCCATACTTAGAAAAACAGCTCCAACAACTACAAACGCAGTTCACAAACATCTCCAAACGCCAGATACGAGAGTATGGAGCCCAGAAGTTTCTTGTCTACTTCCAATCTTTTACAAATACCTATGCACCCTTTGAAACACTCAAAGCACTCTATGAAAAAGCCCTCTCCTTTGAGGGAGTCGTAGGTCTTAGCATCGGGACACGTTCTGACTCTGTCACCGAT
The DNA here is from genome assembly GCA_964548435.1 of uncultured Sulfurimonas sp. Taxonomy (GTDB): domain Bacteria; phylum Campylobacterota; class Campylobacteria; order Campylobacterales; family Sulfurimonadaceae; genus Sulfurimonas. The sequence goes on along the minus strand of CAZJRG010000077.1, from coordinate 1,876 downwards.
GAGACACTTGAGTATCTTGTAGAACTCTCCAAAACTAAAGAGATCTGGATAGAGTTTGGCATACAGTCTGTTTTTGATGAAACGCTTGAACGCATCAACCGTGGACACGATAGTGCCAATGTTAAAGAGTGGATCTTAAAAGCTAAAGGCGCGGGTCTCAATGTCTGCGGTCATCTTATTTTTGGTCTTCCAGGGGAGACGCAAGAGATGATGCTTGCAACTTCAAAAGCTGCCTATGAGTGGGGGATCGACTCTGTGAAGTATCATCCGCTCTATGTAGTAAAACGCACCGCCTTGGCTAATGAATACACACGTGGCGAGTTTACTCCCATCTCAGAAGCACAGTATCTTGATGTACTTGTAAAATCCATACAGATGAAACCAAAACATGTGCATGTCCAAAGAGTAACAGCTGGCATAGATGATGACTCTCTGCTCGCGCCAGCTTGGTGTCGAAATAAAAACGAACAGATAAAAAACATAAACGCAGCCCTCAAAAAAGTGAACCTCAAATACTAGTATAAGTTTTTATAAACTTATACACCACTCCAGATATAACTTTTTTTCATGATTTTTTCATCTAAAATAGATAAAGTAAGCCTGATAGATTTTTTCTATATAAAAAATTAAAGGGGTTACCATGAAGTTTAAAACTTTAGGTTCGGTGCTACTTACCGCTCTACTGGGAAGTAGTTTTGTCGGTTGTAGTGATAGTTCAGATGAGGCAACTGTAACTGCATTTTATCTAGACTCGGCAGTTGAAGGAGTCGAATATCTTTCATCAAGCGGATTACGCGGAGAAACACGATCAGATGGGGGCTTTGACTTTCGAGCTGGAGACAGCGTTAGACTCTCTTTGGGTAGTCTTGTCCTTCGTGATATGCAAGCTCCTCAGGCTGGGCAGAAGATTATTGAAAATGAAGATGCCATCATTACCCTTCTTCAGTCAATCGATCAAGATGGAGATGCTACAAACGGTATTCAAGTGACACCAGCCGTAAAAGCAGTTGTGGCTGAATGGCTAGGAGACAAAACTTCTTTAGGTGAAAATGATTTTAATGCCACAGATGGCAAGCTCAACAATATAGCTGCTCTTGAAGCTGCGTTTAGTGATGCTGGATTGGATCAAATCCAGACAAAAACAAAAACAGAAGCTCAAGAACATGTTGCAGAGACTGTCAAAACACAGCTCGCATCTAGCAGCACTTCACAACTCGGCACTCAAGTCATAGTTGGTGACAAGATTCACTATCTAGACTATAAAAATACCGTTAGAACTGCGGCACTAACTCCAGGCGCAGCAGAGTATCACACAGGCACAGGCTTTGGAAAGACACTCTTTGATAGCGCAGAGAACAAGTGTCAAAACTGCCATAATGAACTCTACGACACATGGGAAGGCTCAATGCATGGGAAATCTTGGAGTGATCCAATTTTTCAAGCAAACTTTGAAGACTTTCTAAGATCACAGCTTGCACTCATTGGACAAGACAACACTGCAACAGGTGGACGACTCTTTGAACAAGCATCAGTTGGAGTGGGTACGCAAAACATGTTCAATAACGCCTCGCAAACCTGTATCTCTTGTCATGCTCCAGGTGCATTTTATGCACGTGATGTCAAAATCAATGTAACAAAAATCAGTGATGAAGCCAACTTGGATGCTACTGCGTTTGCAGCTCTAAAAGCTCAGCATGAAACGCTAAACAATCCAAATGGAGAGATAGCGGTTATATCGTCAAATGCTGCTAGTGGTGCCATCTATAAAGCGACATTTGAAATAGGACACGAGGCGAACAAGGAGGGGATCAACTGTGCGTTTTGTCACAGTATAGAGACACCTAGACTTATGGGACTTGGCGATGAGATGAGCTAC
>CAZJRG010000076.1:0-8543 GCA_964548435.1 uncultured Sulfurimonas sp. | reverse complement strand
TTGTCTGATAAAAAGTCTGTGCATTTCCATCTATCTTCGTATTCTCAATCGCAAATAGACCTGTTCCTAAAAGCATTGCTGCTACTAAACTCATTTTTGTTACTTTCATTTTATTCTCCTTATTTAAATGATGGGCTTTTTCAAGCTTTCTCATTTTTGTAGGAGCAGTTTAACATGTAGCAAATATTTAGTATACAGCAAATTGATTAATTTTTAATCATTTTACTGTATGTTTTAAAAATATCGCGATTTTTTTCTTGAAAGTGCCTTTTTATGGGAGTTTGACATTTACTTTTCATTAGGAATGATTTTCTACACTGCTGGGCATGAAAAGATTTTTACTGACACTTATCACTATCATGTCACTGTCAATCTCTCTCTTTGCTTTAGAGATCGCAACACCTGCAGATATACACTACGATGTTGCGATTGAAAAAACCATGGAGACCCCGTGCGAGTCTGAGACTTCAAATGCTCAGCCTATCTGGGATGACCTCTACACTCATTTTACAGTAGAGTTTAGCGGGCTCAAACTCACGAAAATCTCTTCAGACGATCACTTCAGACGATCACTTCAATTTCTACTATCTCAAAAAAGAGATCTTCCGTCCTCCTTGGATGTCTTAATTTTTTTTTAAACACACAACATTTCGCTAGACCAAAAAAATATAAAAAAAATTAAAACATATATATAAGGAAACAGACTATGAAAACTTTATCAATGAACAAAAACCTACTTGCAGCACTTTTAGTAACCACTACACTTGTAGTTTCAGGATGCAGCCATGCCGCTGTAACACCAGTGCAAACGCAGACAAAAGCACAGCTCAAACACAACTACGGTGTACAAAATGTAAAACAAGCTCTTATAAACGCGGCTGAGGAGAATGGCTGGAGTGTGGCAAATGCTGATGGCTCAAATATGGTGCTTACCAAAGCGTTCACAAAAAAAGAGACGGACAAAAACGCAAGAGGAAGAACGTGGAACAAAGTGAGCACGACACAAAACATCGTGGCAAATGCGGTGGCAAGCGACAATGCTTATGAGATAACGCTTACAGAGCAGAGCAAAGCCTTCTTCACAAACGACATGGCAAAAACGGCACTTAACAAAGAGATACACAAACTCCAAAACGCCATCTCTGTCGAACTCGTTCACGACATTCTCTAAAAGTCATGCAAAGCGCTCCATCTTGGAGCCTTGTGTCACTCCTCCAAAACTCCCTCATCTTCACTTTTAAGCGATAACTCTCTTTTGAGCTTTATACCTAGCTTTTGCATATTTTCCGCGCGGCGGATAACATTTCCATTGCCACTTTTAAGTCTTCCCATTGCCTTATCGTAGGATGCTTTTGTGTTATCGAGGAGTGAGCCTATCTTTATCATCTCATCTACAAAGAGCGAGAGCTTTTCTAGCATCGCTTCGGCTTCATCGGCTATCTTTTTGGCATGATCCTCTTGGCGTTGCACCCTCCAGATGTGCTCGATGGTTCTAAGCGTCACCAGAAGCGTCGAAGGCGAGACGACTAAAATGTTGCTCTCATAAGCCCGTTTAAAAAACTCGCCATCATGCTCCAGTGCGAGCAAAAATGCCCCCTCGATGGGCATAAAAAGAAGTACAAAATCGAGTGTTCGCACCCCTTGAAGCTTCTCGTACTTCTTTTGGGAGAGCCCTTTTATATGTAGGCTTATGCTGTTGATATGCTCTTTGAGTGCAGCTGTTTTAGTCGAAGCATCCTCTGCGTTTATGAAGCGCTCATAAGCGACAAGAGAAACTTTTGAGTCGATGATGATGTCTCGGTTTTGGGGCATATGGATGATGACGTCGGGTCTGTACATTTTGCTCTCGTCATCTTTAAGTGTGGCTTGAAGCTCATACTCAGACCCCTCTCTCAGCCCCGACTCCTCTAAAATCTTTGACAACACCAGCTCACCCCAGTTGCCTTGCGTTTTGTTTTCGCCTTTGAGTGCTTTTGTAAGATTTATAGCATCCTGTGAGAGTCTTGCATTCATCTCTTTTAAACGCGAGAGCTCATCTTTGAGGAGATGTCTATCTTTAAGCTCCTGAGTAAACTGCTCGCGTGACTCTTTAGAGAAGTTAGATATCTGTTCACGAAAGGGTGTAAGCAGTGCTTCGAGCTGCTCTTTGGAAGTAGCACTAAACTGTTTGGACTTCTCATCAAATATCTTTTGCGAAAGCGAAGCAAACTCCAAAGAGAGGGCATCTTTTGCCTCTTGAAGCACTTTGAGCTTCTCATGAGAGGCTTTCATCTCCTCTTCATAACGGGTCTGTAAGATGGCGTTTTGAAGTTTTTGTTCGCCGTGGGACTCTTTGAGTTTTAGATAAGCATAGAACATCCCCAGCATGAGGAGCAAAAAAAGTATGTTGAGCAGCAGAGCAAAATCAAATGCCATAAAAAATCCTTTTGTGAGAGTTAAACGCGGGGATTATACAATTTTTGCTATAGTTAGCCAAAAAAATGAGGCAACGTAATGGATAAACAGATACAAAATGCCATAAACGCAGCACTTGCTTGCGACAGATACTCTCTGGCTGCACACTGGGTTTATGATGAGACACAACTTAAAAACCTTCCAATAGATTGGGAAAAGTTAGGTGATCCCCAAGCACTTTGGCACAAGGGTAAAAAAGCTGGAGATCTCACGCACTATGGAGATCACCTCCTCTTTCTTGTAGAGTTTTTGCAAAAGCACAAAAGTTTTGATCGTGATGCCTACTATGCGTTTTGGTGCGAGAAGATGGCTTGCTATGATGGGTATGTAGACGCCTCTTCAAGAGCCACACTAGAGGGTATTGGCGGCGTTTCGCAAGATCTGAGTATCTGCGGACGCATCGCTCCTCTTCTGCTTTGTAGCAAAAACAAAGAGGAGTTTCTCGCCAACATAGAGGCATTTGTCAGTGTCACACACAACTCCCCTTTAGCACTCAAAGCAAGTGCATTTTTTGGAGAACTCCTTTGGGAGTCTCAAAAACGCAGCGATAGGATTGCCATTATCAAAGAGCTAGTGCCACACTATGAGGAGTTTGGAGCGTGGATTAACACAGCCCTTGCCAAAAAAGACGCGCCAAGTTTTGAGACCATTCGTGCCTTTGGTCCCGCATGTGGCATTGATGGCGGATTTGCTGGAGTCATCTACCTTCTCGCACAAGAAAAAAGCATGAAAGCGCTGATGATAGAAAATGCGCAAGCAGGCGGCGATAGCTCCGCTCGTGGGATGGTCGTGGCGATGATTTTAGGAATGGATGAGAAGACACAGATACCAAAAGAGTGGATGCCAAACGCATGATCTCAAAAAAGTATCTCAACCAAGTGCAAGCCTTTTTGCTCTCCTGTTTTATGAGTGCTGTTATGTCAGGGATCATCACCTATATCAATCTCGGTTTTGTAAGTGACTTCTTCTCCATCTGGCTTCACGCTTGGATCGTGGCGTTTGCCATCGCGTTTCCTACCATTTTGCTTGTTTTTCCATTTGCACGCAAACTCGCTATGAAAATCGCCTCAAAAGAGTAGTATAAACGCAGTGAAAAATCTCAAGCGAGCTCAAAAATCTCTTTTAGATTGGTATGAAAAAGAGGGTCGCCACACTCTTTTGTGGCGAAACACTACAGATCTATACCACATCTACTTAAGTGAAATTATGCTGCAACAAACGCAGGTGAGTCGTGTGGAGAGAGAGTTTTACCCGCAATTTTTAGAGAAATTTCCTACACTTCAAGAGCTTTCAAACGCCACTCAAGAGGAGGTTTTAGCCACTTGGAGCGGGCTTGGCTACTACTCTCGTGCCCGAAATCTTCACAAAACCGCCAAACTCTGCCCCCACTCTCTTCCAAAAACACAAGAGGAACTCCTAAAACTCCCTGGCATCGGTAGATATACCGCGAGCGCCATCTGCTCTTTTGGACTGCATCAAAACATCCCCGTCGTTGACACCAACATCGCTCGAGTCATCAAACGCCTTTTTACACTTGAAAACGCAAGCGAAAAAGAGCTCTGGCAGAGTGCGGCTGCGTTTGTAAACGCCAGCGAGCCAAGAGCACATAACCTCGCCCTCATGGATCTAGGCTCGCTCATCTGCACGCCAAAAAACCCAGAGTGCGGCAACTGTCCTCTGCAAAATGATTGCCAAGGCAAAACGCAGCCAGAGCTCTTTACACAGAGCAAAAAAATGCAGTATGAATCCTTAGAACTTTTCTATGGCATTTGTGTCAAAGATGGAAAAATCGCGCTGAATATCTCGCACGAAAAGCTCTACAAAGATATGCTCATTTTGCCAAATGTTGAGCCGATTGAGGAGAATTTTTTAGGAAGTTTCAAACACTCCTACACCAAGTATAGACTCACGGTTAATCTCTACACCCTCCAAGAAGTCCCAAACGACTCCATCTGGATAGCACTTGATGAGCTCAAAAACGCACATGTCTCTTCACTCACAAAAAAAGCAACTGCCTATTTTACTCAACTATACTCCTAACTAATCATTCTTATCATTTAATTAAATATTAATTTTAGAAACTTTAGCTATAATTCGCGAAATACTTTTAGGGGAAGATACCCGATCGTCTGTTTTGTGTAAGATTAAGCAAGCGTTACATGTGTCATCTCCTGAGTATATTAAAGGATTATGATGCAAAACGCACACAACACACACGAAGAAAAAATAGTCACTTTTGACGAACTTGGTCTCAAACCCGAGCTCTTAAAGAGTATAAAGTTTGCAGGATTTACTGCTCCATCCCCTATTCAAGCACAAGCCATTCCCGTAGTTATTGCAGGACGTGACATGGTCGGTCAAGCGCATACAGGTACGGGTAAAACGGCTGCGTTTTCACTTCCAGCACTTCACAACATGAAAATGGATGGCTCGGTAGAGCTTCTAGTCATCACCCCAACTCGCGAACTCGCCACTCAAGTAAGTGATGAAATCTTCAAATATGGTCGCAATCTCAATGTAAAAACAGTGACAGTATATGGTGGAAGCTCATACAAACGCCAACTCGATCTTGTAGGTCGCGGTGCATCGGTAGTAGTAGCGACTCCAGGACGTATGCTTGACATCTTAAAACGCAATATGCTTGAGAACTTCGCACCAAGTATCGTCGTACTTGACGAAGCTGATGAGATGCTTGATATGGGATTTTTGGATGATATTAATGAGATATTCTCTTACCTTCCATCAAACCGCCAAACGCTACTTTTCTCTGCAACAATGCCGGCACCCATCAAAACACTTGCGAGTAAAATACTTAAAGATCCAGAGTTTATCTCCATCACAAAAGGTGAAACTACAAACTCAGACATCGAGCAGCTTTACTATGTCATAGATGAGCATGAAAGAGACGATGCTATTATCCGTCTTATGGATTCAGAGGCAAGTACCAAGTCGGTTGTATTTTGTAGAACGAAATCAGAAGTCGATAGACTCTCAAACGTTCTCTCAAATGCAGGCTACTTAGCAAATGGACTCCATGGAGATATGGAGCAACGCCAACGTGAAAATGTCATCAAAGGCTTCAAAGCAAACTCTGTAAAAGTGCTTGTAGCAACAGACGTTGCAGCTCGTGGTATACACGTAAGTGATATCTCGCATGTATTTAACTATCACATCCCATTTGACCCTGAGTCCTATGTTCACCGTATTGGAAGAACAGGTCGCGCGGGTACAAAAGGAAAGGCGATCACACTTCTGACTCCTTTAGAGTTTAAAGAGCTTCAACGCATCAAACAGAAAGTGGGAACTTCTATGGCGCATGCATTTGTACCAAGCAAAAACGACCTTAGAACTTCAACTCTAGAAAAAATGGTCGAAACTATCGAAAACCAGCACATCTACGACGAGGCACACAAGGTTCTTGACCGTCTCAAAGAGGACATAGATGAAGAGAAGATCATGTACAAGCTCATCTCTATGATCTTGGATAAGCAAGAGATAAAAGGACCAAGTAACATTGGTATTCCAGCTGATAAAATAGAAGCTATCTTGGCTCGTGCTGGACAAAGAGATGGCAACAGAGGTCGTAGCAAAAACGGTAGCTTTAGGGGCAACCGCTCTCGCTCAAATGATAAACCTCGTACAGGCGGTTATCGCGGTACAAAAGATGGAGCAAACAAATCAAGCTCAAGAAGCTCAGGCGGCTACAGAGGCAATAGAGACTAAGACTCTCTGTCTTGTCTCTTTAGCATTACCTTCTCTACCTATTTTTAAAACTCTCAAAACTTTCAATCTTCGTTATAATCATCCTCAAAAAAAAGAGGCAAAAAGCATGAAAGATCTCATCATATATGAAGATGCACAACTCTATGTGCAACAAGAACAAAGCACCATTCCATGGCTGAAAATATTTACCAAAGAGCCTTACAAAGAGCTAGGGGATCTCCCAAAGAGCTTGCGTTTGAGAGTTTGGGAAGTTTATGACATCATAGAGTATGAGATGAAAAGCTACTATCAACCTGAAAAGATAAATATGGCTTCATTTGCCAATATGCTTCCACGTGTACACATTCATGTTATGGCAAGATTTAAAGAGGATAGCCACTTTCCAAACTCTATGTGGGGGGAGAAGTTACGCGACTCTAAAGTTACACTCCCCGATGAGGAGCAGTTTCACAGAAGAGTCTTTAGTGCTTTAACCAACTCGCAAATTTAGCGAGTTCACTCTATGGAGCGATTAGTTTAAAGGGGAAAATGGGACGAGTGCAGAGCCCCAAGTAAGCCCACCACCAAAAGCATCAAGAAGCATAAGATCGCCTGATTTTAATTTTCCTTGCTCATATATATCATTCATCGCCATAGGAATGGATGCACCTGAAGTGTTACCATACTTCGCAACTGTGAGCACTACCTGCTCATCTCTCATCTCTAAAGCATCACCTACAGCTTTGATAATTCTGTAATTAGCTTGATGGGGAATGAAATGTTTTACACTCTCACTTGCTATTTTGTTTGTTTCGAGTATGTCTATGACATCTTTTGTTAACGTTCGAACTGCTACTTTAAAAGTTTCATTCCCTTTCATCTGCATATAGCAGGCTTTCGCCTCGCCTTCAAGAGCATCGTGAGGCGAACCTGTGCCGCCATTTGGTGTCATAAGCAGATCTGCGAATGTTCCATCTGCTCCAGTATGCACATCTATTATGGCTTCACTTTTGTCATTTGTAGCACTAATGAGTGCAGCTCCAGCACCATCACCAAAGAGTATACAAGTGCCTCTGTCGCTATAATCAGTTATGGCTGAGAGTTTTTCTGCGCCAACGATGAGTACATTTTTTTTCATTCCCGACTCAATGAAAGCTTTTGCAATAGAGAGAATGTAAACAAAACCTGTACATGCCGCAGAGATATCAAACGCAGTGACACCTGCAAGACCAAGCTTATTTGCAATAATAGTCGCAGTAGAAGGCATACAAAAATAATCAGGAGAGATAGTCGCACAGATAAGCATATCTATCTCTTCTGGTGCTACACCACTTCTTTCTATGGCGAGCTTCGCGGCATTGTAACCCATATCGCTTGTTGTTTCATCTTTTGCTGCGATGTGGCGCTCTTCTATTCCTGTGCGTTTAGTGATCCACTCATCTGAAGTATCTACCATTTGTGCCAAATCAGCATTGGTCAATATTTTTGCTGGCACATAAGCACCAATGGAGCGAAAAGCTGCGTAAGGCATCAAATATCCTTCTGTTTTAACTCGGAAAGTCTGTTGATAATATGTTGATTAACACCCGTATCCACATAGGCTATTGCTTGATAGATAGCATTTTCAATAGCTCTCGCATTTGATTTACCATGGCTTACTATCGCACAACCTTTAATACCAATGAGTGGTGCTCCGCCGATTTCAGCATAATCAATCTCTTTTTTAAGAAGCTTGAAAACTTTTCTCATCAACAATGCTCCTGTGATTGCAACAGGAGATTTTCTAATGTAGTCTTTAATGAGTCCACTAATAGTTGATGCAACACCTTCACTTGTTTTTAGCACAAGATTTCCGATGAAGCCATCACAGGTTATGACATCGCAACTACCATTAAAGATATCTCCACCTTCAACATTTCCCTTAAAGCCTCTGTAGCCTTTGAGTAGTTTAAACGCAGCCTTAGTGACATCGTTGCCTTTAGAATCCTCTTCACCATTTGCCAAAAGACCTATAGAAGGCTCTTTGATTTTTAAAACATCTTCGGCATAACAGCCACCCATTACGGCAAACTCTACAAGATGTTCAGGTTTTGAATCTACGTTTGCACCTACATCAAGAACAACTGAACGTCGTCCTGTTTTAGTAGGCATAAGTGTGACAAGCGCTGGACGAGAAACACCTTCGAGTCTCCCTAAACGCAGTGTAGCAAGTGTCATTGTTGCTCCACTATGCCCTGCTGAGACTACACCTTGTGCCGCTCCATCACGAACCAAATCCATTGCGACATAGATAGAGCTCTCTTTGCGTTTGACTGCGTCTGTCGCTGCATCACCCATATCGATCACATCGCTACAGTCTACTATAGAAATCTTATCTCTATAACGTT
>CAZJRG010000075.1:0-8615 GCA_964548435.1 uncultured Sulfurimonas sp. | reverse complement strand
GGTAATGGCGCACTATGACTTTAGCTTTGGTTCACTCTTCACTCACGCAACAGAGCTCAAAGGTGAGAGCATCATGAGCCCAGGTGGACTTGTGAGTGATCCTGTGAGTGCTATCTCGCTTGCTATCGCACTTATGTTTGGAACAGCGGGTCTTCCACACATTCTTATGAGATTTTTTACCGTAGCTGATGCAAAAGAGGCTCGTAAGTCTGTATTTTATGCGACTGGTTTCATCGGGTACTTTTATATCTTGACGTTCATCATTGGTTTTGGTGCGATTGTTATGGTTTTCCAAAATCCTCAGTACCTTGACGCGGCAAAAGCGGCTATCGATGGTGGTTCACCGATTTTAGGTGGAAACAACATGGCGGCTATTCACTTAAGCCATGCAGTAGGTGGAGACTTCTTTTTAGGTTTCATCTCAGCGGTGGCGTTTGCGACTATCTTAGCGGTGGTTTCAGGTCTTACTTTGGCGGGTGCTTCGGCAATCAGCCATGACCTCTATGCGTCTGTCATCAAAAAAGGTCAAGTTGACTCTGTAAAAGAGATGAAGGTCTCTAAAATAGCGACTATCGCTCTTGGTATCGTTGCTATCATTATGGGTATCGTATTTGAAAAACAAAACATCGCGTTTGTGGTCGGTCTTGCGTTTGCTATCGCTGCATCTGCTAACTTCCCTATACTTTTCCTCTCTATGTACTGGAGAAAACTGACAACTCGTGGTGCGGTTATCGGTGGTAGTTTAGGTCTTGCTACGGCGGTTGTCCTTGTTGTGCTGAGTAAAAGCGTATGGGTTGACATCTTAGGAAACGCGGAGCCGATCTTCCCATATGTTTATCCAGCACTCTTCTCTGTGACTGTGGCGTTTGTGGGTATCTGGTTCTTCTCTATCACTGACAAATCAAGCCAAGCAGCTGCCGAGCATGAGGCGTTTGAAGCACAGTACATCAGAAGCCAAACAGGTATAGGCGCTGAGGGTGCGAGTGAGCACTAGTTGTTTTGTCCAAGAAAGGAGCGAAGCTCCTTTCTTTTCGCTTGCGCCACTGTGGCGACTAAAGCTTGCCTCTTTGGAGGCAGAGTTGTTTTGGCGAGTGAAGTATTTTTTCAAGTCAGAGCCGCTGTGGCGACTAAAGCTTGCCTCCTTGGAGGCAGATTTTGAGGGAGCACTAATTTGAGCCTGTTAGATCAGCGAAAACTCATCGAGTCCATTCACCCCTTTGGCTTACTTAGTTCGGTAGAACTAGATAACCTCATGCAAAAAATCGACATAGCCTACTACACTAAAGATACCCTTCTGCTCTCAAAAACTATTCCCTCTATCGCGTTTTACATCATCATCAAAGGCTCGGTAAACGAGTACATAGATAACGAGCTTCACAATGTTTATGGTGAAGGTGACAGCTTCGATGCCGACGCTCTTATCTACGAAAAAACGCAGAGTAAGTTTGTGGTGAGTGAAGATCTCATCTGTTACGAGATCAAAAAAGATGACTTTTTAGATCTGATGCAAAACAAAAAGATTCAGGGCTTTTTTCTCCAAGACTTTGTCTCACGTCATCAGCAGATAAAAGAGTTTGAAACGCAGAGTGAACTTACGCCGTTTCTCGTCTCAAGAGTCAGCGACATCTATCTGCACAACGCCTGCGTCGTCGATGAGAAACTCTCCATCTTAGAGTCGCTCCAGAAGATGCAGAGCTTCAAAGCACGTGTCATCGTGGTACAAAATGCAAACGCGGAGTTCTCCATCGTGACTGATTCAAACCTCATAAACAATCTGCTCTTGGGTGATGTGAGCAAAGAGGCACATATAGGAAGCATCGCGACTCGCGGTATTGTTAGCATTGAGAAGAGTGACTTTTTGTTTAATGCGCTGCTGCTTATGACCCAAAAGAGCGTGAAGCGTTTGGTGGTCAAAGAGGAGGGGAGAGTCGTGGGTATCTTAGAGCAGCTCGATCTTCTCTCCTACTTTGCAAACCACTCCCATCTCATAGCCGTGCAGATAGACAAGGCCACTACACTCCAAGAGCTCTCTATGGTGCAAGACGATCTACAAAATCTCATCGTCACGCTTCACGCCAAGGGAGTCAAGGTTCGTTATATCACCAAACTTCTCTCCACACTCAACGAAAAGATGTACGCCAAACTCTACGCGATGTACGTTCCAAAAGAGCTTCAAGAGAGTGCAGCACTCATCGTGATGGGGAGCGAGGGAAGAGGCGAGCAGAGTGTGAAGAGCGATCAAGACAATGCCCTCATCATCGCCGATGGTGTCGATGCATCACTCTATACAGAGCCTATGATGGAGCTAAATGCAGCTCTTTTGGAGCTTGGATATCCAAAATGCAAGGGTGACGTGATGGTGAGCAATGCATTGTGGCGTCAAAACACTAGTGGCTATAAATCGCTCATAGATTCGTGGCGAAGCACCATGGATGAGAGCGTGCTCACCCAGATGAGCATCTTTATGGATGCGGTGGCGATCGCTGGCGATAAAGCACTTTTAACAACACTCAAAGAGCAGCTCTTTAGCGGATTTGACGCCAGAAAAGATGTACTCGCACACGCGGCAAAAGCGGTGCTGAGTTTTGAGACACCTCTCTCGCTCTTTGGAGGCTTCGCACTTGAACGCTCTCACGCCAACAAGCTTGACCTCAAAAAAGGGGGCATCTTTGCACTCGTTCACGGTGTACGTGTTTTGTCGCTGGAGTATAAGATAGAGCAGACAAATACCATAGAGCGCATCAAGATGCTTAACAATCTCAATGTCATAGACAAGGAGTTCGCCGCGGAGCTCATAGAGTGTTTTGATACGCTCTCTTCCATACGACTGCGTGCGATGCTTGAAGCAAAAGATGCACTTGATAGCAACTATATCGATCCACGATCACTGCCAAAAAACCAGCGCGATCTCTTAAAAGACAGCTTTAAAATCGTCAACAAATTTAAAAAGTTTGTTAGTTTTTATTACCATCTGGAGATGGTTCTGTGATATTTTCTTACTTCAGAAGACTCAAACGCGAGCGCGCAATGGCAAAGCTTAAAGACAAAGCATTTGCATTTTTGTTTGAGGATATTGAAGATGAGTATGTGGTCTTTGACACAGAGACCACAGGGCTCAACACAAAAAGCGACGAGATCCTCTCCATAGGAGCGGTGAAGATTAAAGGCAACAAGATACTTACATCTCAAACATTTGAGATTTTCATTAAAAACGAAAAAACAATCAGTGCCAAGAGCATTGAGATACATAAAATAAGACCATGTGATTTAGAACATGCAAGGAGTGCGAATGAGGCTATGATGGAATTTTTAAAATTTATTGAGGGGAGGGTGCTTGTTGGTTACTATCTTGAGTTTGACATCGCGATGGTAAACAGATACATTTTGCCCCTACTGGGAATCAAACTGCCAAACAAAACCATAGAGATCTCTGAACTCTACTATGATGCTCAAATTACGACCATTCCACAAGGAAACATCGACCTGCGTTTTGATACGATGCTCAAAAAGTATGACATTCCAAATATGGGGGCACATAACGCAGTCAATGATGCTGTGATGAGTGCTATGATATTTCTTAAACTCCAAGGAGGACGTAAATGAAAAGAGTTGTAGTTATTGGCGGTGGATATGGAGGACTGCGTTTTATAGAGTCTATGCGAGATGTTGATGGTGTGCAGATCACACTCTTAGACATCAACCCTTATCACTACTTGCAGACAGAAGCATACTCTTACATCGCTGCAAAGAGTGATGCTTATGACATCGCGCTTGATCTTAAAAGCTGGTGTGATGGCTTTTTAAATGTCACATTTTTACAGATGGAGGTGTGCGGCATTGACTTCGATAAAAAGCTCATTCATGGCATTACAAGCGAGATAAGCTATGACTACGTGGTTGTCGCTATTGGAGCGCGTACAAACTTCTTCTCGTTTATTGAGGGACTTCGTGAAAATAGCTATGGTGTGAAGTTTTTAAGTAAAGCATACAACTTCAAGAAGCGTTTTGAAGCGGTGCTTTACGAAAAATTGACACAAACACAGAGTAAAGAGTCCATCAACATCGCCATTGGTGGTGCGGGGCTTAGTGGTGTTGAAGTAGCTGCTGAGATGGCGTTTGTCATAAAAGAGTATAGACGCACCCTTGGTGAGCGTGCTAAAGATATTCAGATTCATCTCATCGATGCGAGCCAGACTATTTTGCCTGGAAGTAGCAACTTTGTTATCAAAAACACCACGAAGAGATTGCTCAAACTTGGAGTCAACATCCTCACAAACGCCTTTATAAGCAAGGTGAGTGAAGATACTATCTACTTTAAAGATGGCACGGAACTCTCGCACCACTTTATGATCTTCACAGGGGGCATAAAAGCCGCACCTCTGAGTGAAGCCATAAGTTGTGAGAAGAACCGACTCTCGCAGCTCATCGTAGATGAGACACTCAACATCGGTGTGCATAAAGACGCCTTTGCCATAGGTGACTGCATCGAGATTCGAGACAAAAAAGGTGCACTCTTGCCACCGACCGCACAGATCGCGGAGCGAAGTGCCGAGTATGTTGCCGATGCGCTCAAAGCAAGACTGCAAGGTAGAGAGCCAAAGCCTTTTGATGCGAGTGTCATGGGTGTTTTTGTCGCTCTTGGTGGCAAGTATGCGGTGGGTGAGCTCTTTGGCTTCATAAAAGTGAGTGGATACAAAGCCTATCTGCTCAAACGCGCTATTACTTATGCATACTATTTAGGTCTAAAACTGCGAATAAACGCGGGATTTAAAATAAGAAACGCTAAAATCTAAACTCTTTAGCGGTTAAATTATCTTTAGTCGCCTCGCAGAAAAAAATTTAGTTTTTTTCTGCATCATGCTTTAGCATAGAAGCGGCGCAAGCGTAGCTAAAGGGACTTGTTCCTTTAGCGGTTAAAATTGAACTCAAAATTGAATACAAGGAAAACAAAATGTCAGAAACACAAACAAACACAGAAATAAAACCAATTTTTCACCCAAACAGAGCGTTTGCGAAAAACGCTAGAATTAAAAATATGTGTGAGTACAAAGAGCTTCAAACATTGGCTCATGAGGACTATGAGGGGTACTGGGGCAAAATGGCACAAGAGAAGATTGACTGGATCGAGCCATTTACAAAAGTGCTTGATGAGAGCGAAGCACCTTTTGTGAAGTGGTTTGATGGCGGAAAACTTAATGTTGCAGCACAGTGTATAGACCGTCATTTGGAGAGCCGTAAAAACAAAGCCGCTATCATCTTTGAGGGTGACCGTGGCGATGTGCAGACTATAACTTATCTTGATCTCTACAAAAATGTAAATAAAATGGCAAACCTTCTCAAAGAGGATTTTGGTGTCAAAAAAGGTGACCGTGTTGTTATCTATATGCCGATGATTCCTGAAGCGGCTTACGCGATGCTTGCATGTGCGAGAATCGGGGCGATTCACTCCATCGTCTTTGGTGGTTTTTCTAGTGAAGCACTCAAAGACCGTATCGAAGACGCACAGGCAAAAGTAATCATCACAGCTGATGGTGCTTACAGAAAAACAAAACCGTATATGCTAAAACCCGTAGTAGATGCAGCCATAGAAGGCAAAACACCAGTTGAAAAAGTGCTTGTAGTCGAGAGAAACAACGAAGAGGTTACTTGGGTAGCAGGACGTGACTACTCTTACAATGAACTCATTAAAAACAAATCAGCAAAATGCGAAGCCGAAGTGATGGAGAGTGAAGACCCGCTTTTCTTACTCTACACTTCAGGTTCAACCGGAAAACCAAAAGGGGTACAACACAACTCTGCTGGGTACATACTCTGGGCGCAGATGACGATGGAGTGGGTTTTTGATGTCAAAGAGAACGACACATACTGGTGTACGGCTGACATCGGGTGGATCACGGGGCATACTTACATCGTGTACGGTCCACTTGCTATGGGTGCGACGACACTGATGTTTGAGGGTGTTATCACGTTCCCAGATGCGGGACGTCCTTGGGCAATGGTGGAAAACCATAAAGTAAACCAGTTCTACACAGCACCTACGGCTATCCGCGTTTTACACAAAGATGGCAAAGACGAGCCGGCAAAATATGACCTCTCTTCACTCAAAGTGCTTGGAACCGTAGGTGAGCCGATAGACCCTCCAGCATGGAAATGGTACTACGAGGAGGTGGGAAGCTCTAAGTGTGCTATCGTGGACACTTACTGGCAGACTGAAACGGGTGGACACATAGTATCGCCTCTTCCAGGGGCAACACCTATTAAACCAGCATGTGCAACGCTTCCGCTTCCAGGAATCATGGCTGAAGTTCTAGACCCTGCTACGGGGGAGAGAGCCGAGGTAGGTGAGACGGGTTATATGTGTGTCACACGCCCTTGGCCTTCACAGATTCGCGGCGTTTGGGGAGATAAAGAGCGTTATGTAAAATCTTACTATGGCGATGTGAAAAAAGATGGAAAACCAGTCTACTTCACAGGTGATGGTGCTCGTTACGATGAGGATGGCTACATCACAATTACAGGGCGAACTGATGATGTCATCAATGTAAGCGGTCACAGAATGGGAACGGCTGAAGTCGAAGCGGCTATCAAAAAACATCCAAACGTAGCCGAAGTGGCAGTTGTCGGAAAACCACACGAACTCAAAGGCGAGGGCATCTTTGCTTACATCGTACTCAAGACTGACAAGGGTGTAGCAGATGAGGTAGAAGAGGTCAAAGCCATCAACAACATCATCAAAAAAGAGATAGGAAACATCGCTGTTTGTGATGATATGGTCTTTGCTCCAGGGCTTCCAAAAACAAGAAGTGGAAAAATCATGCGCAGAGTTCTTCGCTCTATCGCAAAAGGCGAGGCGATCACGCAAGATATCTCAACGCTTGAAGATCCTTCAGTAGTTGCAAAAATCGAAGCGATGGTAAAGGGGTAATTCAGCCCTTTACCACCATAGTGGTGCTATAATTGCATAACTTTTTTTAAGAGAGAAAACTTATGGAATTATGCGTTGCCCTTGATCTACCTACTGCACAAGAGAACCTTGATCTTGTCAATAAAATCAAAGAACACAATGTCTGGCTAAAAGTAGGGCTTCGCACCTATATACGCGATGGAGAGAAGTTTTTAAACGCCATAAAGTGCATCAACCCAAACTTCAAAATCTTCCTAGACCTCAAACTCTATGACATACCAAACACAATGGCGGACGCCGCAGAGTCGATCATGGGGCTTGGTGTAGATATGTTTAATCTCCATGCGAGTGCTGGAGAGCGTGCGATGAGAACTGTCATGGAGAGACTTGCGAAGTATGAAAATCGTCCCATAGTATTGGCAGTGACTGCACTCACTTCGTTTAATGAGGAGGAGTTTGGTCGCGTTTACGAGAGCGATATCGCTTCAAAAGCGGACCAATTTGCCAAAGATGCTATGAATAGCGGACTCGATGGTGTTGTCTGTTCGGCTTTTGAGAGTGCTTCTATTAAAAACATTACCTCAAGTGCGTTCATGACGCTTACTCCAGGTATTCGTCCTTTTGGCGAAGATGCGGGTGATCAGCAGCGTGTGGCTGACGTGGCATTTGCAAAGAGTGCATTTGTAGACTTCATCGTTGTAGGACGTCCTATCTATGAAGCCAAAAACCCTTCTGAAGTGGTTGCTAAGATTTTAGAGCAGTTTTAGCGGTTTTTTGAGACTCTTTTTTGGATCTCATTAAACGCAGTGTACTCTTTAGCTATTTTTTTAAGCACAAATGTTGAGTTTGAGGTGTAAACACCACTTGTGTTGATGAAAAACTGAGCTTCAAGGTCGACTCTTTTGTCTAAACGCAGTATTTTAAAACTGAGATTATCTAAGATGAGCGGTGCTATGTTTTTCGTGTCAAAGTAAGCTAAAACCATGTGATCACCTCCTCTAAACTTCTCCTTGACAATGAGCAAAAAGAGCTTTCTTTCATCAAAACCGACTCTAATGAGCGAGTAGTATTTGATAAGAGCGTAATCCTCACAATCCCCAAACCCAGCTAGCAAAAACTCTTTTGGTGTCGCCCACTGTTCAGGAGTGGCGTTTGTGATGACATCATGCTGTGAAAGTAGACCGTTGAGGTAGAGATTGACTCTTGCGAGTTGTTTGTCTTGTGAAAGTTTGGTGAGTTTTTCGAGCTGCATTTGGTAGTCGAGCACTCTTGCGTAGGCTCTGCGATCTTTTGCTTTGAGAGTAGTAAGCTCATCTGATGAGAAGTGAGGGTAAACGCTACTATTTGTCAAGCTAAATGCAGCTGAAGCAAATAGATACACCATAAAAAAAAGCAGCTTCACTATGCAAAATCCTTGTTTTTTGGCATCATTTTAAGCTAAGTGTTATAAATATCTCATTATAATCACACTCTTCAAATGGACGAGTGGGTGAGTGGCCGAAACCACATCCCTGCTAAGGATGCGTACGGGTAACTGTACCGAGAGTTCGAATCTCTCCTCGTCCACCACGAAGCCCTATTTTATGGACTTTAAAGCACCTTTTAAAGATAACTTTTTTTTCTTGCACACCTCAAATTACTTATAAATCTCAATACTTCGGTAGTGTAAAATAATTTCTGTAAATTCCAGAATCAGCTATGATAAAAATAA
>CAZJRG010000074.1:0-8660 GCA_964548435.1 uncultured Sulfurimonas sp. | reverse complement strand
TGGCTCATCATGGTGACCAACACACTCAACACATTTATCACCATATACGTAATAAATGTCCTCTCCCTCTGGATTATCGTCCTCGTCAACTATAGCCTCAACTGGGCACTCGTCAATACATGCACCACAGTTAATACATGTATCATTAATAATTACTGCCATTACTTTCTCCTAATTTTAATTTGGTAACTATACAACGAAGAATTTTAAATGTAGCTAAAATGTAGCATAGAAGAAGAAAATATGGTGATATCGTAACACTATAAAAGTGGCAATTCAAGGGGATAGCTCTATCCCCTTGTCACATTTTGTAACAAATTTCTAAAGAGAAAGATATGCTTTTATCTCTTCGGCTCGGTTGGTTTTTTCCCATGTAAAACCATCTTCTTCACGTCCAAAGTGTCCATATGCTGCAGTTTTTCTATATATTGGCTTAAGCAAATCAAGAGATTTGATAATACCAGCAGGTGAGAGATCAAAGAGCTCTTTAACACACTGTTCAATCTTGCTCTCTTCAACTCTACCTGTACCGTGTGTATCTACCATGATAGAAACAGGTTGAACAACACCGATTGCATATGCAACTTGAATAGTTGCTTTGTCACAAGCACCTGAGGCTACAAGATTTTTTGCCACATGGCGAGCAGCATACGCAGCTGAACGATCAACCTTGGTTGGATCTTTACCGCTAAATGCCCCGCCTCCATGTGGACAGCTTCCACCGTAAGTATCTACTATGATTTTACGTCCTGTAAGACCAGCGTCACCTTGTGGACCGCCAATTACGAACTTTCCTGTTGGATTGATGTGAAAAACAGTCTTTTCGTTCATCATCTCTGCTGGAATAACAACTTTAATGACCTCTTCGATCATATCTTTATGAATCTGCTCTTGTGAAACCTCTGGAGCATGCTGTGTTGAGATGACAACTGTCTCAACCGCAACGGGCTTATCATCCACATAGCGAACACTTATTTGAGCCTTCCCATCTGGGCGCAGGTAAGGAACTATACCCTCTTTGCGTACAAGTGCCAAACGCTGCGTTAAGCGGTGTGCCAAGTGAATAGGAAGTGGCATAAGCACATCTGTCTCACGACATGCATACCCAAACATAAGTCCTTGATCACCTGCACCAATTTGACCATCTTCTTGATCAACACCTTGGTTAATGTCAGGTGACTGCTCACCTATTCCGTTGAGTACCGCAGCAGCTCTATGATCAAAACCATATGTTGCATCCGTGTAACCTATCTCTTGAATAACCTGTCTTGCAATCTCTTGCATAGGGGCGTACGCCGTAGTCTTCAATTCGCCTGCAATTACACAAAAACCATTTGATACCAAAGTTTCACACGCCACGCGCGCCTTTGGGTCATGTTCAATAATATAATCCAGAATTGCATCACTGATCTGATCAGCCATCTTGTCAGGATGCCCCTCTGTTACAGACTCCGAAGTAAAAATGTACTCTTTTGTCATCGATTTTCCTTATTGAGATACAGAGTCTTGCTCCATAAATCGCGGGAAGTATACCCTACTCTTTGTTAGTCGAATATTTAACATACAATGTAGATATAATTCTACATTCTAACATTAAAGGTGCTTCTTATGAATACTGAACTATCACTCAGCATGCTCCTGATTATTGCCACATTTGCTACTCTAAAAATTATTAGCTTTTTTCTCAATAAAGTAGGAAAATTCAAAAACATAAATGATAAACGCATATACTATGTTGACAAAACATTCTCTTTTCTTGTTTATGTGATCGCACTCTTTTTACTAGCGCTTATTTGGAGTGTAAATCTTGGTGCTATTCTTATTTTTGCTTCATCCATCTTTGCTGTTATTGGTGTGGCGCTCTTTGCGCAGTGGTCTATTTTAAGCAATGTAACATCGAGCATCATTATATTTTTTACTTTTGCTTCACGCGTAGGCGACCAAATAAAAGTAATAGATGGTGATAACTCTGTCGAGGGTGAGATTGTTGAGATCTCGCTTTTTCAAATTGAGATTAGAGACGAAGAGGGAAACACTATCTTTTATCCAAACAACCTCTTTATGCAAAAGCCGATTAAGAAGATGAGTTCATCTTCGAAAACGCTCCCACTATCGAGTCATAGCGTTTAAGAAGCATGTTGCACTCATAGAGCGAGAATTAAAATCTTAAAGATAAAAATTATCCTTAAACAATTCATCTATACATTTTGGCTAGAGAAAATGTTAATAATCTTCTGTTACACTACCGCCACAAAAAACAACACAAAGGAAAATAGATGCTCGTTACAAATCCAGCTCCAGACTTTAGCGCAACAACAGTTTTAGGCGATGGTTCAATCGTTGACAATTTCAAACTCTCAGAAAACATGGGTCCAAAAGGAACGGTTCTTTTCTTCTATCCACTTGACTTTACATTCGTATGTCCATCAGAACTTATCGCGTTTGACCACAGACTCAAAGAGTTTAAAGATCGTGGTGTAAATGTTATTGGTGTATCTGTTGATAGTCAATTTTCTCACTTCGCATGGAGAGAGACTCCAATCAATAAAGGTGGAATCGGACGTGTTGGTTACCCACTTGTAGCTGACCTTACAAAACAGATCTCTAAAGATTACGATGTACTTTTTGGCGAATCAGTTGCACTTCGTGGTTCTTTCCTTATCGATGGTAAAGGAATCGTTCGTCACGCAGTAGTAAACGACTTACCACTTGGACGTAACATCGATGAGATGATCCGTATGGTAGACGCTATGCAGTTTACAGATGAGCATGGTGAAGTGTGTGCTGCTGGTTGGCAAAAAGGTGACGAAGGTATGAAAGCTACAACTGAAGGTGTTGCTGAATACTTAGCGAAAAACGAAGGAAAACTTTAATCCTTTGCTCTACACAAACGCAGTGATTATACACTGCGTTTACTGCAAAAAACTACTCTCTATCTAAACTCTCTAAAGCTTTTTGATTTTCAATATTTGCTCGCTCATAACTTCCGTTTGGATTGTGTTTTGCACCACATCCCAAAACACCAAACGCGACTAAAAGAGCTAAAAAAATGCCTCTCATAGATACTCCTTTTTCTGATTTTGTGCGATTATACTCTACTTTTGAACAAACGCCAAAGCATGAGGATGGACATAGATGAGCTCATACCACTGGCACTTAGGTGCGATGAGTGTCAAACGCTGGGGATTGGAACTTCTTGAGAGTGCCACATAAAATTGTGAAGGTGCAAAGATCTCGTTTGTCTCGATGATAAGATCTTCTATACTCATCCCTTGAGATTTATGAATCGTAATGGCAAAGGCAAGTCTAATAGGAAACTGATAGACACTCAAAAGGGTCTCTTCAACCATCTCTACGCCACTAGGCGTTACCTGCTCTTTCCAGACCTTTTTACTCTGTGCAATTCTCTCAAGTTTTACCACCTTCGTATCGCTCTTTTGCACATAGATGTAGCTTGTATCTGCATTTATAATCACACCGCGTTCACCATTAAAATAGTTCCAAGCATTTCGCGTAAAAAGCACTGGAGCACCGATCTTAAACTCAAAAACCCTCTCTATACGTGCATCTAACATAAAACGATCGATCTGTGCATCCGAAACCTCTTTCGAATGTCTGATAATCTGTGCCTCTTGAGATAGAAGTTCCCCTTCTAAAAAGTCAAGCTGTGTCTTGTTGTGCGTCTCTGCAGAGCTATTTTTACCAAATAAAAATGTAGACTCTCGAAGATCACTCGGCAGAGGTTTGATGAACTCATTGAGATGATTATGGAGTGCTTCATCCACATAACCAAAACGCACCTGATGGAGTAGCTCGATAAAACGAGTATCGTCCGTACGATAGATGTGTGTCAGCAGAAGCTCTTCAAAAGCGAACTCTCTCCAAGCTTCAGCGCTAAATGCAAATGCCATTTCTGCACCACCTCTTACGACAGGAGGGAGCTGTAAAAAGTCACCCACAACCAGCAACACACCACTAAACTCAGCCTGCTTTAAACGCAGTGCTATCATCTCAAAAAGAGATGCACTCACCATAGATATCTCATCTATAACAACGAGTGACATCGATGCGACCACTTTTTTACACCTTTTACTGATCTCATATTTGGCATTTAAACGCAGTTCATTGAGATCATTTGCGATGCCTAAATCAAAAAAACTGTGAAGTGTCTGTCCAGAGATGAGTGTCGCTGCCATACCAGTCGAAGCGAGTTTGGCTACTTTTTTTGCTTCGCGTTCATACTCTTCTATGATGGAGCGGGTGAGCATTGTTTTACCCACTCCAGCACCACCTGTGAGAAAAACATTGGTTTTGTTTTGGAGCTTTTGGAGTGTCTGTGCCAGATAATTCATGAGCGAATAATAGCCCCTGTAACTATAATTTCAGATTAATCACTGTATAATAAAAAGAGACTTTTGGAGCCAAAAATGAACGATAGAATACTTATAGTTGAAGATAACAAAACTCTAGCAAAACTGCTAGCAAAAAAACTCGAAAGTGCCTTAAATGTCACCGTTGACATCGCTTACTCTCTCCTTGAGACGAAGCTTTTTGTTAAGCGTTACAGCTATTTTCTCACTCTTTTAGACATCAACCTACCCGATGCACCAAATGGCGAAGTGGTTGACTTTGTTTTGAGCAAAGATCTGCCTGTGTTAGTTCTGAGTGCCAACATTGACAAAGAGTTTCGCCGTAAAATCCTCCAAAAAAATATCATTGACTATGTTAACAAAGGTGGAATGAACGATGTCAACTACATCATTCACACTATAGAGCGAATGCAAAAAAACAAAAAACACAAAGTCCTCGTCGTAGATGACTCTGTAGTCTTTCGCAAACAGCTCTCGCAAATGCTCTCCAATCTCTTCTTTGAAGTCATTAGTGTAGCACACGGGGAAGAGGCACTCGCGATGCTTGATATGCACCCAAACATCTCACTCGTCCTTACAGACTACAATATGCCCGTGATGAATGGACTAGAACTTACCTACGAGATTCGTAAAAAATACCAAAAATCAGAGATCTCCATCTTAGCACTCTCTTCAAACCAAGACGAGGAGATAAATGCTCTTTTTTTAAAACAAGGGGCAAATGACTACATCAAAAAACCTTTCTCCAAAGAGGAGTTCTCCTGTCGCATCAACAACTCCATAGAAGCCCTTGAAAACATCCAAGAGGTAACCAATCATGCCAATCGAGACTATCTCACAGGGCTCTACAACAGAAGATATTTTTATGATGCAATGAGTAGCTACATGGAGACTCTCGAGCATAGCCATGAACATTTTGCTCTTGCCATGATCGACATTGACAACTTTAAAAACATCAACGACACCTATGGACATGATGCAGGTGACAGAGTCATTGTAACACTCTCTGAGATACTACGTACCTCAACAAGCCACAGAGATATAGTGGCACGTTTTGGGGGTGAAGAGTTTTGTATCGTCCTTAAAAATATTAACCGATACAGTGCGCCAGAGATACTAGAACGTATCAAAAATGAAGTAGCTGCGTTTGAGTTTGAAATCGCAAAAAAAACAAAACTTCATGTAACAATCTCCGTAGGAGCAACGATTTATGAAGATGGGACACTTGAAGAGAGTATCGCAAGTGCTGACTTGATGCTCTATCAAGCAAAGTCGCAAGGAAAAAACCAAGTCGTTTTTGAATAAATAAAAAAGGAAATAAAAATGAAACTCTATGCCCCTTGGGAGAAAGCTTTTAACAAAGTCTATACGCCTTTTGAACACTTCATCCATGCACAAACGACCACAGGTATTATTTTGATGAGCATGACCATCATCGCACTTTTTTTAGCCAACAGTGCATTCACTGAAGATTATGTACACTTTTTTCACACCATTCTCTCCATAAAAGTGGGTTCATTTGAACTCTCACACTCACTCCATCACTGGATAAATGATGGGCTAATGGCAATTTTCTTTTTTATCATTGGGCTTGAGATCAAACGCGAGATACTCGTAGGTGAGCTTTCAAACATTAAAATAGCTATCCTTCCAATCCTTGCTGCCATAGGTGGAATGGCGTTTCCCGCACTCATCTACATAACACTCAACCCTCATGGTGAGGCGAGCAACGGATGGGGAATTCCTATGGCAACGGACATTGCGTTTGCCATCTCCGCACTTGTGCTTTTGGGTAGACGGGTCTCATCAGCGCTGGTCACCTTTTTAGTTGCCCTTGCCATCGTCGACGACCTTGGAGCTGTTTTGGTAATCGCTCTTTTTTACACCGCAGAGATTCATCTCTCCTCACTCCTCTATGCAGGTATCGCGTTTTTGATCTTAGTGGCGTTTAACAGATTTGGCATCCGCAACATTTTAGTCTACTTTGTCGTTGGTTTTATCATGTGGCTCTTTATGCTCGACTCAGGTGTCCACGCCACCATCGCTGGAGTGATAGCTGCTATGGCAATTCCATCCAAACCCCATTACACTCCCGTCGACTTCACCCAACACACGAAAAATCTTCTCGATGAGTACGACTGCTACCCTGTAAGCACAGACCATATGCTCCACGAAAAACAAAAAGCATTGCTGCAAAACCTTAAAGATAAAATAGATGCGGTCAGCTCCCCCTCAGCAAAGCTTGAACATGATCTGCATCTGCCTGTGAGCTTAGTGGTCATTCCCCTTTTTGCACTAGCAAACGCGGGGATTGCCATAGATTTTAGCTCCATTGGCAGCACACTTTTTGAGAGTGTCTCTTTTGGAATTATCTTGGGACTCCTCTTTGGAAAGGTTCTAGGCATTGGCGGAGTCTCGTGGCTTGCCATAAAACTCAAAATCGCACAGCTCCCGCACAACTCCACTATGGCACAGCTCTTTGGTGTTGCGTTTTTGGGTGGCATTGGATTTACTATGAGTATCTTTGTTGCTGAACTGGCATTTTTAGGCAATGCAGCACTCATCTTCCAAGCCAAAGTGGGTATTTTATGTGCCTCATTGCTCAGTGGAGCCATTGGGTACTACTGGCTCTATTATTTAGCTAAGGCAAGAGAAGGCTTGAGCGAAATAGTTGAAGCCTCATAGAAAAAATCTAAACCAGAAGGGATCTCTTTGTAGAGTAGCGGACTGTCAAGATCCACAAACTTAATGACATCTCTATAAACAAATGCCAAATAGAGTGCTGCGTTTATGGAGTAAGGTCCCTCAAGCATCGAACCCAACATACATCTCACACCCTCTGCTCTAGCATACTCCAAAATCTCTACAGCCTTACTCACTCCCCCACACTTCATAAGCTTTATGTTTATCATATTTGCACTTTGGGTTTTTATGATTTTTTGAACATCTTCGAGTGTAAACGCAGCCTCATCAGCCAAAATGGGAATGTTAGTGCTTTGCGTTATTTTTTTGAGAGCATCTAAATCTGAAGCGATAACAGGCTGCTCAATAAGGGCGATGTTTCGTATCTCTACGTTTTGCAAGTATTGGAGTGTAGACTCAAGTGACCAAGCCTGATTTGCATCGATGAGCAGCGATGCACCTCTAAGCTCCTGCGTTAAAAGATTTGTAACTTCTATCGCATGGGCTATATCTGAACCCAATTTTATCTTGAGCAGTTTTATGCCAGATGCAAATGCAACTGCTGCATCGTGTAGCATTTTTTTACTCTCACCCAAACTAATGGTGATATCGCACTCTATGCTTGAGACCTCTTTGAGTCCCAAATACTCACCCAGACTCATACTATTTTGCTCTGCTAAGAGTGTCACAAGTGCTATATCGAGCGCAGCTTTAGCACTCGAACCGATACTACTTTGATGGAGTATCTCCAGAGCCTCTTGTGGGGTTTTATCTAAAATTTTTGGCTCAATCAAACGCAGAGAGTTTATGATTATTTGACAATCCTCGCCCGTAATCGCAACCGTAGCAGGAGCCTCTCCCACGCCAGAAGCACCCGTATCGCTCCATAAAACAACTCGCACAAACTCGACACTCTCTACACGACGAAGTGCCGTAACAAAAGCTGTTTTGAGTGCTATGTACTCCTGTGAAATCTCCATTTTTTCAATCTTCATTTTGCTATCCATACTAAAATATTTCCCACAACAAGCCCACCAAGTGTCCCAACAAGATAGCCCAAAATAGCCATGACTACACCCACACCTACAAGATCTCGACTATAAGCAGCGGCTAGAAGCGGTGCCGATGCTGCACCCCCAATGTTTGCCAACGAAGCAACACCAATGCTAAAGAGATCGAGATGCAAGATCTTTGCACCCGCCACCATCACAAACGCATGCACAGACAAGATGAAAAACCCTATCAAAATATACCAAAGCAAGCCACTCATACTCCCAAACTCTGTACTCGATCCAATGAGCACAATGAGTAGATAGAGCATGGTGGTCGCGAGTTTGTTCGCACCGCTGAGCTCTCTTAAACGTGTAAATGAGCCAACAACACCAAAGAGTGTCGCAAAAAGAACGCTCTGTGTTGTTGCATCAAAAAGTGAAATATGTGTCGCCAAAAACTGTGCCGACAAAGAGACTAAGAGTGCCAAAACAAGAAGAGTCCAATAACGCGGTGCTCCCATCTCGCAAGCACAACCGATCCCCTCAAAACGGCTCCCTGTAGAGATAGCTCCACTAAAACGATTAAAGAGTCCTGCAAAAGGGACCAAGAAGAGAA
>CAZJRG010000073.1:0-8720 GCA_964548435.1 uncultured Sulfurimonas sp. | reverse complement strand
TGATTCCAACGAATAAGTGCTTCAAATCCTGTGATTTTTCCTGAGTGCATATTTATTTTAGGCTGATAGTAGAGCACAAACTCTCCATTTTGTAGTGCTTGTTCTATGGCATCTACTTTTTTGTGGTGAATACGCATGGTGGCATCTGCTACTGGATCAAAGATGTGATAGCGATTTTTTCCACTCACTTTTGCCTGATACATCGCTTGATCGGCAAAGCGGATAAGCCCTTCGGCATCCATGTCATCTTGAGCACTAAAAAAGGTGACACCTAAGCTTGCTGAGAGTTGCACGCAGTTTCCATCAAGTGTGATCGGTTTTGCAACACCTCTAAGAAGTGCATCTAAGATGCTAAGAGACTCCTCTTGTGTCGCAAGGTTTTTTATAACAGCGATAAACTCATCACCCCCGATTCTTGCGAGTGTGTCGCTGTGTTTTAAAACTTTTTGCATCTCTAAAGAGAGTTCACACAAAAGTGCGTCTCCAGCATCGTGTCCATAGTGCTCATTTATCTCTCTAAAACCATCAAAATCAAGATAGACAACTGCCATACTCTTCTTCTCTTGGCGAGTCTGTGCCATAGCTTGGCTAAGTCGCTCTTGAAGCAAAAGACGATTTGGCAACCCTGTGAGTGAGTCATAGTGGGTGATATACGCAAGATCTCGCTCATGCTCTTTGAGCATAGTCACATCGCTAAAGATTCCAACATAGTGTGAAACCGCTCCATTCTCACCGTAGACCGCGGCGATAGTGAGCATTTGCAAATATGCTTTGCCAGACTTTTTACGGTTCCATAGTTCGCCGCTCCAGTAGCCATCTCTTTTGATACTCTGCCACATCGCTTCATAAAACGCAGCACTATTTTTTCCTGAGCTGAGAATTTTTGGATTTTTATCTAAGAGATCCTCTGTTGTGTACTCTGTGATCTGCATCACTGCTGCGTTTAGATCGATGATTTTGTTTTGGGCAGAGGTGATGATGAGCCCTTCGTGGGAGTGCTCGAAAATCTTTTTGGCAAGACGAAGTTTGGTAGAAGCCTCTAAAGTGTTCTGTGGGGAGAATAGAGCACTTTCTAAAGACATGAGGCGACCTTGCAGTAAAATTTGAAAACGGATTTTAACACGATATAAATTTGTTTTAGATAAAGTTTGAGATTGGTTTAATGGATGTTGAACTATAATCGTTAAAAGATCAAAAACGAAGAGTACAAATGAAAATAGTAAAAGTTTTGGCGGTAGATGATGAGCCTTTTAACCTTGATCTCATAGAGTTGGCATTTTTAGATGCGCCGTATGTTCTTTTGAGCAAGGCAGTCAACGGTTTAGACGCTCTTGAGAAGTTAGAGCAAGAAGAGCCCGATGTGATTTTACTTGATCTTAGAATGCCTGTGATGGATGGGATTGAGGCACTTGTAAAGATAAAAAGCGATGCAAGGCTCTCTAAAATTCCTGTCATCGTTGTAACTGCAAACTCTGAGGAGAAGCATCGTGCACTCTCTTTGGGAGCAAATGATTTTTTAAGCAAGCCTGTAGATGTCGAGGAGCTCAAGCTTCGTACCTTCAACCAAGCCTCCCTTCGCCATGCACAGCTAGAGCTTCAAGGAATGAACGCAAACCTTGATGCGCTCGTAGCAAAAAGAACAAATGAGCTCCAGTCGGCACTCACAAAAGCAAAAGCCGCGGAGTATGAGATATCTCTGCGTTTAGGTAGGGCGAGTGAGTACAGAGACTTAGAGACAGGTATGCACATTAAACGCATGAGTCGTTACTCTGCACTTTTAGGAAGACTTTGGGGAATGACTCCAGAGGAGGAGGAGATACTCCTATATGCCTCGCCGCTTCATGAT
The DNA here is from genome assembly GCA_964548435.1 of uncultured Sulfurimonas sp. Lineage (GTDB taxonomy): Bacteria > Campylobacterota > Campylobacteria > Campylobacterales > Sulfurimonadaceae > Sulfurimonas. The sequence goes on along the minus strand of CAZJRG010000073.1, from coordinate 6,874 downwards.
ATTGGCAAGATAGGAATTCCTGATGCCATACTACTCAAACCTGGAAAACTTGATGAACGTGAGTTTTTAATGATGAAACAGCACACCTCCATTGGTGCTTTGATGTTGGCTGATAATGAGGAGTATCCGGTTATTAAGCTTGGGTGCATTATTGCAGAGCAGCATCATGAAAAGTTTGATGGGAGTGGTTATCCAAAAGGGCTCAAAGGTGAGCAGATTGACATAGCAGCACGCATTGTTGCTATAGCCGATGTATTTGACGCACTCTCATCAAAGAGAGTCTATAAGGCTGCGTTTACACTTGAGAAGACTCTGGAGATACTTCAAGAGGGGAGTGCAAAGCATTTTGATCCAGCACTTTTAAAACTGTTTATAGAAAATATTGAAGCATTTTTAGAGATACAAAAGGCGTATCCAGATGAAGATGAAACGCCACATATTATGAATATTTTAGAGGAGTATAGATGAAGATTTTACTAGTAGAGGATGAGGCGTTTAATCTCATCGTGCTCGAAGAGATGATAAAGATTTTTTATCCAGATGTAGAGATAGAGACTGCGCAGAATGGTCAGATCGGGTATGAGATACTTCAAGAGCGAGCCTTTGATCTCATTTTGAGTGATGTTAACATGCCTGTCATGGATGGGTATGGACTCGTAAAAAAGATAAAAGAGGAGCTACAACTCTCTACTCCAACTGTAGCGGTTACTGCGTTTGCCATTCAAGGCGACAGAGAAAATCTTCTTTTAGCGGGTTTTGATGGCTATGTCTCTAAGCCCATAGATATTGGCGAGTTAGAGAAGATCTTAGATAGTTATCTAAAACAGTAAAAAGAAGAGTAAAAATAATGCCACAGCAACACTTAGCAAACATAATAAAAAGCTTCAACATTGATCAAAAAACTTTAGAAGAACGCAAAGAGGTAGGGCTTTATATTGAGTCGCTAGCATCCGTCATCGTTGAACGTTTTTATGACTACTTTTTGACAAATCCTGAGTTCAAACATCTCATAAATCCTACCGAATTACCGCGTTTAAAACGTATGCGAATGCAGTTTTTGACTTCGCTGTTTAATGATAATTTTGATGAGAAACTACTCAGTAGTATCGCAAAAGCACATGAGGCTTCTCCTATAAAAATAAATCCTTACATCATCGCTTCAGTCTTTGAGATCACTACGCAGACCATCATAGACATTGCTTCTGTGAACGCTCACTTACAGAAACATCTCAGAGTTATAATGAAGTTTTTACATATTGCAGAGTTTGTTGTTCAAGATCACTATGCTCGAACTATTGCAGTGGTTTCGGCTCCGAAAAAAAATAGCCTCATACAGGCTTTGGAGTCTCTTTTTGAGATACTCTCCATACACTCCAACAAAAACAATGCGCTGCAACTCGCATGGGAAGATGAGAGATTATCTGCTCCCTATGATACAAAAGTTCTTCCATCAAGAGAGGTTGAGAGTTGCTCTTTTAACGCAGAACTCGCCAACATAAAATCTTTTTTTACGGAAGTTGAAGAGTTCACCTTAGATATAGATCAGATAGACACATGGCATAAAATGTATCATGATGCAGTAAAAAAACTTTACGACTCAATCGATGCAGCTGAGCCAAAAGAGTCTCAAGCTCAAAATTTGGCACGCATCTCTGAGATATCAACAGCACTTTTTGAGTATATATCTAAGCCTTTTGAAAACAGTGCTCCACTTACATTTTTGACTGTCAACTCTGGTATGCGTTTTATTCAAAAATATAGTCACATTCTTTATGAGGCGAAGTTCATCCCTTTTGCACACCCTAACAAGATGATCGAATTTGTGACAAATCTAATCGATAAGTCTCTGAAAAACTCTCTTGCATGGGCGATTGACTCCATTGTAGTGAGCGAGAAAGAGCCAACACACAAAGGCGATGTATCGCATATGATCTCATTTAACAACAGCACCATCTACATAACACTCACACTCAAAAAACTCCCATACAAGGCGTTTATATATGATGTGCTCTCAATATTTTTAGAGATTTTAAAAATTACGCTTATAAATCGTGAAAAAGAGCACGCACTTACAGTTTTAGCCGATAGAGCCGAGACTGCAAATCGTTCTAAAGACATCTTCTTGGCAAATATGTCGCATGAGCTTAGAACTCCATTAAACGCCATCATAGGTTTTTCGCAGATTTTACAAGTGCGTCCTGAGATCCCCGCCAATATGCGCCCATATATCGAGAAGATCTCAGTAGCAGGGAACAATCTCTTAAATCTTGTCAATACAATTTTGGATTTTGCAAAACTCGAAGCTGGGAAGGTCTCTTACCATCCATCAATGAGTTTCTTAACAGACATCGTACGTGAGGTCTCCATCATTATCTCGCCTCTAGCTGAGAAAAAAAATATAGCTCTTGGTCTTCCAACAGACATCTCTTTGGTGCTCTACCTTGATGCACAGCTCATTAAACAGGTACTCATCAACATCCTATCAAACGCCATTAAGTTTACACAAGAGGGTGGAAAAGTAGATCTCTCTATAGATTTTGACAATGAAAAAAGTGAGTATGTTCTCTCTATCAGTGATAATGGTGTGGGAATGTCTGGGGAGTCGCTCTCTAAACTTTTTACACCATTTACACAGGTAGATAACCATCTTCAGTCGGCTTCAAAAGGGACTGGACTTGGTCTAGTTATCACCAAGCGTATCGTCGAAGATCTTCATGGCGGGCGCATCTGGGTAGAGAGTGAGCTTGGTCAGGGAAGTACATTTCATATTGCCATACCGATTATGCATGATCTGACTAAGATAGATCTCTATCCAAGCCATGATGAGAGTGCTCCAAGACTTCTCATAGTTGAAGATAGTGAAGAGTATGTCAATATTTTAGTCGATAAGCTCAACCTCTCGTTTAATATCACAGTGACAAATTCAATCGAAAAGGCTAAAGATCTTCTCATGGTTGAGCAGTTTGACAAGGTGATTTTAGACTTCTTTTTGGTTGATGGAATCAGCTCTGATGTCCTTGCGTTTATGGAGATAAATGAGATTTTTGTTCCAGTATATATTATCTCTGCAGAAGATGACATTAAGATTGTAGAGCATCTTGAAGAGTCTTCAAATATCGTCGGTGTATTTAACAAAAAAAATGCCGCGGTCATTTGTGATGTCATTAGCGGAGCACTCGCTTGAGTCGACTCACCATTCCAGACTCTTTTGCAAATCTTCCAGCTTCGGTAGAGAAGATACAAAAACTCTATGCCAAAGAGAGCATAAACGCAGCGATGCTTGTGGAGCTTCTAGAGAAAGAGCCAATTCTGAGTGCAAACATTCTTAAGCTTGTAAACTCGGCACACTATGGTTTGAGTCGCAAAGTCACTTCGGTAAACCATGCCGTGATGCTTCTGGGCTCAACTATAATTCGAGGCATCGTACTTGCTTCGGTGCTTAAAAAATCTTTTCCCATAGATCTCTCACCATACGGCATAAATATCGATCTCTTCGATAAGATCTCGATACTACGCTCTAAACTAGCGACACTTTGGCTCAAAGAGTCACAATTTGATCATGCCAATCTCTCTTCTGCAGCATTTTTGATGGAGAGCGGAAAGATCATTCTCGCAAATGAAATAGTAAAAAGTGGTTCCATAGAGGAGTTTGTTTTGCTTATTGAGAGGAGTGGTGTGTGTGGTGCGGAGCGAGAGCTTTTTTTGCTCTCAAGTTATGAAGCAGCAGCAAAACTCTTTAAAAGCTGGCTCTTTAGTGATGAGTTTGTGGAGCTTATCGCAGGGGTGGCAGAGCCGCAAACGCCATCTCAGCAGATACTGCGTATCTTGGTCGATCTTATAAATACCCAAGATATATTTGACGAGGAGAGTGTAAATGCAGCGTATGCTTTGGCTCTTGAGATGGACTTAGAGGCAAAAATGCTCCTCCAATCCATAGAAAAAATGAAAAAGGATGGAGTATGAAAGGTGTTGTTTTTACAGAGTTTGTAGAGTTTGTAGAGGAGAAGTTTGGCTTTGATGCCCTTGATGAGATCATAGAGAAGAGTGGAGTTGATGGCGTTTACATGCAAGCGGGAAACTACCCATTTGAGGAGATGGTGGCACTTCTTGTGGCACTCTGTGAAAGAGAATCAAAAGAGCTGCATGAACTTTTAGAGATGTATGGTTTTCATCTCTTTGGATGTCTTGCAAAGATATATCCTTATATGGATCGTTTTAGCAGTGCCATGGATGTGGTCAATCAGATCGATAGCATCATTCACCCAGAGGTGCATAAGCTCTATCCTGATGCTGAGCTACCAAGTTTTGTCACTTTGGAGTCAAAAGAGGATTTTATAACTCTGGAGTACCACTCTAAAAAGTCTCTGCAACACCTTGCAAAAGGGCTTATTTTAGGGGCTGGAAACTACTACAATGAAGCCTTAGAGGTAAGTGTTTTAGAAGAGAGTGGCACAGTGCGTCTTGAGGTCAAAAAACGCTAATGGAGCAAAATGTTTGGCAAAAACGCTTTGATCGTGAGCGAGCTGCACGTAAAGAGGCAGAGCGACTTTTGGAGGTTAAAAGTCTTGAGCTTTTTGAAGCAAATCGACTCTTAGAAGCTAAAGTAGAGGAGCGCACACAGCGTTTGGCTGAAGCACTTGAGGAGACAAAAAGTGCACAAAAAGCCAAGGCTGCGTTTTTTGCCACTATGTCGCATGAGTTACGAACGCCACTTAACGCCATCATAGGTTTTTCTCAGATCCTTATTCGTCAAAATGATCTCTCCTCAAAGGTGAGTACTTATGTTGAGAAGATTCACATCTCTGGCAATAGTCTGCTGCGCTCCATCAACACACTGCTCAATTTTGCCACCATTGAGTCGCAGCAGATGCGGCTCAATCCTGAGCGTATCTATCTGCGTTCACTGCTACAAGAGCAGCTGGATCTTGTAGAGAAGCGTTTAGAAGAGAAGTCACTCACACTCTCCCTTGATCTTCATGATGAAGAGCTCTTTGCAGATGTTGCCCTCTTAGGTCAAGCACTCCTCAATGTGCTCTCAAATGCTCTAAAATACACCCCTCGTTATGGAGCGATAGCTGTGCGCTCATTTATGCAAGAGAAGCAGTTTGTTATTGAGGTTTGTGACTCGGGTGTAGGGATAGCTGCGAGTGAAATAGAGCATCTTTTTAAACCATTTTCAAAACTCCACAATAGTGCGCGTGCAGCCGTTGATGGTACAGGTTTGGGGCTCTACATCACCAAAAAGATACTCCAGCTCCATGGGGGCGACATAAGTGTAGAGAGTAAAGAGGGTCAAGGAAGCTGCTTTAGACTCTTTTTACCGACTTGGAGTTGTGATGTTATCAAAGAAGATGATTAAATATTTAAAGCATTTTTTAAATGCTGGTCATAGTTTTGATGAGAGTGAAAGACTTTTAATGTATAAGTTTCAAACACTTATGCTGCTTATCTGCTTGGCTTCAAGCGTAGTTTTTGTTATGGTGTTTATTCGCTATTTTCAAGCAAACTATACGCAAGTTATTGCGGATTTGATTTTTCTAGTTGTTGTGCTCTTTGGCGTCTATCTACTTCGTCAAGCCAAGGCTCATTACTACAGAGTAGCACGCGGTGTTCTTTTGGGTGGATTTAGCATTGCTATATGGCTGCTCCACTCAGTTCCGCAAAGCCAAAGCAATGTAATGTGGTTTAGTATGATAGTGGCGATTATGTTTTTCATGCTCAATAAAAAAGAGGGAGTCTATTGGTTCGTTGCACTTATTTTGACACTCTGTGCGCTCTATATATATAGTGACTTTTTTGCATTTTCACCTCTAGATTTCACCATATTTATAGCCAATCTTATTATGCTCACCTTTGTTTTGCTCTGGTATGAGACTATAAAATCTGATAATGAACAGTATGTACTCAACCAGACAAAGGTTTTAGAAGAGCGCATCAAAGATCGTACATTAGAGCTTCAGCAGGCACTTATAGAGGCACAAACTGCTAACAAATCAAAGGATGCTTTTTTTGCAAATATGTCTCACGAACTGCGAACACCTCTTAATGCCATAATCGGTTTTTCGCAGATTTTGGAGAAGCAAGCGGGGCTTGATGCCAAGATTAGACCCTTTGTAGAGAAGATAAATATCGCTGGAAACAATCTCTTAAGACTTATCAACACAATTTTAAACTTTTCAAAAATAGAGTCAGGTAAGATGGAGCTCAATCTTGAGAGCACCGACATAGCAACACTCATTGAGGAGATGCTTGTGTTAGTGGAACCTCAGATAAAAGAGAAGAGTATTCTTCTGCATAAAAATATCTTCTCGCTGAGACTCCTTATCGATAGACAGCTTTTTGGACAGGCTCTGCTCAATTTACTCTCAAACGCAGTAAAGTTTACACCAAACGCAGGAGAGATTCGTGTAGCGTTAAAAGAGCAAAATGGCAAGCTTACTCTCTCTGTCTGTGATACAGGAATCGGCATAGATAAAACTCGTCAAGAGGAGCTCTTTAAACCCTTCGCACAAGTCAAAAATAGCTATGAGGCAAAAGTGAGTGGCACTGGTTTGGGACTCTACTTGAGTGCAAAAATCATAGCACTTCATGGAGGAGAGATAGCGCTTCAAAGTGAGCTGGGGCAGGGGAGCTGCTTTAGCATAATCATTTAAGGAGATAGGTGTTGTTTTATCTGCTTTTTATTTTCATAACGATTTTAATTTTGCTATTACTTTTTTATCAGTGGCAGCATTTTATGATATTTTCCCCGACGCACCACCGTGCAAAGGCTCTGCCTCCTGAGTGTGAGCGCATAGCCATCATTAGCGACGATGATAGAGAGCTTGAAGGTGTCTGTTACACTCCTTCAAGCTTCTCTAGCACACTCCTATTT
>CAZJRG010000072.1:0-8739 GCA_964548435.1 uncultured Sulfurimonas sp. | reverse complement strand
CACTTTACCGCCAACAGCTCCTATATGATTATCCAGCTTGTCACTCTTTTGGTGGTGAGCCTTGGCGTTTACGAGATCCATGCACAAACGCTCAGCATTGGTGGACTCATCGCCATCACCATTTTGGCTTCTCGTGCCATGGTACCCATAGTGAGTCTCTCAAACATTCTTTTGAGCTATAAAAAGATGCGCGACTCTTTGGAGTCTATCAACGAGTTTTGGCACCTTCCTCGAGAGGTAAACGAAGAGACACAAATCGGTCTTGGTGAGCTCAAAGGGGAGATAGAGTTCCGAGATGTGAGTTACTTTTATGAGGGGAGCAGATACCCTTCGCTTCAAAACGTAAACCTCAAGATAAACGCTGGAGAAAAGGTGGGCATCATCGGTCAGACGGGAGCGGGAAAGAGCACCATAGGTAGACTCGTAGCCCTTTTGGACACCCCGACAAGCGGCACACTCTATCTTGATGGGGTGGCAAGCGAGACGCTTCATCCAGTGGAGCTTCGTCAAAAGATCGGTGTGATGCCGCAAGACCCTTATATGTTCGCAGGTACCATAGGCGAAAACATAGCACTCTCACGTGCCATAAGCAAAGATGCACTTGCAAGACTCATAGCGCTTACAGGGCTTGAAGAGCTCATCAAGCGAGGTGGAATGGGTGAAAATATGCAAATAGGAGAGAATGGAGAGCGACTCTCAAGCGGGCAAAAACACCTCGTAGCACTCGCTCGCGCTCTTGTGAACGAGCCAAGCATTCTCATCCTCGATGAGCCGACGACAGGACTTGACATCGGACTTGAAAACGCAGTCATCGCTAAGATTGCTCCGCTGGTGGAGAACAAAACACTGCTGCTCATCACCCATCGTTTCTCAGCACTTAAGCTTGTGGATCGTGTGATCGTGGTGAGTGATGGCAAGATAGTCGCCGATGGTCCAAGAGATCTTATCTTAGCCAAACTTCAAGGAGGCAAGGGTGAATAGCATCGTCGATTTTGAGACAAAATGGAACCATAGATATGTTTCATGGCCTATTATGGTGCTGAGTTTTATCTTTATACTCTGGGCGAGTTTTACCGAGGTCGATGAGTCGGTACATGGAGAGGGAAGCGTCATTCCATCGGGCAAAACAAAGATCATCCAGCATCTAGAAGGCGGGATCATCGAGGAGATATTTGTGAGCGAGGGGGAACAGGTCAAAAAAGATGCACCACTCTTTAAGTTATCACAGGCCTTTTTCCTCTCAGATACTGAAGAAAAAGCCATAGAGCTTGCCTCTCTCTATGCAAAAGAGAAACGTTTGCAAGCCCAGATAGAGGAAGCCGCGAGTGTGGCGTTTGAGCCTCAAGAGCAGACGCAGATCCCTCACATCATTGAAAATGAGCTAAAAATCTTTGAAGTTTCCAGACGTTCTTTTCTTGAAGAGCTTGCCATTTTACAAGAGACAGTGAGTAAAAAGGAGTTTGAGATTAAAGAGATGAGCGGCAAGCTCCAAAACCTTCAGACCGAGCTCGCCATCGCAACGGAAAATGTTGCCATTCAAGAGTCGCTCGTAAAACAAGGAGCCTCTTCACGTCAGATGTATTTGGCTGAACTTGCTAAAAAACAGAGTTTCATAACAGAGCGTGACTCCTTAGAGCAGAGTATTCCCATAGTGCGTAACGAGCTTGAGGAGGCTCGCAAAAAGTATGCGAACTTCAAGTCAAAAGAGCATGCAAAAGAGTTAGAAGAGCTTCAAGAGGTGCGTATAAACATCGCAAAACTCTCTAAACGCAGTGAAGCAAATAGTGATCGAGAGGTACGTAAAACCATCACATCTCCAGTGGATGGAACCATTAAGAAGATATACTTTAACACGGTTGGGGGAATTGTCAAAGCGGGAGATCCTGTGGTGGAGATCACTCCTATGGGAGAATCACTTATGATACTTGGGCGTATTAAAACCTCTGATCGTGCCCGCGTTTGGGTTGGACAAAAGGCAAGTGTGAGCATCTCTGCGTTTGATTACTCCCGTTATGGCTCTTTGGAGGGTACGCTTATTGCTATCTCACCAGATAGTTTTACGGACGAGAAAGGGATGAGCTACTACGAGGTCAACATCGAGACAAAAGAGGCGTCATTCTCCGCCACGGAGCCAGTTTTGCCAGGAATGAGTGCGGACATCAACATTCTCACAGGCAAGAAAACGGTGATGGAGTATCTGCTCAAACCACTCAAAGATATACAAAAAAATGCACTCAGGGAGCAATAAAATGAGAAAAACAATAGCACTAACACTACTCACTGCCACACTTTTAAATGCGGAGATAGAACAGAGTGGGTTTTTTGTGGGGGTGGATATGGGCAACACAGCATCAAAAATTGAGTATCAGAGCGGTGGAAGTATGCCATTTAGAGATTATACAAGCGAAAAAGATCTGAATAATCACTCTTTTAAGGTTGGATATCAGTTTTACTATGCTCGTGTTTATGGTCGTTACAATAGTTTTGAACAAAATGATGAAGCAAACAATCGTTATGCAGTAGATGGCAAAGTGTATGAGTTCAATGCTGATTACACACCTGTGTTTTATATGAGTGAAGCAAAGAGCTGGAGCATTCGCGGACTATTTGGTGTAGCGGTTGGTTATAACTCAAGCAATTTAACCCTTGGTGAGCTAGACCTATTGCCACCAGCTATGACGGTTAGTGGAACTCAAAACTATATACAGTATGGGTATCAAGTAGGAGCGATGGTTGAGTCCTCCTATGGAGTTGGACTGGAAGCTGCGTTTCGTTCAAGAAGTGGAAATCTTCAAGAATTTACAGATGATGCAAACAGTGCAACTTTTGCTTTGGAAACAAACGAATTTTACTTCGGACTTAACTACCTCTTCTAAAACCCATCAAGCCTTAGAGATAGGGCTTTACGATGTACTCATAGGTGGAGAAAAGTATCTCGATGGCGATGAGCCAGATGATGATCCACTCTAAAAACTCGCTCGATTTTTGATTGACTCTATCGGTTATAAATGCCACAGACTCTTTAAGAAACGAGATTTTGTACTCTATGACGTCAAAACGCGACTTGAGCTCTAACTGGAGGGCGAGCTGGTTGTAGAGAGATTCGAGCTCAAAATCATCCCAGATTATGTCGGGTTTATCGAGCAAAAAGAGCTGGCTCAGTATCTCAAAGCGCTCTTTTGCGATGTGGCTTGCGAAGTTCATGAGGTTTTTTCTATCGCTGGCTTTGACGTTTTCTATCTTCTCATAGAGGTTTTTGCTCTCTTGCATCTTTTTTTCGAGTGAGCGTTCACGTATCTCAAGCCCCACGCTTTGCGAAAGCACGAGCGAGATGATGGACGCGACGGACTTGTTAAACTTGTCATACTTGATGGTGTGCGTGTCTATGAGTGGCTTGCCAAACGCAGCATCAATCACCATAGGATAGTCTTGGTTGATGAGTGCGGTTTGGTAGTGTTGCGCCTCTTTGATGTTTAGACGCTCTAAAAATGACTTGATTTCGTCGTGGCTAAAGTTGCAAAAGGTGATGACCCCAAACGAGGTGGTGAAGATAAACTTGTCGTTTGTGATTTCACCTACAAAAGATTTCTCTATGGTGGTGAGCAAAAGCCCTGGAAACTCTTTTTCAAGATCGCCTTTGGTGATAACACGCGGGATCTCCACCGAGACGAAGAGTATGTTTTGGCTCATGGGTGACCTCCTTAGTAGTCAAGCTCATAGTATTTGTAAAATATATCTCTCCCCTCTTCATAAACATCTGGATCATTACTAAAGGCAATTTCTAAAAACTTTAGTAAAACACCACTTTGGCGCATCAACTCAAAGTTGTCTATGATGAGATCTTTTTTATAGGTAGCATAGTCCTGTTCTGCACGGCTAAGGTTTCTCTGGGCAAGTTGCAGTGCTTGAAGATCTTGTGTACCATGCTGAAAAGAGATCCAGTAACTATCTACTACTTCACGCGCTGCGAGCACCTCTTTTTCTGTCAGGGCGAGAGATTGGCTGAGTGATGAGACTGATTGATTGAGAACATTGATGTCAAAAACAAGGTTGCGTTCTACCTCTTGATGCATATAAATCTGCTCTTGCATCGCTGAGAGAAGTCGCACTGCAGCTGCTTCGTCTTTACCCCCTTTGTAAAGGTTGTAGTTAAATGTCACGAGTGCATTTGCTTTCTCGCGTTTACCAAGCTTGAGCTCATAGTCATAACGGCTCTCACCGTTGAGGCTTAGATCTACTTTGGGATGAAAATTACCTGAGCTAGCAAGAAAACTCATACGAGTAGCATCAATGTATGCTTTTTGGCGTTGTAGCTTTGCATTAAACTTCTGTGCATCTTCAAGAGAGCTGTTTAGATCCGTAGTGTAGAGAGGTGCACTCACTTCAAAAGGGAGTTCGCTTGTATCTTTTATCTGTAATAGATAGTTGTACTTCGCATGTGCATCACTCAGTGCCTTCTGCTTTTGAACATACTCTGTTTTTGCATTGTCCACATTGGCTTTGATGAAGTTAACATCCCCTTTTGTCGCCGCACCGCTTCGCTCTTTGGCATCTACAATTTTAAGGATTTTTTCATAGTTTTGCATATTTTTCTGGGCAATTTTGAGTGAGATTTCACTATAAACTAGTTCAAAGTATGCTGTTGCACTCTCAACAACTAAAGCTTCTAGCTTATCTCTAAAGTCTAATATGGAAGCTTTGAGGGAGGCCTCTTTTGCATCTACACTCTGCTCTATAGCTCCTCCGTTCCAGAGATTTTGTGTTATGGTGAGATAGAGGTCATTTTTGTCGTATCTTTGATGCTGTGTGAGTGCGGCTGATTGTTCTGTAAAACGGATATCCCTTGCTTCAACACCTGCATCTCCAGAGAGATTTACAACAGGAAGATGATCTGCAAATGTCTCTTCAACTTTCATCTTATCTTGGATAACAAGCTCCTTGGCTGCGTTTATCTTTGGTGAGGAGAGTATGGCTTTGTTGATAGCATCATGGAGACTCAGTCCAGTTGTTCGCTGTGAACTAAAAAGTGGGTCTTTTTCAAGCGAAAGAGCCTTTGTAGCGTTTGTATCGAGTCCAAAGAGTGCTGATGTACAGATGAGCGAGAGAAGGATTTTGAGGGTTTTCATGGTATATGCGCCTTGATGATAATGTCTCCAAAGGCATTACTTGACTCTTGTGCCTCCTGAAGATTCATTTTTATATTGCTTAGCTCTATGTTGGCATGCTTGATGAGACTTTTAACATTGAGTACACGACCAAGCGAGACCTGTTTTGCAAGTGTTGAGCTTATGATGTTTTTTGGATCACTTACATAAATGGTGAAAACCGCACGTTTTGAGCGACGGTTAATATCAGCTACGAAGAGTTTGATTTTGCTTTTGATGGAGGAGTTTAAAAATATCTCTTTGTCGGTAAACGCCACAGTAAGCATAAGCTCTTTTTTGATGGCGTTTTGATTTGTAAACTCTTTTGGATTCTTGTTTGAAGCATAGCTGATGGCATTTCCTTCAGCAGTTCCACCGCTAAAAAGGGAGTCTTTTGCTCCTTCAAATGCAGGTGTGAGTATCTTGTGAAAAGAGATTGCCTCCGCATCAGGAATGTCATCTGGGGCTTTTGGTGTTGGAACACACTCCACCTGGGTGGTAGTCACCTTGCTCTGCTCCTCAGACACAACAGGCTGTTTTGTAGTAACACTTGCCGTGTAAGATGTTTTGAACTTAAACTGTGCATAGTAGCCGATATTAACGATGGTAATGAGCAAAAAGAGCAGCATAACCAAGATAACAGAAGCAAAGATATCAACAAATGGTGGCCAAGGGTTGAAATCTTCAGGACATCTTTTTGCCATCTATGTGCCTACTTAAAAAGTCTTGAGAAGAAGTTTTTAGGCCCTCTCCCGCTCTCTTGTGTATCAAATGAGGCTTTGATTTCGCCGTTTGGCATACTTTGTAGGGAGGAGATACGTTTGAGTTCACCGAGGTGCTCATCATTTTTACCTACGATGAGCTCTAGTATCTCTTGGTGTCTTTTGAGAAGCTCATTAGATTCATCTTGTATAGAGAGCTCTGTTTCATATCTTTGTGCATGAGTCGAAAGAAGATCTTGGAGTGCTTCTAGTTTTTGACTTATAAGCGCAGTTGCATTTTCTCGCTCAAGCAAGAGACTCTGCTGCATCTCTCTGTTTTGCTCTAAAAGTCCAAGGGAATTTTCGTTCATTTGCAGTGTAGTTTGATTTATGTTTTCAAGTGAGATGTTTTGGCTTTTTTGCAAATTCTCTAAGGACTCTATGAACCTCATCTCCTCTTGAAGTTGGTTTGTGAGCTCTTTGAGTGATGCAAGCATCTCCTCAAAATGCTCTCTATCGAGATCTTGACCTGCTTCGATGACTCTGTTTATCTCAGAGAGTTCTCTGCTTAAGGCTTCGAGTCTTTGGAGACTCTCGTCAAATTTCGTATTACCTTGCTCTTGCCCTGTTTGAAGATTTGCAAGTATCTGAAGTTGCATTTGTAGTTTTGTATCGAGTGCTGTGAGTATCTCTATGAGCTGCTGATTTTGCAGCTCTGTTTTGTCGCTACCTTGTGCGAGTGTTTGCGAAATCGAAAGAGAGAGCTTCTCTATGCTCGCTTCAATAGCATCGAGTGCAATTTTTTGTCCATTTACAATAACATTTTCTATGCCGCTGAGTCGTTCGGTAAGTGCCTGTGTGTGAATTTTAGCATTTGTATCTATACTTACAAGAGAGTTGCTCATCGCTTCAAAGAGCTCATAGTTCACCTCATGTTCGTCTCGCGTTTGTTGCACTGAAGCGATAGTGATGGAGTGGAGACGTTCATTTGTCATAGAAATTTTTGCCATCTCTTTAGTGAGGGCTGAGATGTTGTCTATAAATACATCCATAAAAGAGTGTCTCTGTTCAGGAAGCGCTTCACCACTTGGTGCACCCCCCATTGCAGGAGCAACACCACCAGAGTCGATGATGCGCCCTTTAAGCCAATCCTCGACCCCTTCGATGAGAGCCTCTTGGTTTTTGTTGAGAATGTAGCCCATAAGTCCCAAGATGATAGCAGATACAACTCCAAAGAGTGAAGATCCAAAACCTATGGCCATACCGCTGAGTGGTCCAGAGAAGCTCCCAATAACCGCACCAAGATCGATGTCGCCAGTAAGAGAGAGAATGATCGTACCCATTTGATCGATGGAGACCAAAAGACCAGTAAACGTCCCTAAAAGTCCTATCATCAAAGATGTTCCGATGAAGTAGTTTATGTAGCGGTTTTGGTTTGAAAACTTCTCATCAATCCACTCAATAACAGAACGTGACTCTTCAGATGTAAAGAGTAACACCCCTTTTTCGGCACGTGAGTTAAACATGTGTGCGATGTTTGCAGGCATGATCTTCTCGATACCTTGAAGGTAAAAACTGAGGTTCTCTTTTTTGTAGGCTAAAATCCCAAAGGTTCCAGCAAGCATTACAAGGGCTATACTTGCACGCATGATGACGATGATACCGATGACAAGAACGGTAAGAACTGCAAGGTTAAATGTGAGTGTGGCGAAGAAAAAGGTCGCCATAGCTTCAATATTTGTGTATACAAGGAAGTAAATGAAGAGCCATAAAACCGCGTAGGCCTTCATTATCTTTAAACGTTTCATGCAACTGTCCTAAAACATAAAGAGTATGAGCGAAATGACTAGCCCAAGGGCAACAGTTGTTACAGAACTAATGAGGTTTTGTGTGATGTTTACAAACGAGTTTGCACTTTTAGACTCTTCACCTACTATGAAAAGTCCTATGCTTTTACCGTTGATGTCGACAGTCTCATCGACTGTTGTGTAGTAGCTTTGATCAACTGCATACTTTGTCTGCACAAGCTCTTCTATGTTGATCTTGCGGATATTGGTGAAAAATTGAGGATTGTAGTCGTGAAAAAAGATTTTGTAGCGCTCGTCTATGTCTTGAATCATTCCCTGTTTTGCTTCAAGGTCTATAAAGACGAGTTGTGATTTATCTAAAATGAAAACAAACTCTTTCCCGAGTCTGTCAAATGTGTTTTTGATAGCACTTAAACTCTGTGAAACCTCTATGGCACCAATGGTTTGGTTATTTTCTACTACAGGTGTTATGGCGATCATGCGTACACCTGAAGGGTTTACTACTATTCCGCTTATAGATGTTTGCGAAGAGATTACTAGTTCAGCATAGTTAGCATTGTATGCATTGGAAGTTTTATACTCTTTTGCATAGTAGCTCAGCTCTATAGGATCTATGTTTACTCTTGTGTTTATAGTCTGTTTGGTGATGTTAAGCAAATCGTTTACGGAGGTATCGGACTGCGTTTTAATATTTGCAATGAGGTCTGGGTGAATTGCTATAACGCCACCGATGGAGAGTAGCGAGTCGTAGTGCATATCAAGAGTGTTTTGGAGTTGAACTGTATCGACTCTGTGTACTTCAAGATAGGTTTTTTTTGCGACATCATTAGTCATCATATTCATAAGGGTGATAGAAAGCAGAACACCCGCAACAGAGGCAAAAGTTAAGATGGTAAACCATAAACCTTTGTTCTTTTTGAGCTTATTTAAGATGGATTGAATCAGATTTACAAAACTAAACATGCAAGTAGAACCTTTTTTGGTGCTTATTGTATCAGAATATCTTCTGTTTAATGGCGTTTAAGCAATAGAGATTCCATTTTAGATCTTTACAAAGCCACGGTTTACACGACCCATGGCTTCTGG
>CAZJRG010000071.1:0-8863 GCA_964548435.1 uncultured Sulfurimonas sp. | reverse complement strand
TAGAACTCTACAAACCGCGAGAAGTCGAAGATGTCCTCACGGACCTCAAAGAGGGGGACAAACACTTTGAGATCTTCATAGACCACGAAGGCAAAACGCGAGTCCTTTACAAACGCAATGATGGGAAATTTGGGTTGTACTAATTTATAGTCCCGCAAAAGGAACAACTCCTTTTGCGCGATCCCTATATTCCCAAATCTCTCTTCACCAGATCCACTATCTCTCTATCCTCTGCAAAATCAACAAAACGAAACTGGCTTCCACTCTGATTGACTCCTTTGAGCAGGTCTCCGCTCTTACGAAACTGTAGATCAAGATTTGCGATGTCAAATCCGTTGGTTGTTTTTACAAACTCCTCTAAACGCGGTGATTTATCTTGATTTGTATACAAAAAGCAGTAACCTTTGAGCCCCGTTCTACTGACTCTTCCTCGAAGCTGATGCAGTGTTGAGAGCCCTAAACGCTCGGCACCTACGATGACGACAGTTGTAAGTCTTGGAAGCGAGATGCCAACTTCCACAACAGTTGTCGCTATCAAAATGTCACCAGATTCACGAAAGTCAAGGAGGACCTGCTCTTTTTCTTTATCTTTTCCATGAGTCACGTAGACATTTGAAAAGTTCTTCTCCCAGTAGCCCCGCGCTTCATCGATGCTTTGATAATTAAGCATCTCGCTCTGCTCAACAAGTGGATAGACAAGTAGCACTTGATTGCCCCGTGCTATCTCAGCCCTTATATGAACAAGTAGATCAGAAAAGTCGGACTTATGAATGACTTTAGAGTCTATGTCTTTTGTAAAAGGTGTGGTTGTGATGAGACTTACATCGATGTGTGCAGACTCTATCATCGCAAGGGTACGAGGGATGGGAGTGGCTGAAAACTGTATGAAGTGCGGGCGTTTATCTCTTGAGGCTACAAGCTTTTCAAGAGTGTTTCGCTGCTGCGTTCCAAACCTGTGCTGCTCATCCACCATCACTAAAGCTGCTTCTGGGAGTTCTCTATAGAGGAGTGCATGTGTTCCTATGAGAAACTCATACTGACTCAAATCCTCTTTTTTACTCTTGTTTGTCACCAAAGCTATGTTCATCCAAGGAAGATACTTTTGTGCCTCTTCAAAGAGCTGGTTTGCAAGAATAGTCGTTGGTGCCATCAATATAGAGCGCTGAGGATAGATCATAAACGCACTCGCTAAAATGACCATTGTTTTTCCACTGCCAACATCACCAACCACCATGCGTTTGGCAGCAACCTTTTTAGAAAAATCTTCACGTATCTCTTCAATGGCGTTTATCTGTGCATCAGTAAGCGTGAAAGGGAGTCTTTTGCTCCAGCTCTCATACTCAGCATCTTTCGTGCAAATGGTCTCAAAGTACCTGCGTTTACCTGCGAGCATCTTCATGTAGGAGAAAAGCTCTGTGTACTTGAGTGTGCGAAGCGAATCTTCGCCCAAACTCTTTGACTGCAGAAGCTCTTCTTGTGGAAAATGGAGTTTCAAAAGTTCATCAGCGATTTGGCTTGGTAAACCCTCCTCTAAAAGCGCCTCCTTCGTAAGCAGTGACGCGACAAGACGTGCCATCACATCGCTTCTGAGTGGCGTTTTGTATTTTGGACTCAGGCTCCCAATAGTTGTGACCTTTTTTGGCATACTCATACTGCACTGCCCCATCTTACACTCAACCATCCCATAGTAGTAATCCCTATCTCCTACATGAAACTGATGGAGCATATAGGGTTTTGGACGAAAGATGACTCCCGTGATACTATGCCCAAGGTTGTGTGCAAAAAAGGTCACTTGTATGGAGTTTGGAGCGCGAAAAACAGACTCGACTGTCGCATCTATGAGCTGCATTTTGTGGGTTTGAAGCTTGGAGTGTAAACGCAGGTCTTCGTAAGAGTGTGGAATCAAAAGAGCAAGTTCAAGAAGATTGTTAATACCAAGCTTTTTAAACTTCGCCTCTTGCTCTTTTGTGAGTTGCATCATCTTCCCTTTTTGAACACAGACTCTACACTAAACGCCACAAAAGATCTTGAAGTATGGCAAAATGAAATATTATTTCGTGACAATAGCGAAGCTGAGCTCCAAAATTTCGTTATGTGCTTTAATAAACGCATTGAGTTCATCTAGAGTAAGTGCTTTGATCTTTGAGAGCTCCTCATCAGATGAGCCAAGTGCTAAGCCTTTGTAGAACTCCATGAAAGTTCGATTAAGTCTCTGGCTCATAGTCTCCACACGCAGTGGTTCACTTCCAAGTAAAAACCTCTTCGTCTGCTCCAGCTCCTCTTGCGTCACACCCTCTTTTACAAATGCGGCTATCACCGCTTTGACTGTCGCTTGTGCCTCCTCTTGAGACTCAAGCTTTGTCTGAAGATACCCTGTGAGATAGTTACTTGATTTGCTTGCGTTTATGCGTGCATACGCCGAGTAGGCAAGACCGCGTTTCACCCGTATCTCCTCCATCAAACGCGAGCCAAAACCACCAGTACCTAAGATAAAGGTAGCGACTTTGGCTTTATAAAAATCTTCGCTGCTCTCTTTGACATGAAAAGGCGCACCAAAGTAGACATATGCCTGCTCTGTCTCCTTTTTAATGAGTGAGGTAGTAGGAGTTTTGCGCACATCAAAGTAGGCTACATCCTCAGCCTTGCCTTTTGGCAAAAGTGCTAAAAGTGCGGCGACTCTTTTTTTTACAACCGCAAGATCGATATCTCCGCCAACCACAACGATCGCCTTGGAGCTCACAAGATTTTCTTTGATAAAACTCTCTACATCAGCGAGCTTCATGGCGCTTACACTCTCTTTTGTTCCAGAACCAGGCTGTGCTAACGCACCACCATCAAAAAGTATCTTTTTAAGCTCATTTGCAGCGATGTAATCAAAATCACTCTCTTTACGTGAAAGACTCCCCAGTGTCATAGTTTTGAGTTTTGCTAGTGTCTCGTTAGAGTAGTTTGGATCGCGAAGCAACATCTCAAGATAATCCATACCCTGTTCATACTCCTCTTTGAGTCCGCTCACTTCTATGACAAATGTCTCCACACCTGTATGTGCAGAGATGCTAATAGCTTTTGACTCGAGTGCCTCCGCAAACGCTGTTGCACCCATCTTTTTTGTACCTTCATTGAGCAGCTTCGCGCTAAAACTTGCCAAACCGGGTATCTGGGTGTTTTTAATGCTTCCACTGTTAGTAAAGATGATCTGTGTTGTAGTAATTGGGAGTCGGTGCTCCTCTTCATAAATAAGCGGAACACTTACACCTTGTAGATCAAGTTTCTCTATTTTTGCTGCCATCAGTATCTGTCCTAGTAAAAAAAATATTATAAAAAATTTCATGCGCCAAAAATCTCTAAGGTCTCATAAGCGGTATTTCGTACCGCAGGAGTCTCCCCTATGTCACGGATAAGATGCACCATCTCATCTTTTGCCATTCTATAAGCTGCTCCTGCTGAGCTGACAACATTCTCTTCCATCATGGTAGAACCCAAATCATTGGCTCCAAAATGGAGTGCCATCTGCCCGATGTAAGGTCCTTGCGTTACCCATGAACTCTGAATATTTGGCACATTGTCAAGATAGAGTCTTGCCACAGCGAGAAGACGCAAGTAACGGTTTGAAGATGGTTTTTCCATATCTGGGATGAGTTTTAAAAGTTCTGTGTTTTTCCCTTGAAAACTCCACATAATGAAGGCACGAAATCCACCTGTTTCGTCTTGAAGCTTACGAATCATCTCAAGATGATTAACAATCTCCTCATCACTCTCAACTGTTCCATACATCATCGTCGCCGTCGACATGATGCCAAGCTTGTGAGCCTCTCTGTGAACATCTACCCACACTTCGGAGTCTATTTTTTTAGGTGCGATGATGTCACGCACTCTATCTGAGAGTATCTCAGCACCTGCTCCTGGAATGGAAGCAAGCCCTTTTGCCTTTAAACGCGAGAGCACCTCTTGGATGGTGATGCGCGAGACCTTGGCGATGAAGTCAAGTTCTATAGAAGAGAATCCATGAATGGTAATGGTCGGGTACTTTGTATGAATATGTTCCACCAAATCCTCATACCACTCTATTTTGAGCTTAGGATGCACACCCCCTTGAAAAAGAATCTGCGTTCCGCCAATCTCCAAAAGCTCCTCTATTTTGGCATCTATCTCATCAAATGTAAGCACATAGGCATCGGCATCTTTTTCATGTCGATAAAATGCACAAAACTTACAATCGACCCAGCAGATGTTAGTGTAGTTGATATTTCTGTCAATGACAAAAGTCGTTATCCCTTTTGGATGCAGCTCTTTTTTTCTAGCCGTCGCCATTCGTCCGAGTTCTTTTAAGTCGGCGTTTCTTATGAGGTCTAAAGCCTCTTCTTTGCTTAATCTTTTAAACATGGCTATCCTTTACAATTCATCCCTAAACGCCGCGAGTATACGCAAGATAATTAAATAGATAAAAAAAATCTACTCTACTTTACTTTTGAAATAGCGTCTAAAACGCCATTGATAAACTTCGGCGACTGCTCGGTTCCAAAAGCCTTGGTAATCTCTACCGCCTCATTGATAACCACAGCCGAGTCAAGTTCGCCATATAAAATCTCATAGGTTGCTAAACGCAGGGTTGCTCGCTCAATAGCTCCAAGGCGTTCAAAATCCCACTCTTTTAAGTGCTCGATAATAAGCTTGTCGCACTCGTCTATGTGAGCCATAACGCCATCATAAAGAGTGAGTGCAAAATCTTTTTGTTTGTTGCGGATTTTTTTCTCTTCTAGTATCTCATCCGCGTGTTCCGCCGTGTTTCCATTTCCTAAGTCAAAGGCGTAGAGAAGACTCACAACCGCCATACGGGCATGGTGTCTCGTCGCCATTAGAGTGCCTCGTAAAGGTCAAGCATCTCGATAACCACAGTCATCGCTTCAAAACCTTTATTTCCGGCTTTTGTTCCCGCTCTCTCTATAGCTTGCTCGATGGTGTCAGTCGTTAAAAGTCCAAAGCTTACTGGTTTTTGGTACTTCAAGCTCATCGTCGCTATTCCCTTTGTCGCCTCAGCCGAGACATAGTCAAAGTGAGGCGTCGCCCCACGAATAACCGCTCCAAGTGCACAAACAGCATCATACTTTCCAGATGACAACAACTGATCAACAATCATCGGCAGCTCAAATGCCCCTGGTACAAGTACATGTGTCAAGTCTTCACTGTTCCCGCCATGGCGTTCAAACGCATCTTTTGCACCCTCTACGAGTCTATCTACTATGAAGTGATTCCAGCGTGTGCTTACTATGGCAATTTTTTTGCCGTTTACTACTTTTAATTTTCCCTCGATTAACTTCATCGTTTTATATCTCCTGTTTATTTAATTTATCCGCAAAAGGAACAAGTCCCTTTTACTTCGCTTACGCCGCTGTGGCGACTAAAGAGAGAGATTAGATCTCTCTTATTTTTTTAATTTTTTGTATTAGTTTTTCTAAATCTTCTAAACGCAGCATATTTGGTCCATCACTCAGAGCACAGCTTGGATCAAAATGTGTCTCAAAGAAAAATCCATCTACACCAATAGCTGCAGCCGCTTTAGCCAAGTGTGGCACCATGGAGCTGTCTCCGCCTGTTTTGCCATTCTCTGCTGTTGGCATCTGCACCGAGTGTGTCGCATCAAAGATGACAGGAGCGAAGTCACGCATTATGACGAGGTTTCGCATATCGACTACCATATTGCCATAGCCAAAGGAGTTGCCTCTCTCGCAGAGATAAACGCCGTGTTTGAGCGCATTTTCATACGTCGCCTCTTTGCACCCTCGCGTTTGAAGCACTTTTAAAAGCGGATACTTCATCGCGTCCGCACTTAAAAACTGCCCTTTTTTAATGTTTACCTCACGGGGTGTTTTGGCACACGCGACAAGCAGATCCGTCTGGCGACATAAAAACGCAGGAATCTGAAGCATATCGACCACCTCAGCGACAATAGGCGGCTGATAACTCTCATGCACATCGGTGACCACTTTGTAGCCAAAATCATCTTTGACCTTTTGAAGGATTCTGAGCCCCTCCTCCATACCAAGTCCGCGAAACGACTCTATGGACGTTCGGTTGGCTTTGTCAAAACTCGATTTAAAATAGAAATCTATAGAAGAGTCATTGTGATACTTCTCTAAACCCTTGGCTATTTTAAAGATATTTGCCTCGCTCTCAATAACACAAGGTCCCGCTAAAAGTTTCATCGCTTTCATAATAATCTACCTTAAAAAAAGTGAGAGATTATAGCGTAAGGGGGTTAATCTCTACTTAGCACGAGCAACTAAGATACCGGCTAAGACTATAAGAATTGTTCCAAAAGTCGTGGCAATCGATGGGAGTGCATCTCCCAAAAGAACTCCCACGAAAATGGCAAAGAGAATGTTTGTGTAGGAGACAGCACCCACAATGCCCGCCTTCGTGCTGCTGTAAGCCTTCGTCATGAGCACCTGTGAGATGGTCGCTAAAACACCCATGGCAAGAAGATAGAACCAGACAACTCCCTCGGGCACAACAAACTTACTCAACATAAAATCAAGCGACTCAAGAGTGTAAAACGCAGAGATTGCAAAAAGAAGCAAAGGCGCTAAGGTACCAACAAGCATAAAGGAGAGCACGATACTGCGTGTCTCATAGTGGAGTTTTAGTTCACGAATCGATGTGTAGGCAAGCGCTGCACCCACACCTGAAAAAATCCCAAGCAGATCATACTTAGAAAAGCCTATGCCACTGGGCTGCGTTATGAAAAGAATACCTACAAATCCAACAAAAACCGCAACCCAAGCTCGAAGCTCTAATCGCTCTTTTAAAAACACAAACGCAAAGATCGCCGTAAAAATAGGTGAAGTCTTTGAGTATGTCATGGCATCTCCTAGTGAGATATGTGCGATATTGTAGAAAAACGCAAGGAGTGCTGCAAAGCCCATAAAACCTCTAAAAAAGAGTAAAAATGGTCGTCCACCTTTTTGTACAAGTGGCGTTTTCATGATGGCAATGAGGATAATGATGACCCCTGCAAGATTTCTAAAAAAAACCACCTCAAGGGAGGGAAGAGTCTCTGAAGCGAGCTTGGCAAACGCACCCATAAACGCGAAGGTCAAAGAGGCAAGAAGCATATACTTCACACCTTGATTAAGTTCTTTTATATATTTCATAAACGCCATTATACCAACTGATACAAAAAGATACCAAAAGTAACACACTTGAAGTAATACTTTTTAAATTCAATAAATCTTAAAAGGGGGGGGGTATAATTAAATTTAAATAAAGTATAGGAAGTTGTTATGAGTGAATACATTCTAAAAGATGATGATTTTTTAGTATCACAGACGGATGAAAAAGGAATAATCCTTTTTGCAAATGATGACTTTTGCAGAGTTGCGGGTTACGCGCTTGAAGAGCTTGTAGGAAAGCCACACAATGTAGTACGTCATAGAGACATGCCTCGCGCGGCGTTTAAAGACCTCTGGGATACGGTAAAAAGCAACAGAATTTGGAGTGGCTACGTAAAAAACGCCATCAAAGGTGGCGATGGCTTCTACTGGGTCTACGCAACCGTCTATCCAAAATATGACTCGGTCTCTAAAAGAAACACTTACATCTCATGTAGACGCAAGCCTTCCGCGCAAGAGATAGCCGATGTTGAAAAACTCTACAAAACAATGCAATAGGAGCCACTATGACAAAAACACAAAAAATAATTACTTACATAGTCACCTTTGGTATTTTACTTGCCGCTTTAGCACTTAGCAGTTCCGCGCTCCTTCACATGGCAGCGGCTTTAGTTGCCTTTTTTGCGGTTCTTGGAGGAGAACTCATAACAAAAGAGTGCGGATTTAACACCGCCTTGCTTGATGAAATCTCTGAACTTATGAGTTTTGAAAGAAATAAAGTCAATCTCAATCATGCAACGACAAATCCTCTTGAGCAAAAACTTAATGAACTACTTAAACAGTATGACAAATCAATTGTGGCTGATACCCTTGTCGCTGGCGAGATGGTTTTGCTAGCGGACAAAGTCGCCAAAGGTCACTACTCTTGTAGAGCTGAAGCCGAGACGAAGACGCCTTATGTTCATGTTTTAAAAAATAGCATTAACAATATGATAAATGCTTCAGAAAAAAATCTACAAAGCGCCATTAGCATGCTTCAAAAATTCTCTGAGGGAAAATTTGAGGAAAAAAGCAACATTAATGTTGAAGGAAAAATGGCAGAACTTCTTAGTAATATTAATCATTTAGGAGATGCTCTTGCAACTATGCAACAAAATGATGAAAAATCGAAACTTCAAGTTGTAGAAGCATCACATAAATCTACTGAAACAATTAGAGACATTGCGAATATTTTACAAGTTGAACTAAAAGAGATGATTCATGAAGCAGTTGATAAAATTTATACTATCTCTCAAAAAGAGAACGAAATGGTAGAAGGACTGCAAACTCTTGTGGTAAACGCGAACGAGACAAAAACCATTCTCTCCACTATCGGTGACATTGCGGAACAGACAAATCTTCTCGCGTTAAATGCAGCCATCGAAGCGGCTCGTGCGGGTGAGCATGGACGCGGGTTTGCAGTTGTTGCTGATGAGGTACGTAAACTTGCAGAAAGAACGCAAAAAAGTTTAGCGGAGTCTACCGCTACGACTAATGTTCTCATTCAGTCCATCTCTGATTCATCCGATTCATTAGGCAAAAACGCAAACAAAGTAAATACTATTTCAGAAGAGGTGACACTCATTAGTAAGAAATTAGATGAAATAATAAATAGACTTCATATATTAGCCAACAACTAGTTCCATTAACTCCACTCGCAGTATAATCCCAGAAAAAATCCTTAGGAGTTTTTATGGGAAACATCATCGCGTTTG
>CAZJRG010000070.1:1189-8888 GCA_964548435.1 uncultured Sulfurimonas sp. | reverse complement strand
ACCTTTGAGGCGCTAAACACGGGCATATCGAAGTTTCCTGACGATGCCACACTTCTCAAACAGAAGTTTTACTATTTTGCCGATCTCAAACTCTACCAAGCCGCTATCGATACCGCTCGCGTTTACATGAGCAAGGTGGGAGTGAGTGCTGCTGAGTACACGGCTCTAGCTCAGATGCTCATCGGTGCCAACCAAACCGACAGAGCCATAGAGCTACTTGAAGAGGCAAAACTGAAGTTTCCAAAAGAGCCGACTCTAAGTGTGCTTCTTGGTCACATGTACCTCAAAAAAGATATGCTTCACGCTACCGCACACCTCTTTGATGAGAGCTTTTACTATGATAAAAAGTACCTCAAAGACACGGTGGAGATGAACAGAAGAGCCGCTAACAACCAAAGAGCGCTCTACCTAAATGCTCAAAACATCGACAAGATAGAGAAGCTCAAACAGACCATCGCCATCTACCTAAACGCGGGCGAATACAGAAAAATCATCGGTCTTGAAAAAGCGCTCAAACGCTACAAAATGCTTGATGATGAGAACCTGCGTTATGCACTCGCCTACTCTTACTATATGTCAGATGACTACAAAAATGCAGAAGAGCAGCTCAAATACATCACAGACAGTGAGCTCTTTAGCAAAGCCACAGTCATCCGCAAAAACATAGAAAAATGTACCAACAACCCTATGGAGTGTCTCTAATATGAAACGACTACTAAGCACCCTCACCCTACTACTCGCCCTCTTCTCAAGCCTATTTGCGGATGAGACTGGTTCGGCTTCTATCTTTACCTTTTTTAATGGAGTGGCACTTGAAAAAAACGAAGTGCTCCTTGATGGAAAATACAGCTACTTCACCGACGAAGATGGAAGTGTGGAGCTCATCCTTGAGACTGGCGAACACCAGATAGAGATCTTTGCCAAAGACGAAAAGGGACAAAATCTCGGTTATGTCAAACGCACCATCCTTGTAAAAGAGTCTCGCGACACGCAGGTGATAGCGACATTTAAAGATGAGAGCTTAACGCCGCAAGTAGAGGTAGACACACCGCTTGGGACTTCAAGTGCCATAGTCGTAGATGCCCAAAACACGGGAATCTTCCACGGTATCGTGCTTACATCTGACAAGGGTCTGCCTATTGCCAATGCGAGAGTCTTCGTCAAAGGGACAAACATCGATGCCAAAACCGATGAAAAAGGAAACTTCTTCGTAGAAGTGCCAGCCGATACGCCGCTAAGCCTCTCGGTAGTCCACTCCGAGTATAGTGCACAGACCATAGACAAAGTGCTCGTAAAAAAAGATGAGACCATCAACCAAGAGATAAAGCTAACCCCAGCGAGTATGGAACTAGAAGAGTTCATCGTACTTGCTCCTAAGATTGAGGGGAGTATTGCGAGCATAATGGCTGAAGAGAAGAAGTCTAACGCGATTGCAAACATTTTAGGATCTGATCAGATCTCTAAAAAAGGTGATAGTGATGCTGCGGGTGCTCTAAAGCGTGTAACAGGTGTAACGCTCATGGATGGAAAAGACGTCTATGTGCGTGGTCTTGGAGGCCGTTACTCAAATATAGAGATGAACTCGATGCCTCTTCCATCACCAGATCCACAAAGCAGAACCGTTCCTCTTGACATCTTTCCAGCCGCAGTCATTGGCTCTATGAAAGTACAAAAGAGCGCGACAGCGGACATTCCTGCAAGCTTTGGTGGAGGGTATGTTGACATACGCACAAAAGATACCTCAAAAGAGAACTACATAAGCATCAAAACGGAACTCAAAGTTAACTCATACACGGGTAAAAAAGTCGGTATGTACGAGGGAAGTAAAACAGATGTCTTTGGAAGCGATGATGGGTATCGTGCTATCCCTTCACAGATTTTAAGTGATTCGGCTATTGTCGTGGGTGAAAGAGTTCCAAGCTTTGATCCAGCCAACAATCAAGCCTACACAACAGCCATCACCAACAGACTCTTTACAACCACAAACGAAGCACTTCCAAATGGTGGAAAAACGACTCTTGAGGGTGCATACAACCTTGAGTTAGCAGACAAACATCACCTCTCATTTTTTGCAAACTATGCGTATGGACAATCTCATACTTACAGGGAAGAGGAGTATTTTAACTACAGATACGATCAGACCACCAACAAGATGGAGACTACACCTCTTGACGATGGTGATCTCTTTCAAACAATCTCACAGTACACTCAAGCAGCTATCGCAAACGCACATTACAACTATGCGGATGTTTTTAACCTCAAGTACACAAAACTCTTTAGTAAAACTGCCGAATCTGTCACAAAAATCGCAGATAGGGTCTCTATAAACAGTTATGACAGAAGTGCCGTGTATGATCTTAACTGGGAAGAGAGAACCCTTGATGTGGATCAGTTGAGCGGTGATCTGAAATATGAGGTTACAAATATTGAAAACCTCTTCTCCTTTGGAGGCGAAAATGCTATCGCCGATCTCAACCAGCCAAACAATGTTCGTTATATATATATTCAGGATTTATCGCCATCGCTTACACCACTCAATGAGCCCTATCTAAACAGATTTCGACCAGTTACCTTTCTTAATCTCACATCTCAAGATGATATGAATGCTTGGTATTTGAAAAATAAAACGATGCTCAACCTTTTTGATGATGCTGAGTATGTTGAGATTGGATTAAGTGGAAGTGACAAGACAAGAGAATCAAGATACAACAAATATCTTATGAACCAAAGCAGCCTTACACAGCTTAATGGTGATATTGATACAATTTTTGATGAGAACATCAGATTAAACTACTCAAATATGTTTAACCTCTCT
The DNA here is from genome assembly GCA_964548435.1 of uncultured Sulfurimonas sp. GTDB lineage: Bacteria > Campylobacterota > Campylobacteria > Campylobacterales > Sulfurimonadaceae > Sulfurimonas. The sequence continues at coordinate 6,073 of CAZJRG010000070.1, read as the reverse complement.
GTCTCATTTCAACCTGCCTACTGGTATGATGCAGAGGTAAAAGAGTCTGCTCAATATGCAAACCTGTTTTTAAAACCCGTAGAGAAACTTGAAGTGCTCGTTGGTGCGAGAAGTGTAGACTTTAAGCAGTCAGTTTTTCAATACACCAACAACAACAATGTTTTCTCTCCTATTGAAAAAGTGCCAGAGGATTTAACTTTTAACAATGTACTTCCAAGCTTAGGACTCAAATATAACTTTGACAAAAAAAATCAAGTTAATTTTGCCTATTCACAAACTTATATCGTCCCAGATTTAAGAGAGTTTGCAAGCACGGAGTATTTTCACCCTTACGAAATTGCATCGGTCATAGGGAATCCAAACCTTGTAAACACAGATATCAGCAACTACGACTTAAAATATGCTCACTACTTTTCAGATACCGAAAATGTCGCGGTAGGCATTTTTTATAAAAGTTTGGACAACCCGATTGAAGATACGGTTGACACAAGAAATGCTCTGCCAATTTTCTCGTATGACAATATGCAAAGTGCTACGCTTCAAGGTATTGAGTTCGATGGAAGAAAAAGTTTTGATTTTCTCTACTCTGGACTTCAAAACTACTATGTCTCAGGAAACTTCTCATATACACAGTCTGACGTGAGTCTAACAGAGGAGCAACAACTCAAGTACACATCAAACCATAGGGAGCTTCAGGGTCTCTCTCCTACGGTTGTTAACTTGGCACTTAGCTATGAGAAAAAAGGAAGAAATGTCACACTCGCTTACAACAAAATGGGTGAGCGCATCCGTAAAGTGGGAATGATAGACGATATTGAAAAACTTCCAGATTACTACGAAGTTCCGCCTCAACTTCTTGACTTTGTTTGGATCGAGTCTTTGGGACATGGATTTAGCACGACACTCAGACTCCAAAACCTGCTAGATGAGGAGACCATCTGGTATCAAGGTTCAAAGGACTCTATCACAAATAGATTTAAACTTGGTCAATTTTACTCGGTTTCGCTCTCATACAAATACTAAAAATGCGTAACCAAAAAGTAATAACAAATATCTATAATAGCCGCCACCAAAGGAGCCACTTTGAAACAACAAATCCTCATAGTAGATGACGACAACGACATCTTAGAACTCCTTGAGTACAACCTCCATAATGCGGGGTATGACGTCATTGGGTTTTTGAGCACCAAGCATGTGAGAAGCGTGCTAGCTGAAGAGAAGATAGATCTCATCATCATGGATAGAAATCTCCCTGACATTGAGGGGAGTTACTATGTGGAGATGCTTCATAGCAAAAACATCAACATCCCCGTCATCATGCTCTCTGCAAAAGATACCAAAGAGGATGTCAAAGAGGGGCTACTCAAAGGGGCGGATGACTACATCACGAAACCTTTTGACATAGAAGAGCTCATACTTCGTGTCAAGGCGGTGCTCAAACGCTCTCACAGTGAAGCCAAAGAGCTCATAGACGACATGGAGTACAAAGACATGCGTCTTGATCTCAACATGCACCGTGTACATATCGGCGAGAGCGAGATTTCTCTCACAAACCTTGAGACCGCTCTTTTGCAGACACTGGTTATCAACCGTGGCAAAGTGCTTGATCGAGACTTTTTACTCAAAGCCGTTTGGAAAGAGACAGAAAACATCCACCCAAAAACGGTCAATGTCGCCATCAAAAGACTCAAAGAGAAGATAGACCCACTCAAAGAAAAAGAGTACATCAAGACCATCCGCGGTGTAGGCTATCTCATAGCCTAAACGCAGTGCTACATTTGCATTTTCACTTTTCTCTTTTTGGTTTTTTTGAGATTTCATTTAAATAATACATCGAAACGCCTAGCAACAACATCGCCAAAACAATACCAGCCACTTCCATTTTAAACCTCCTCTAATAAATCTAAATTTCTATAAATATCTTCTTTAATGTTTTTGATTTTAATATACAAAAATAGCACGAAGAAAAAACCAACTACTGCTAAAAACAAGACGAATATGGGTTTCTCACCCGAAACAACTGCATAGAGCAAAGCCGCTTCTCCAGTCAAAAGTGCCGTCAAAACAAGAAAATAGCCTCTAAACTCTTCTTGTAAAAAAGCTATCTCTTTTTCTAGTTTTTCCTTTTTTCCCACATTTCATTCCTCTATCAAATATATTTCGATTTTAACATAAGTTACTCAAAAAAATATCGCCTGATATTTCATTTGTATTTTTAAGAATTTAAAAAGTGTTACCCCAAAAACTTCCTCAAAACCGCTAAAATCTCCTCATCTCTGTAAGGCTTAGCGATATAATCATCCACCCCCGCATTTAAAAAACGCTGCTTGTCTCCAAGAAGTGCGTTTGCGGTTACGGCGATGATTGGGGTTTTTGTTTTCTCTTGTGTTTGCTCTAAGTGGCGTATCTCGGCTGTGGCGGCGAGTCCATTTTTCTTGGGCATATTTTCATCCATAAAGATGAGATCATATGCTCTTTGTCTAAAACGTCTCAGCCCCTCCTCTCCATCGTTTGCCACATCATAAGTCACGCCCGCCTCTTGGAGTATGGTTCCTAGGAGCGTTTGGTTGCTGACATTGTCCTCGACGATGAGCACATGAGCATTGCCAATGATGCCCGTGCTCTCTTGAGCATCTAAAGCACTGCTCTCAACTTTTGACTCATAGGGTGCAAAAGGTATCTCAAAGAAAAAGCGGCTCCCCTTGCCCACTTCGCTTTGTACCTCAAGATCGCCTCCCATCTGTTTGATAATGCTGCGACATATCGCCAGCCCAAGTCCCGTACCGCCAAATTTTCTGGTTATGGAGTTGTCGGCTTGCTCAAATGCATTAAAGATGCTCGCTTGATGCTCTGGTGCAATGCCGATACCGCTATCGCTAACGCAACAAAAGAGCCTCTGCGAAGACGTGTCATACTTTACCTCAAAGAGCACACGACCCTCTTCTGGGGTAAACTTCATGGCGTTGCTGAGCAGATTGTGTAAGACTTGCTTGAGACGGGCTTTATCAGTCACGACCCTTCGAGGAAGCTCTTTTGATATGTACTTCTCAAAGAGTATCTTCTTTTGCGATGCTTGGGCGTCAAAGAGGAGTGCTGTCTCCATGAAAAGCCCTGAAGTCTCGTAAGGGAGCATCTCAAAGCTCATCTTCCCACTCTCTATCTTAGAAAAATCCAAGATGTCGTTAATGATGCTCAGCAGCGTCTGCCCTGAGTTATTGATGATCTCAAAGAAGCCTTTGCGTTTAGGGTCCTCTTCGCTGCGCGACATTATGCTCACAAAACCCAAGATGGCGTTCATCGGAGTGCGTATCTCATGACTCATATTTGCCAAAAAGAGAGATTTGGCTTGATTGGCACTCTTTGCGGCCTCCATCGCTTCGGTGAGTTTTGCATGGTTGAGGCAGGCGTTTATCGCGGTGAGCAGCTTTAAAAAGACTTTTGGAAGGGAGCGAAGCACCTCCTCGCCCAGTGGTGCGTCACTCTTGCCAAGCACCAAAGTCCCAAAGTTTTTAAGATCAAATCCATAATAAAACTTCCCACCCGCTTCTAAGAGCAGACTCTGCAACCCTTGCGCTTTAAGATCTACTTGAAGCTGCTCTACGAGCTTTTGATAGGCTTCGTTTTTCATGATGAACTTTGGTTTAGCATAGAGTAGCTCGCTCTTTGCGGGTCTGTTTTGATGGATGGTTACGCTGCTGCATCCAAGACGGCTCAAGATGGTGCTTAGAGACTCATTGAGCATCTGCGTAAGCTCAAGCGAGTTGCCTATGGACATGGAGATCTCATAAAGAGCTAAAAGAGCAGTGCTATTTGGCATGACCGATCTGCCCTATGACTGCGGTTTTGTTAAAAAACTCAAGATATGCATGACCGTTGTTGGCGATCTCTCCAAAAGTGAATGCTCCAACAAGAGGCAGACCCTCTTGATATACGGCGTTTAGCTCTTCGTCAAACTCATTTTCTAAAAATAAAACGCGAGAGATACAGTCGATAAAGAGGACAAATTCAGCCTCAAACGCACTCGCCCCCTCAGCGCTCATCTGTGCGGCACCCTGAGCCGCGTTTATGAGACTCTTAGACTCTCCTTGCAAGATGTCGACATAAGATCCCGTGGCGACGTTTCCAACACACACGAGGTCTGTTCCGCTAAGCACTATGGGGTCTCGCACGATATGCTCATCGTTGGTTGTGTTGATGCCAAAAGGAAAAGATTTTGCCACTTCAAAGAAGTTTGAAGCCTCGATGGGTGTGGGCGAATAGGCGTCTACGACCTCTTTGTAGACCTCAAACGCGGGTCTATGATCGAGCTCTTGGATGATGGTCATCTCCGAGCGCGTCACCTCAAAAGGACCTTTGATGCTTCTCCAGCCATGTTCCACGCCTATGCTGCTCTTAAGCTTAGAGTAGCCGTACACAAATGCGTCTTTTATGAGCCCCGTGTTTGTAAAGAGTGATGGCTTTTGGAGGAAACTCAACGAGCCAGAACCGCCCCCTATGTAGTTTATCTCAAGCCCGTAGTTGTCAAAGAGTGCGCTTATGGAGTGGGCGATGTTGCTTGTGAGTCCGTCGACAAATGCGAAGATGGTTTTTGTAGTCGCGTCAAAACTCTCAAGATGAGCCTCCACCTCGGCATCGACCTCTTCAAACGCTTTTAAAGAGATGTCGCGAAGCGTGTGGATAGTCATCTTCTCCTCCAGCCCCACAAAGATGCTCCCTTGGTCATACTTTTTATTTTTAAAGATGATGGAAGGAAAGATGGCCCCAAGTATGGCTGATGGCGTTTGCGTTAAAACGCCATCGACATCATCTGGGGTAAAGCCGTTGGCATTAGCCGCGAGAATGATGATAGTCGAAGACTCTTTTTCCAAAAGCGCGATGTTTTAA
>CAZJRG010000070.1:0-1089 GCA_964548435.1 uncultured Sulfurimonas sp. | reverse complement strand
AGCCGCGAGAATGATGATAGTCGAAGACTCTTTTTCCAAAAGCGCGATGTTTTAAGCGAAGCTCTGCGGGGTTGAAACATTATCGAAAATTATATTTGCCATCATTTGTCCTTAAAAAATGTCCAAATATTGTAGCAAAAAATGGTTACGCCGCTGCTAAAAAAGAGAATTTTTCTCCTTTAGTAGTTCACCTGCGCTTGAACCCTAAAGACGCTCCCGTGAAATCTCTCGCCAAACGCCGCATCGAGTGGATTTTTGATGGTCAAATCTTGTCTGTTCATAAAGTGCATGATGGTCTGAATACGCAGCTCTTTGGCTGGATACCACTCCGTTCCGAGTTCTACGTCGTTGACCTCGTTTCTTGGTGCGTTTTGTTCGGCTTTTGAGTAGCCATCAAAGTATTGCCACTTCGCAAACGCAGTGAAAGTGTCGCCCGCTTTTAAAAGATCGTCCCACATATACATCGCCTGAACGTATCCACCATCAAGACTCTTCTTCTCTATGACGCCTTTTGCCTCGTCATACCCTGGCGTGACACCCCAGTTCCACTCCGCTTGCAGACCAAAAGGCTGCGGGTAGATCATCGCCGAGAGCCCAAGACGCTCATCTGCGATCCCACTCTCTGGGAGTTGATTTATGACGCTCGCGTCTCCATTGAAGGGTTTATATTTCCCCATGTACCCTTGCACGCCAAACTCCATAAACTGCCCGCTCTCAAGCTGCATCGGGTAGGTCAAACGGGAGATGGCGTGGAGGTTTGAGTTGGCCTCTGGCTTGTTTGCTCCTTGACCGTTGTAAGCGCCAAGACCAAACATACCGTAGTTACCCGTTCCGCGAAGGCGTTTGGCGTCTATGGCTCTAAAAAGCTCTTGGACGTGACGCGGTGTGTAGTAGTAAAACGCCCCCACGTCGCGCTCATCACGCGCCGCCGAGTTGATCGCGTCATTTCTATCGAGCGCGAAACGTTTCGAGCTTGATTGCATATTTTCAAATCCAAAAGGGATCTTTGACTGCCCTACGCGCACGCGGTGCTCTTGCGTTTTGTCGATGTAGATGTCCCCATAAAAGTCGCGCAGTTGCCCGAGATTT
>CAZJRG010000069.1:0-8902 GCA_964548435.1 uncultured Sulfurimonas sp. | reverse complement strand
CAAACGCGGTGAGAGAGACAATGCTCTTACGGGTCAAACTGGCACAAACATGGCAGATATGGCACCACTACGCACAAACATTGCGGCAAACTACGAATACATGAACAACTCTACTGCGACTCTAGAAGTCGTAACGAGTGAAAAATGGGATGAGATCGATGCGGAAAATGGCGAGCAAAAATTAGCCGCTTGGAGCATCTTAAACGCAAAAGTAAAACATGCGGTGAACAAAAGCTTCGACTTTACTCTTGGTGTCAACAACATCTTTGATGAGACATACGCACAAAGCAACACCTATGCGGACTTAACACTTATTTCGGTCTTAGGCACGTCAGACATCATGCTCTTAAACGAACCTAGGCGTTATGTCTACACGAACTTAGACTTTAAGTTTTAAAAAGCAAAACTCCTCTTAAGATTTTAGCCATCATTTGGCTAAAATCTCAACTCAAAAACTTAATAGCATTTTTATATCAAAAGAGCTAAAATCCTCACCATGATAACAAGATACCCAACCAAAAAAATATATGTCGGAAATGTAGCTGTGGGCGGTGATGCACCCATCTCGACACAGTCGATGACTTACTCAAATACACACGATGTGGCTGCAACTGTTGAGCAGATAAATCGTCTCCATTTTGCTGGAGCTGACATCGTTCGTGTGGCGGTGCCTGACATGGAAGACGCTCTGGCTCTTAAAGCTATCAAGGAACAGATTTCACTTCCACTCGTCGCAGACATCCACTTCAACTATAAGCTAGCACTCATCGCTGCAGAGTCAGTTGACTGTGTCCGTTTTAATCCTGGCAATATTGGGGAAAAATCTCGCATAAAAGAGATAGTAAAAGCTTGTAGCGAACGCGGCATTCCAGTGCGTGTGGGTGTAAACGCGGGAAGTTTAGAAAAAGAGTTTGAAAACAAGTATGGACAGACCGCAGAGGGAATGGTTGCAAGTGCTGAGTACAACATTAAGTATCTTGAAGATTTAGGCTTCACAGACATAAAAGTCTCACTCAAAGCGAGTGATGTAGAGCGAACCGTCGCAGCCTACAGAATGCTGCGACCAAAAAATCACTACCCTTTTCACCTTGGCGTTACCGAGGCTGGTACAGTCTTTCATGCCACCATCAAGAGTGCTATAGGGCTAGGAACACTTCTACTTGAAGGCATAGGCGATACTATGCGCGTTAGCATCACAGGTGAGCTTGAAGAGGAAATACGAGTAGCTCGTGCTATTTTAAAAGATAGCGGTGCAATGCCTGATGGACTCAACATCATCTCCTGTCCAACTTGCGGACGAATTGAAGCCGATTTGGTAAGTGCCGTCGCTGAGATAGAGAAACGCACCGCTCACATCAAAACACCACTCAATGTCTCCGTGATGGGCTGCGTGGTAAACGCCATCGGTGAAGCCGCTCATGCTGATGTAGCCATAGCCTACGGTAAAGGCAAGGGGCTTGTCATGGTAAAAGGTGAAGTTGTAGCCAATCTTGACGAGAAAGAGCTGGTTGATCGATTTATAGAAGAGGTAGAGAATATGGCATCAAAAGAGGTTTAGAAAAATCTTTAGTTTTTGAGTGCCTCTTCTTGATCTTTGCGTATTTCAGATTTTTTTTGTGTAAGCTCCTCTTGAAGTTTTAGCTCAAGTTTTTTTTGCGCTTCAAGATCATTTTTTCGTATTCGCTCTATTTTTTCTCTCTGGAGTGCCTCTTTGGTTCTCTTTTTCACCTTCTTGACATCTCGCTTTTTCTTCTCTTCCCTATCAGCCACTACATACTGCTTTAAAACACCCTCTGGTACTATCTCCTCTTGATGTTCATAGTAGTAGTTGAGTATCTCATCTTTTCTTGATTCTGTTTTTATCAAACCACTGTTTACAAGAGCTACAAAGTCTTGACTCTGCTGCATCTCAACTGCTTTGTCATAGTTTTTTTCTACACTTCGAATAAAAAAATCATGCTGCTTTGAGAGTTTACGCAGCTCTACGAGATACTCTCTTTTGAGTTTATTATCATTAGATTTTTCGGCAAGAATGCCTATTTTTTTCACTCTTTGTACCTCTTTTGCATAACTCTCTATAGAATCACGATTAGCTCTATATATTTGAAGTGTTGCAAGTTTAACAATCTTAGGTTCATTGGTATATATAATGTCTCCTAACGCAGCATAAATTTTTGGGGTCGAAGCCATGAGAGTCACAGAAGCTAAAAGAGAGAGGAAAACTTTAAACATATAAAACCCAGTGAGATAATTTTAGAATATATCGGAAAGTAATGAGTAGAGGTTAAATGTATCTCCTAGAGGAGATACATTTTGGAGAGAGCTTAGATTAGCCGTTACGTTTTTTCTGAATCTCTTCAGATACATTTTTTGGAACCTCTTCGTAGTGGTGAAATTCCATAGCATATGTTGCACGCCCTTGTGTAGCTGAACGAAGGTCAGTTGAATAACCAAACATTTCAGAGAGTGGTACATAAGCATCAACGATTTTATTTCCAGCTCTGTCACCCATGTTGTTGATCTGTCCACGACGACGGTTTAAGTCACCGATAACATCACCCATGAAGTCTTCAGGAACTTCAACTTCCACTTTCATCATAGGCTCTAGAATAGATGGTTGTGCCTTACGACAAGCCTCTTTGAAACCCATAGAAGCTGCAAGTTTAAACGCCATCTCACTCGAGTCGACATCGTGGTAAGAACCATCGAAAAGTGTAACATCAACGTCTTCCATTGGGTAACCTGCGAGAACTCCATTTTTCATAGCCTCTTCACACCCTTTTGAAACCGCTGGAATATACTCTTTTGGAACAGTTCCACCCTTGATCTCATTGTGGAAAACAAATCCTGTATCTGGAGCACCTGGTTTAACTGTCAAGAAAACGTGACCATACTGACCACGTCCACCTGATTGTTTTGCATATTTGTACTCTTGTGTAACTTCAAGTTTGATAGATTCACGGTAAGAAACCTGTGGAGCACCAACTTCAGCTTCAACTTTAAACTCACGTTTCATACGGTCAACGATGATCTCAAGGTGTAACTCACCCATACCAGAGATGATAGTTTGACCTGTCTCTTCGTCTGTGAATACTCTAAAAGATGGATCTTCAGCAGCAAGTTTAGCAAGAGCAAGACCCATTTTTTCTTGGTCAGCTTTTGTTTTTGGCTCAACCGCAACAGAGATAACTGGCTCTGGGAAGTCCATTCTCTCTAGAACTACTTGCTCGCCAACACAAAGAGTGTCTCCAGTCGTAGTTGCTTTAAGACCAACTACCGCACCAATCTCACCAGCGTAGATCTCTTTTATCTCTTCGCGTTTGATAGCGTGCATCTTAACGATACGCCCAACTCTCTCTTTTTTATCTTTTGTTGTGTTGTGAACAAATGACCCAGACTCTAAAGATCCACGGTATACGCGGATAAATGTAAGTACACCAATAAAAGGGTCAGTCATGATTTTAAACGCAAGGGCAGCGAAGTCGCCATCATCAGTCGACTCAACCTCTACTTCTACCTCTTCATCATCCATCATTGTTCCCCTAATTGCTGGAGATTCAATTGGTGATGGAAGGTATGCGACAACGGCATCAAGAAGCGTTTGAACACCTTTGTTTTTAAACGAAGTACCTGCAAGCATTGGAACGATTGCCATACCGATTGTTGCAGATTTGATAGCAGCTACAATCTCCTCTTGAGTAATCTCTTCACCCTCAAGAAACTTCATAGCAAACTCATCGTTTCCTTCAACTTCAGCCAAAGACTCAAGCATCTTTTCACGGTACTCTTCAACGATGTCGGCCATATCTGCTGGAATCTCTTCTTCATAGTAGTTTGAACCCATCGCAGCGTCTTTGTCCCAAACGATAGCTTTCATCTTTACAAGGTCTACAACACCAGCAAAAGTATCTTCAGCACCGATTGGAAGCTGAATAGGCACTGGATTACCTTTGAGACGGTCGCGAATTTGACGCTCAACTTCGTAGAAATTTGCACCTGTTCTATCCATTTTGTTTACATAAACAATCGATGGTACACTATAGCGGTTTCTTTGCCTCCATACAGTCTCAGATTGAGGTTGCACCCCACCAACTGCACAGAATACTGATACTGCACCATCAAGAACACGCATAGAACGCTCAACTTCAATAGTGAAGTCAACGTGGCCCGGAGTATCGATAATGTTGATTTGTTTTCCATCCCATGTACAAGTTGTTGCAGCAGACGTAATAGTAATACCACGCTCTTGCTCTTGCTCCATCCAGTCCATAGTAGCGGTACCTTCGTGGGTCTCTCCGATCTTATGCTCAATACCGGTATAGAAAAGAATTCTTTCCGTCGTCGTCGTTTTCCCTGCATCGATGTGTGCAGCAATACCTATGTTTCTTACATCTTCTAATTTATGTGATCTTGGCATGTGTTATCCTCTTACCAGCGGTAGTGAGCAAACGCTTTGTTTGCTTCTGCCATTCTGTAAGTATCTTCTTTCTTTTTAAATGCTGAACCTTTATCAGATGCAGCATCCATGAACTCATTAGCCAATCTTTCAGCCATAGTTCTTTCATTTCTTTTGCGCGCAGCATCTATTAACCATCTGATAGCTAAAGATTGTTGACGCACTGGGCGTACTTCTACTGGAACTTGGTATGTAGCACCACCAACACGGCGACTTTTTACTTCTATAACAGGTTTTACATTTTCAATAGCTTCGTTAAACGTATCTATTCCAGACTTTTCACCACGTGAACTGATGATGTCTATTGCGCTGTAAATAATTTTTTCAGCGATAGATTTTTTACCGTCAAACATTACTTTATTTATAAATTTCGTCAAAATTTTGCTTCCATAGATTGGATCTGGCATAACTGGACGAACGGGAGCTTTTCTTCTTCTCATATCGAATTTCCTTATTCTTCAATTTTTTCAAATTTACTCAAAATTGATCTCTTTAAATCAATCCTGTAGCTATTGAACTCTATTTTAAAAAACAGTCAAAGACTATTTTTTAGCCTTCGCTTTTTTCGTTCCGTATTTAGAACGAGCAACAGTACGGTTAGCAACACCCGCAGTATCAAGTGCACCACGTACGATGTGATACTTAACCCCTGGTAAGTCTTTGATACGACCACCACGAACAAGCACGATAGAGTGCTCTTGAAGGTTGTGTCCCTCACCACCGATGTATGAGATAACTTCAAATCCAGAAGTCAATCTTACTTTTGCAACTTTTCTTAAAGCCGAGTTTGGTTTTTTAGGCGTAGTTGTGTAAACACGTGTACAAACGCCACGACGCTGTGGACATGAAACAAGCGCTGGTGATTTAGATTTTTTAATCACTGCTTTGCGCTCATTACGAATCAATTGATTGATTGTAGGCATACAATTCCTTTTTATAAAATATTTCCAGTAGAATGTAACTCTCTTATTTTAAGAGAATTATAGACACGAGATGGTACAAAAATTGTATTTAAAGTTAGCTTATTTTAAGTGAATATTAATAGAAGTAAGAGAAGTGTAGTCATTTCTACACATCTCTTGAAGATGAGGCTATGCCTCTTGAGGAAGGAATTTAATGCGTTTGTCTTTATAGATACCTGTTCCAACTGGAATAGTACGGCCAATAATGACATTCTCTTTAAGGTTGTTGAGATCATCAACTTTTGCAGAAACTGCAGCTTCTGTCAGAACTTTTGTTGTATCTTGGAATGACGCCGCCGAGATAATACTATCAGCAGATACAGCAGCACGTGTGATACCAACCAAGAACGGCTCAGCGATAGCTGGACGTCCACCTAAGCGAACTATTTTTTCATTTTCAGCAGCGAATTTAGATTTTGACACTAAATCACCTTCGATAAATTTTGTATCGCCAGATTTTACTATTTTTACTTGACGTAGCATCTGAGTAAATATAACTTCGATATGCTTATCAGCAATATTAACCCCTTGTGAGCGGTAAACTTGTTGTACTTCAGATACTAGGTAGTTATAGAGTGCTTTAACACCCATAATTCTAAGTAACTCATGCGAAGAGAGGATACCTGTAGTTAATCGCTCACCAGCATGGACAAAATCACCAGGATTCACAACTGCTTCGTGTGACTTATCTACATAATACTCTTTGATAATTCCATTTTCGCTGTTACTAACAATGATTCTTACACGGCCACGTAGTGGTTTTCCAAAACTTACTGTTCCGTCTATCTCTGAGATAAGTGCTGTAGCCTTAGGACGACGACCCTCAAAAAGCTCAGAAACACGTGGAAGACCTCCCGTAATATCTGAAGACTTTTGTAATGCTTTTGGCGTTTTAGCAATAATGTCTGCTATCTTCACCTCAGCACCATTACGTACAAAAATCGAAGATTTTGGCTCGATCGCGTATCTGAGTATCTCACCATCTTGTGTTGCAAGAACGATTGTAGGTTTGTACTCTGAAGAGATGTGATCATTGATCATGAGACGAGTTTTACCTGTAAGCTCATCAAGCTGCTCAGAAGCTGTAGTTCCAACAATAATATCTTCATACTGGACAGTACCGTTTGCCTCAGAGATGATAGGGTTAGAGTATGGATCCCACTCAGCGATAACAACTGATTCATCAGATGATGGTTTTGCAATCATACTTGTAGCATCTACACTCTCATTGTCAGCAACAACGATAACTGAGCCACGAGCGATATAATGACGTACTGCTTCACGGTTATTTTCATCGATAACTGCTGCAAAAAGTCCTTTTTCTTCTACTTTATACCCCTCTTTAAGCCCTTCTAGACGCTCTAAGTAGTCCCCTTTAAGAAGGAAGTATTTTACTACACCCTCCTCTTTTGCGAAGATTTTTTGCGTTACAGGAGCACCATCAGCCACTAAAAGTTCAGAAGCATATGGTATACGCGATGGAATATTCCAGCCATCTTTGATAGTCTCAACAATCGACTCAAGCTCTGAAACTTCAGATCCACTCTCGTATGGGAAGTAGTATTTGCCTTCAATTTGACCACTGACACCTGCAAGCTCATTTGGTTTTGCTATCTCATTTTTACGTAGAGCGTAACGTACTGTATGCTCTTTTGAAGCAACGCTAATGATCACCTCATCGTGAACAGTTTGAATATCGAGTTTACCTGCAAACGGTGCTTTTATTTTTGGTTCTACAAGTAGAACTGCTGCGTTTCTTCTGTTAGCAACGATATTTCTACCATCTTTTGAAGCATATGTTTTAAGGTTGTAATAGCGAATAAAGCCCTCTTTTTCTGCTACAACTTGTCTCTCTTGTGCCGTACTCGACGCAGTACCACCAACGTGGAATGTTCTAAGTGTAAGCTGCGTTCCTGGCTCACCGATTGATTGTGCTGCGATAATACCTACTGCTTCACCCGGACGAACTATCTGCCCAGTTGCAAGGTTAACTCCATAACAGAGTGCACAGATACCATCTTCACTTTTACATGTTGTAGGAGTTCTGATATGTGCTGTTTTGATCCCTGCATCAGCAATAACTTTTGCTGAAACCTCATCAAGAAGCGTACCCTCTGCAAAAAGAATCTCATTGGAGATTGGGTCAATAACATCATCCGCTAAAACACGACCTACAAGTCTATCTTCAAGAGACTCAATAAGAGTGTTTTGATCTGAAATATCTGAAATTTCAATTCCCTCGTGTGTATGACAATCATGTTCAACAATCTTCACATTTTGTGCAACGTCAACGAGTTTACGTGTTAAGTAACCCGCATTTGCCGTTTTTAACGCGGTATCTGCAAGACCTTTTCTGGCACCGTGAGTCGAAATGAAGTACTCGATGACATTAAGACCCTCTTTAAAGTTAGAGATAATTGGTGTTTCAATGATATCTCCACTTGGTTTTGCCATAAGTCCACGCATACCTGCTAGCTGACGAATCTGTGCAGCAGAACCACGAGCTCCAGAGTCTGCCATCATATGAATTGAGTTAAAGCCTTCTTTATCAGTTTGTACAAGCTCCATCATCTCTGATGCAAGTGTATTATTTGTATCTGTCCAAACATCAATGATTTTGTTATAGCGCTCTTGCTCAGTTAAAAGACCCGCTTCAAACTGTTTTTGAATCTCAATTACTCTATTTTTAGAATCAGCGATTTTTGCCGCTTTCATATCAGGAACACGGATGTCATCAGCAGAAATTGAAACACCTGACTCTGTCGCATGTTTGAAACCTAAATCTTTTAAACGGTCAAGGAAACCAGCAGTTATGCCGATACCACCATGTTTTTGGACATAGTCAACCACTTCATTAATCGCTTTTTTCTTCATAATTCTGTTCCAAAGTTCTACTGGAACAAAATCTGGAAGCACTGCTTTTAGGAGTAAACGCCCAGCAGTCGTGTGAATAATACGGCCATCAACACGAGTTCTCACTTTTGCATGAAGATCTAGAGCATTATGCTCTAATGCGATTCTAATTTCATCAACATTTGCAAATAGCTTATTTGATCCTTTCACATGGTTTTTCTCTAGTGTAAGATAATAGATACCAAGAACCATATCCTGTGAAGGTGTAGCAATCGCTTTTCCTGATGCAGGAAGCAAAATGTTCATAGATGCAAGCATCAAAACTTTTGCCTCTGCGATAGCCACAGAGCTTAATGGAACGTGAACCGCCATCTGGTCACCATCGAAGTCGGCATTAAACGCAGCACAAACCAACGGGTGAAGCTGAATAGCTTTTCCATCAATTAGTTTTGGGTGAAACGCTTGAATTGAGAGCTTGTGAAGTGTTGGTGCACGGTTAAGCATGACAGGATACCCATCAACTATCTCAGCCAAACACTCCCACACTTCATTTGTTTTGTCCTCAATCATCTTCTTCGCAGCTTTTACCGTTGTCGCATACCCTTTATCTTCGAGTTTTGCAATCAAGTGT
>CAZJRG010000068.1:7100-8935 GCA_964548435.1 uncultured Sulfurimonas sp. | reverse complement strand
TGAGAGGCATTTTTAAAAACTATTGGGGCTGTGATGTTGTGGCTTAAAAATATATGATAAGTGTCTCGCAGTGTAAGTGTTCCATCAAGATCGGTGAAAACAATTTTTTCCATCTCTGTGTTGCTCCTGGCTAAATGGGTGGCATTTTAAACTAACTGCCCTTAAGTTTTTGCTACAATTTTTGCCACAAAATTGAAGGAAGTACAATGTCAAAGAGTTATTTAGAGTCATACCCTGATGCAAATGGGTATTTTGGAAAGTTTGGTGGAGCTTATATTCCTCCTATTTTAGAAGAGCCATTTCGTGAGATTGCACAGGCATATGAGGAGCTTAAAAATTCACCTGCGTTTTTAGAGGAGCTAAAATATGTACGTAAACACTATCAAGGTCGCCCTACTCCAATCTCTTTTGCAAAAAATCTGACACAACATTGTGGTGGAGCCAAGATCTACCTCAAACGCGAAGACTTAAACCACACGGGAGCCCACAAGCTCAACCACTGTATGGCAGAGGTAATTCTTGCAAAACATCTTGGAAAAACAAAAGTGATCGCTGAGACTGGAGCTGGACAACATGGTGTCGCACTTGCAACAGCGGCGGCTTATTTTGGACTGGAGTGTGAGATTCACATGGGTGAAGTCGACATCGTAAAAGAGCATCCAAATGTAGTGCGTATGAAGATTCTTGGAGCCAGAGTAGTCCCAGCAACTCATGGACTAAAAACTCTAAAAGAGGCGGTAGACTCTGCGTTTGAGAGTTATGTTGCGCAGGTGGATAACGCCATCTACTGCATAGGCTCTGTCGTGGGTCCTCACCCTTTTCCAATGATGGTAAGAGATTTTCAATCGGTCATCGGCTTTGAAGCAAAAGAGCAATTTTTAGAGCATGAACCGCACTTACCAAACGCAGTGGTGGCGTGTGTGGGCGGAGGCTCAAACGCCATGGGCATCTTTGCAGGTTTCATAGATGACGCGGAGGTCTCACTCTATGGCGTTGAACCGATGGGAAGAGGTGAGAAGCTCGGAGATCATGCTGCAACACTTACCTATGGCGAAGAGGGAGTGATGCACGGTTTTAACTCCATCATGCTCAAAGACGCAAACGGCGAGCCAGCACCCGTCTACTCCATCGGTTCGGGCATAGACTATCCATCGGTAGGACCTGAGCATGCCTATCTGATGGAGAGTGGACGATCAAAAGTTGGGCTTTGCAACGATGCGGAAGCAGTGGATGCTTTTTACAAACTCTCACAGCTAGAGGGAATTATTCCTGCATTGGAGTCAGCACACGCTGTGGCGTTTGCTATGAAACTTGCAAAAACACTCCCAAGTGACAAAACTATTTTAGTAAATCTCAGCGGACGCGGTGACAAAGATATAGACTTTGTTATAGAGAATTTCCCGCTTTAAGACCAAGTGATGATCTCCTTAGAGTATGTCGATGTTTTAGGTGATGGAGAGAGAAAGTTTTTAGAGTTTAGCGAAAATCTGCTCCAAAGCCCCATCAAACGCGACTCCCTTTTTGTGATGCAAGTAGATGGCAAATCTATGGAGCCAAAAATTCAAAATGGCTCTTTAGTTGTCGTAGATCTCTCTTGTAAAATTCCCAAAGAAGATGGCATTTACATCATCGTCTACGACTCAAAAACTTGGATAAAATCTTTTAAGTCTTCAACTTTCATCTCTTTAAATCAAGACTTTTCACACCTCATTTATGATGCAAGTGAGGTACGAATCATCGCAAAAGTGCTGCTCACTTTTACACAACTCTAAAGAGTCACACCACTCCCAAAAGTGCCACAAAAAGCACTGGTGGCGTTATAACAAGCCCCACTT
>CAZJRG010000068.1:0-7090 GCA_964548435.1 uncultured Sulfurimonas sp. | reverse complement strand
AGGTGATCTTCACCCCTTTTTGTGCCAAAACATGAAGCCAAAGCAGTGTAGCTAGAGAACCTATAGGGGTCATTTTTGGACCCAAATTTGCCCCTAAAATGTTGGCATATACCAGTGCTTCATTTCCCACATACCCTACTTTATCTATGGCGATATCCATAATCATAATAGTGGGCATATTGTTCATCACTGAGCTTATAAACGCAGATAAAAATCCCGTACCCATAATCGCCACAAATGAGCCTAGTGAAACAAAATAGGCTATGCTTGAAGCTATGAGATCGGTAAAACCTGCGTTTTTGAGTCCATACACCACGATGTAGAGACCTAAACTAAACCAGACGACCTGCCAAGGTGCTGCTTGTATGGTCTTAAGGGGTTGCACACTCCCAAACGCAGCTCCAATAGCCAAAAATATGAGTGCACCTCCAAGTGCAAAGAGCGAAACCGGAAGTTTGTAGTGATCCCCAACAAGGTATCCAAGCATCAAAATGAGTAGAAAAAACCAACTAAGCCTAAAGAGCGTAGCATTTTTGATAACACTAGAGGCTTCAGGAAGAAGTGCCACATCAACTCTTAGAGGTATATCTTTTCTAAAGTAGAGCCAAAGCACCACTATGGAGGCGAAAATAGAGAGCAAATTTGGTAGAAACATCGCCTGCATATACTCTACAAACCCTATCTCAAAATATCCCGCTGTCAAAATATTTGTAAGATTTGAGATGATGAGCGGATTAGATGCACTATCTCCTATGAAACCTCCTGCCATCAAAAACGCAAAGATCGGGAGTGGTTTCATCTTAAGGTACTTCATCTTTGCAAGTAAAATAGGTGTTAAAATGAGTGCAGCACCATCATTGGCAAAAAATGCAGAGACAAGAGCTCCAAGCAGAAGTATGTAAAGAAACATCAAGTGTCCATTACCGCCGCTTAGTTTTGCCATCTTAATCGCCGCCCACTCAAAAAAACCTATGGCATCTAAAATCAACGAGAGCAATAAAATGCCAATAAACGCCAAGGTAGCATCCCATACAATGGCAGTGACCGCAAAAACATCACTCATACTCACCACACCAAGCAAGAGTGCCACAACCGCACCTGCTACGGCACTCGTCCCTATCTGCAACCCCTTTGGCTGCCAAATTATAAAAACGAGAGTTACCAAAAAAAGACTCATAGCTAAAAACATCCGCTTAACTCCTCAAAAATTTTCAGCCGCAGTATAGCAGATTTTTTTACTATATCAATATATCTTGATATATTATTTTAATTTCACCTATGGGCTCTTCTTTGTTCACTTTAGCTCTAACACCGAGTAAAATAAAGATACAATTTCACATGTTAGAAATTTTCTCCATTTTACTTGCGATCATCTTCATTGCCAAATATATAGAGGACACGACAGAGATCTCCTTTGTTTTGAGCATTATATTTTTAGCTTACATAGCAAACCTTCTCTTCGACCTCTCACTTTTAAAAGAAAATTTCCACTCTATAGTGATGCTAATGCTTCCTATCATACTCATTCCCGATGTCTTGGGGCTCTCGACAAATGAGCTCAAAGAGAGTAAGTCAAGCATATTTTTTCTCGCTTTTTTTGGAGTTCTCATCTCAATCGCTCTGGCGGTGAGTTTCACACTTGGCATAGGCACACTTAAGATGCTAAGCTTTGCACAACTACTCCTGCTTTTTATTCCTCTAATGGCGACAGACTTGGTCTCTGTGGGTGCTGTTTTTGCACGCTTCAACCTCCCTTCAAAGCTCAGACTCTATGCCGAGGGCGAGACACTCTTCAACGACATCACCGCTATGACACTCTTCTTCTTTGTAGCACTCCCATTAGCAAGTGGCGAAGCACTCTACCTCACTTCACTCCTTGCCCTAACCCTGCAAAATCTGCTATTCTCTCTTGGAATAGGGCTCTTTTTTGGTTTTGTGGGCTACACACTCTTTAGTTACGCCAGAGACAATATCGAAGAGTTTCTCTCCGTCTATCTCCTTGGTGCATTGGCATTTTTGCTCTCTGAGGAGTTGCATCTCTCTGGAGTTTTGTCAGTTGTCGTAGCGGTCATGGCGTTTAAATACTTCTTTAACAAAGAGGGTCACTACCAAAGAAAAAACTATGCTGCAGCACTTTTACATCTCAGCGCTCCAAAGCCAAATCAGGAGCTCTCGCTAAGAGCCTATAAAAAAGAGTCCCACTATCTTGGATTTTTCGCAAACGCGGTTATCTTCACCTCACTCGCTACAGTCATTGAGATTGAACTTTTGTGGCGTTATGCGTTTGAGATTGCCTATGTCTTTATACTCACTACACTCATACGTGCTCTGCTGCTGCTCCTCTTTAGCAGACTCTACAAAGAGCCGCTTCGCTGGGCAAACATACTGACACTCGCAGGCATCAAAGGGGGACTCGCCATCATTATGGTCATCTCTTTAGGAGAGAGTTTCGCGTTTAGCGAGATGTTTCTCTCCATCACTCTTGGTGTAGTCATACTCTCCATTTTCGTAAACACCCTACTCCTCTCCCTCTATCTCAAAAAAGAGCGTCAAAACCTACTCATCGATAAGGCAAAAGAGCACCATCTTCTCATCAAAGAGGCACACGACATTTTCTCCAAAGAGCCAAAGAGCGGTGCTCTCAACGAGGTCGTCTTTGAAGATGTCATAACCCAAGAGATCATCCGTGCAAGCCGATACAAAGACTCCTTTTTGATCGTGGCGTTTCGTCTTGAAGCGCATGACGCCAAAAAGATCAAGCAGCATTTTGTACGAGATGGAGACTACTTTGGCAAGATAGACGCCATAACCTACGGTGTGCTCATGCCTCACACAAAAGTAGCCGAGCTCATCTCTTTTACCAACCGCACCCACTCTCTACTGCGCCACACACACGTCTCAGTAGCCGAGTACACCCCAAACGACACGATCGAGATACTCTACGAGAAGATCAACAGCGGGTTTGCGGACAAAATAGCTACAGGCATAGAGGTTTAAAACATAAAGATATGAAAGGATGATTGATGAAAACTATTCAATTACAGATAGATGATAAAAATTATGAATCTTTTTTGAGTATTGTTAATAATCTAAAAAAAGGTTTTATCAAAAAGATTACTGTTAGTGATACAATTGAAACAATATCTGATGGTGAACAAAAATACTATGAAAATCTACTTACAAATATGAGTAGTGATGATAAAATAGTATCTTCTAAAGATTCTATTCAAATATGAATTTAGAGATACAATACCTTAAAAAAGTAGATAAATTTTTCTAAAAACCATCAAGTGGCTTGAAACAAAACTTTGCTACAATTGGCGAAAAGAGAAAAAAAAGGAGTAATCTTCATGTATTCTATAAAACTAGATATTGATGATAGCACATTCGATAAAGTGATGTTCTTTTTAAATAATATTCCTAAAAAAAGCATTGAGGTTAAAAAAATAGATTATGCAAATACTCTCAAAGAAGAAGGACTTGGTGACTTTTTTTTACATAGTCCACTTCATAATGAGGTGACACTTTCTAGAGATTCTGAGCTTTATGAAGAGAGAATCACGCTTTGAAATATCTGCTAGATACTAATGTTATCTCTGAGCTAATAAGTAAAAATCCAAATGAAAAAGTTTTAAAATTTGTAAATAGCTTAGATACTAGTGATGTTTTTTTATCGGCTATCACTATCGGTGAGATAAAATCAGGTATAGAAAATATTCAAAGCGATGCAAAGAAAGAGCTACTTTCTAGGTGGCTCCATAACGATTTGCTTAATAAGTTTGAAAACCATATTATCCCAGTTGATATTGAAATCATGCTTACTTGGGGAAGTATAAATCACGAACTTAAAAAGCAAGGGCGACCATTACCAATAATGGATTCAATTATTGGTGCTACTTGCCTAAGTAAAAAACTGACATTAATCACGCGCAATGAAAAAGACTTTCAAAACCTAGCAATAAAAATCATCAACCCTTTTTAACTAATCACTCGTTCCCAAGCTCCAGAGACTGTGAAACAACTACCTTTTGAGAGTCTCATTTTGAGGTAGGCATGAGTTTTGCACTTCTAAAACAGAAATAAAAGATAATATAAAAGAATAAAAATAAAAAGAGGGTCAGGTGATACCTATAACTAATTATCTCTCATCTTCTTTACGATTTTATTGACATATGGCTGAGAGATTCCTAAGTATGTAGCTATAGCAAAAGATAAAAAGCCACAAACACAACTACGACAATAAAATCCTTGCAAACTCATCCCTAAATGCAAGCTCCAACTCTTGATTGTAAAAAGGGAGTCCGTAAAGTTTGTAGCAGCTATTTTCATAAAGCTCTAGTTTTTGCCCATTGATGTTTTGTAGTTTTATTTTTTCTTCATTCGTAAAAGCCGTTATGGCGTTTAAGAATTCGTTTTTCCATTTTTCGGGGCTATTTTCAAAGCCCTCTACGCTATCTTTTGTCCAGTCCCCTTTTGGTTCGCAAAAGACCTGATAAAAGCAGTGCTCATCTTGCAAAAGGAGCAAAAAGTCTGGTTCAAACTTTGCACCATTTCTCGCTCTATCAAAACTATGAATATTAAATGCTTTTTCGTTTCTAATAAGTTTTACATCTTTGTATTTTGCTTTTAAATCGTCTACGATTTTAACCATAAAATCCATCACAAAACTTATCTCTTCGCTTGTTCCTTGATGTCTCTCAAACACATACCAATCTTTGTCATCTTGGTCTATCCATTTATTTTCTACATCTTTGCGTTTGATCGGTTTACACTTAGGTATCTTCTCGCTAATGCGCACAGGGTAAAACTCGCTGCTTCCCACAAACTCCGTAGCGTTTTTCTTTATCTCTTTTTCAAGCTTTTCTAATAACTCTCCTATGAGTTCTATCTGCAGCGCAGTGCCAAGCTCCTGCTCTTTAGCAAATCGCACCTCAAACAAAACGCCACCCAAATACTCCTCGCTTGATATAAACTCGCTTATGCTTCTAAGATTTTTAAAGTATTTTTTGAGACTGCTAAAGTAAAAAAATGGCTTTTTGTTTATAGCGACTCTCACTATGTCGCTCTCTATGGCGTTTACTTTAAAACTCTTTGGCAGCAAATATCTTGCCTCTTCTATCTCTTCATCAAAGATTTTTATCTCATTTGAACTATTGTCAATGGCGATATTTTGAAGCTTATACGATTTGTTTACATACTCGCTCAGCGAATTTATCTGCGTTTTGTCTTGCTTGACTCTCGCATTTACATACACCACGCCGCTCTTATAAAGTGGGTCTTCTAAAAAACTCTCTTTGAGTCTGAGTGTAACTACTTGCCCCTCTTCTTCACTCTCCATCAGCCCTATTTTACTCAGCTCTTTTTTGAGACTAGCGATATACTCACTCTTGTTTATGCTATAAAAATAGACCTCTTCAAGATACCTCAGCGGGTTTGTAAAATCCCTATCAAATTTTCTTTTGTATCTATCTTCATCTTTATAATCAAATGGAAAATATCTCGCACCCCGTCCTATGAGCTGTGCTTCGCTTGTAGTGTTTGTGCCGCCACTCTTTGCCTCGTCAAGCTTGACTATGTCAAAGAGATTGAGTACATCCCAGCCCTCATTTAAAACGTTTACGGCAAATATCACTCGCACTGGATTGTCTGGACTCTCTAGTGAATTTAAAAGCTTGAGTTTCTCTTCTTTGTCAGCACTTGTGGAGTAGATGACTAAGCAGTTCTCTATGCTAAAAGCTCTCTGTAGTCTCAAAGTAAACGCGGATAAATCGCCCACATACTTTTTTAGCTCTTGTATGGCGTTTATCTCTGAGAGGCAAAACACCTCCTCTACGTCTTCTACTCTAAGGTTTTGCACTAGCTTTGCAAACTCCTCAAAACTCGCATCCACTTTGGCTATTCCCTTTGGATTTTTAAACATCACTACGGGTTTTATGACTTTGCCTAAATGCTCACGAGCGACTATCTTTCTATACTCGCTCACCATCATCGCTTGGAGCATTCTCTGAGTGTTTGAGAAGTTGTCATTGATGAGTTTTATCTCTTTTGAGTATCTATCTTGGCGAAAGAGTTTGAGCGGATACTCTGCGATGATTTTATCTTTGTAGTGCTGTGCTATCTCAGCGGAGCTGCTTATCTCCGCTGTGGCGGTAAACTCTAAGAGTATATTCTCTTTATGCGTTTTGAGAAGTCTCTTTGTGGTCATTCCCCAGCTTTTAAGGTTCTCCTCATCCTCTTTGTTTTTACTCTTTTTGAGTTCGCTGTTTAAGTGGTGTGCTTCATCAGCTATGAGCACTATTTTTCTTTTCTCAAAATCCGCATAGGTGATAGAGTTCTCTTTTATGGTCGTCTCCAAGTCGCCATGGAGCTTATGCGTCGTTGTAAACATGATGTTTATAGCGTCGCGTTTTGCGACGTCAAAGGTGTCCGTTATCTCATTTATCTCTACCTCTTTGGCATTTATGATGATTTTTTCGCTAAAGAGATACTTCGCACCATATCTGTTGATGATATTCTCTTTTGTTTTTGAGATGATATTTGTAGTATTTACAAAAAATATAAAATCCCTATAACCTCTCTCATACAGATACAAAATAGACGCGGCGATAATGTTTGTCTTGCCGCTCCCCGTCGCCATGTGAAAAAGCAGATGTTTGTGCGGAATATCTTTATGTTTTTTGCTTGTAAGATAAAATATAAAATTTTCCAATGCCTTAGTCTGATACTCTCGCAGTGGCTGTTTTACGTTGTCGCTTATGGCGTTTGGAATTTCAGGCTTCTCCACATACTCAAACGCCGTCTCTATCTGCTCATATAAAACCTCACTCATTTTCAAGTCCATAAAATGCTTTGTTTATCGCTATCTCTTCCTCACAAACGCCATACTCCGCGTCTTCTATCTCAGAAATTGGCAGGTATTTCATAGTTTTGTTGAGCTTGCCTATCTCTGTGTTTTTAAAGTTTTCTATCTCTCTCAGTTCGGCATAGACAAAGCTACCGCCACCGCCCCACTCTACAGATTTTGAGATGCCACCTTGTTCACCAGCGATGACTTTTTTCATCCGCTCAACGGCAATATCTTCTATATAGT
>CAZJRG010000067.1:0-8965 GCA_964548435.1 uncultured Sulfurimonas sp. | reverse complement strand
TTCCCGCTAACGATTCAGCAAATTTTCTCGGGAAGTTTGCACGAGTTCTAAGCTCAAGGTTTTTTACTGCCGCTGGATAGTAGATGACATCATACCCTGCTTCGCTCGCTGTTCTCTCTACACCATACCCGCTGTTTTTGTCCATATCAAACGATGTAAAGTATCCAAGCGTCATAAGGTTTGGACCAAAGCTCTTCCAGTTGTAAGACGCCGCAAGTTTTGTAGCCTTTGTGCCTGCTATGAACATGTGACGAGTCACCATCCCTTGTGTAAATGCGGCCATACCACCCCATGGAGTGAGAATCGAGTTTTCAGTTCCGCCCGCAGCCGCTTCAGCAGCCGAGTTTGCCCCTGTTTGTGAATACGCTACAAACGCATCAAAGTTTTCAACTTTCGCACCAAGTTTTGTAGCCCAATATGTTGAGTCTACACGACCAGCAAACTCTTTACCCGTGTCATTTTCTTTAATGATTTGAGCACCGACATAAGGCTTTACACTCTCATTAAACATACAGTTCCAAGAGTAATCCGCTTGACCATAAACAACATTCATAAGATCATAAGCATAGTAGTCCCAGAGTTGAAGGCTTAAGTTCTTGATGCCTGTGTAGTTGATAGCCGCAACCGATACACCATCTGTCGCCTCGTTTACTGCGTAGCTCCCCATGTTTGTAAAGTCACCCACTTGGTTAAGAGTATCGTGGTATGAGTAACCTCCAGTGATTGAGAGGAGTTTGTTTGCGTTGTCACCCGCGTTTGAGTTGTAGACACGTCCGAATGTTCCTTGAGAAAATCTTGTGATGTGTCCCGCAGTGATAGTCGTGTCTGCAATGTCTTTGTTCGTAATCATGTACGCTTCAAAAAGGTTGCGAATCATACGCGCGTCATCGCCACCAGCCATTGGAGTCTCTAAAGTCTGACGACCACCTTTAAAGTTCGTTTTGCCGTAGTTATAGTTGAGATATGCCTCGCCTACAAATGTAAGGTTTTCATTGTCTGGACCAAGAAGCGTTTGGTCTACTTGCGTGTAGTCCGTTCTATCACTGTCATTTAAAAAACCATTTGTGGTATAAAACGCCGTTCCAAAATTGAGACCTTCGTAAGCACCGCTCTCAAACTTCAAATGCCCACCGATGGCGTTTCCACGTCTATGTGTTGTATTTCCAGAGCTTCCTTGATACTCACGATCAACTGAGAACTCTCTAATCTGACCGCTTGCCTTACCTTCACTAAACATGCTGCTAAGATCCTCAGCTGCATTTGCACTCACAACTAAACCAAGTGCCGCGACACTAAGTGTAATTTTTTTCATCCCTTATAATCTCCCTTGTGTTTTTGTATAAATGAATAGTAAATGAGAAACATAGCATGAACATAGCAAAGACGCTATTTTTGAAGAAAATGTGTAAAAAGAGCAATGCAATGCTCTTTGTGTTTACTTTTGTAACACTATTCTGAGACGACTTGATTGCGTCCTTGTGCTTTTGCCTTGTAGAGAAGTATATCGGCTCGTGCGAGTAGCTCACTGCGGCGCTCACCCTCTCGCAGCTGCACCACTCCAAAAGAGGACGTAATGTTGCAAAACTCGCTAAATTGGGTAATGGCGATCTTATCACAAAGATTTTGCGCTACATTTATTGCGTCTTTGAGTGGGGTGTTTGGTAACAGTAACACAAACTCCTCCCCGCCCCAACGTGCAACTGTGTCACTTTTACGCAGGGTCTGACGAACAAATTGTGCTAGATTTGTAAGAATAGTATCGCCCACCAAATGTCCATAGGTATCGTTTATCTTTTTAAAATGGTCAATATCAAAAAAGATTAGGCTGAGCGGTTTCTTCTCACGAAGGTGTGTATGAAACGCATACTTATACATAAGATTGAAGTGCATACGGTTAGGAATTTTCGTAAGTGCGTCAGTGGTAAGCTGACAAACAAGCATGGAGATATCGTCAAAAGAGATGATAACGCGGTGGAGTGTATCGCCAGAGTCAAGAAGCGTCGCTTTGACGCGACAGAGCATCACCTTCTCATCTATACTCATCTTCACCTTGTGTTCAAGTTCAGGATGTGCGAGCATATAACTCACCCAAGAGCTTCCATACATATGTGGGCGAAGATACTCATCCGTATCTCCCTCATCAAAAAAGTCGCTCACACACTCATGATGGCGTTTAAATGCTCCAAGCGAGTCAAAACCTATGAGTCTTAAAAATGCAGTATTAGCACTGATAACGCCATGAGCATCACGAATGATGATGGGATTTGGCACTGCGTTTAGGATGGATTGGGCGTATTTTCTTTGATCTCTGGTTCTTTTGTAAAGCAGTGTGAACAACAAAAAGATGAGCGAGATTGCTGATGCTATGAGTAAAATCTTCCACCCAAACTTCTCAAAAATATCTCTGCTTGTAAAGTGAGGTGCCTCTTCATAAGGGGGAATTCGAAGTGTTCGAGCAAGTGTGTCTATCTCTACATAGTCACCTGGAATGGTAAAACCTGCGATGATGTTGTTGCCATTTGCCGCACTTTTGTAGTCATACAGAGCCACGGCGATTTTTGAGAGCGACTGTACATCAAGACTCTGCGATGCCACGACTGCCCACTCTGGATAGAGCCGTGTGGAGATCTTGAGCGGAAAGTAGGCAAACTCCTGCTCATTGACAATAAAGAGATCACGCATATCTATGAGCTTTTCTCTCTCCATCTCCTCTAAAATACCTGTGCGAATAAAGCCTGCATCGACCTCTCCAGACAAAACCGCGTTTACCACTTCGTTATGTCCTTTGAGTGTGACTGTTTTGATCTGCGTGTTTATATCGATATGCACTTTTACAAGCTCATAAACCTGTGTAAGATAGCCGCCAAGGAAGGTTTTTCCAGGCATGGCGATACGTCTGTTTTTGAGATCTTGAAGTGCCCTAATGTCACCTCTAGATGCTTTTGTGATGATAACGCCACCCAAAAAAGATGTGTAGTACCCCTCATGGCGTTTGACAAGGGTCGCTATGGCACCTGTGGTCTTTTTTTGCTTCTGGAGCGAAAGATAGTGTGTCGGGTTTGTCGCTACAATATCGAGTCTGCCTGCACTGAGCTCCTCTTCGAGTCCTTTTTGAGAGAGTGGTTTTATGAGCACCTTAATGCCAAGCTCTTGAGAGAGGTGTTTGGCTAGGGGTGTGTACTCGGCGAGTATTTTGTCTGCTGAACGGTAAGTAAAGACACCAAAACGCAGCTCCTCGTGTTCAAACGCCATTAAACTCTGCATCAAAAGAGAGAGTATAAAAAAAATTCTAAAACGCATACTGTGCTATAACCCTCACATGACTCATCTTTCGCTCACTGCTAATTCCCGCAGCTGCCCAACCATCAAACTCGCTCACTCTATAAGCGTGAAATATCTTAAACATCCACTCATTTGCTGGTTTATAGACTAAGATGTTATCTACCTCAAACGCATCTGCAAGAGCTACTTTGCCCGCGGCATTGCCAAGGGTGTTTTTTGATTTCCCATACGACGCGTACTCGACCATGTAGCGCAAACCTTTCATCAAAACATAGTGCCCGCCAAGCTTGTATGCGTCTACATCGGTGCGGTAAGCGTTTCTTGAAAAGATGGTGCTTGTGTAAGCAGGATCAGCTCCCCAAGGGTTAAAGTAAGCGCCCGTGATGGCGTTTGAGTTGTCTGCAGAGCTGTTTAGCGCGCCAAAGAGACCCCACTTTTTGGCATCAAAAGAGACCTTTGCGCCAAACATTCCAAACTCCCTCTCACCCGCTAACGCCGCCCCACTCTCCTGCTGCAAAAGATACTGCGTTTGAAGCTTCATGCTCTTAGCATCTTGGAAGGGAATGTCGTAGGAGAGCTCCGTGTAGAGATCATCGGCAATATCATCGGAGTGGTAGAGCCAAAAATCGGCTTTGAGATTTTTGATGGCGTTGTAACTAATACCAAAAACCCCTCTCCCAAACGTACTTTCATCAAAGCCCGCGATCGTGGAAACATCATAAAACTCAGCCTGATTTAAAAGCAGTGGCTGTGGACGGATGAGTCCCGCCACCGCACCCGCCGTGCCCGTGTTCTCTCCGATGATGCCTGAGTCCGCCGCGGCTCTGGATCCATAAGACATCTTGGTGATCACTCCAGCCGTGAGTTTTAGCCCTTTAGAGGCTTCAAACGCGGCCATATACGCCTCGTAAAAGTTTGGCATAAGCGAGATCTGTATCTTAGTGAGCGGCGTATCGAGAGTCTGTCGTCCAAGTCTCACACTAAGTGCCGCGTTTTTATAGTCAACATAGAGCTCGCCCAGATGCCCAACCGTATCACCACCCTCGGACACTACAAGCCCGTAAGCCCCTTTGTTGTACCCCTTTGCCGCGGTGTTTTCATCCCAAGTGGTGAGTCCCGCATCCCCATTTAGATAAACGCCGCTTCCAAGCTTGAGCCCCTCGGTTAAGAGTGATGGTGTTTCATACTTGAGTTTGAGCAAAAAACCAGTTCCATTCGTTGGTGCAAAACCGTTATGCTTGTCGCTCAGCACGTGTATGGCCTTGATGGCGGCATGAAACTCCCCAAAATCTTTGCCATTTTGTGTCACTTGCGCACCAAAAGCCCCCACCCCGACAAGAGCTAAGAGTGAAGCGACTAACTTTTTTTGTAACATTGACTCTCCTAAAACTTTGTGAAGCTTCAATTTTTACCACTTATATATGAAAGAATCATTAAATCGCCTTATTTTATGAAAGACTCAATAGATAATCTAATATAATCTTTGTTATGAGAATACTTATAATAGAAGATGATAATAAAATGAGAGCTATGCTCCAAAGTGCGCTTGAGAGTTGCTACACAATAGACGCAGTAGGCTCTTTGGAGGCTGCGTTTGAGCTCATAGGGAGCTTTGAGTATGAGGCACTTCTGCTCGATAGAAATCTCGGTGGAGAGGACAAGGGAATCACCATCATTCCAAGACTCAAACGCCTACAACCTAGCTGTGCAGTCATCATAGCAAGTGCTTACGGAGGTGTTGAGGAGCGCATAGCAGGACTGAGTGCGGGAGCGGATGACTACCTAGAAAAACCCTACGACCTACGCGAACTCAAAATTCGTCTCGATGCCATAGTACATCGCTACGCACCTGAGCAGATCGCCTATGGAGAGCTCTGCATAGATGTCAAACATGGAAAAGTCTGGTACCAAAAGAGTCTCCTTGCACTCTCTAAAAAGGAGCACGATCTGCTCTTTTTCTTGGCATCGCATCCTGAGAAAATTTTCACCCGAGAAGATATCGCAAACGCTATCTACAACGATCCAAGTGCCACAAGCTCAAACACCATAGATGTCATCATTAAAAACATAAGAAAAAAACTCACTATAAATCCTATAGAGACCTACAAAGGACGCGGTTATGCTCTTACAAACACTTAAAGGTCGTATTTTAGCCGTTGCACTTGGAATGACTATGTTTTCTGTCTTGCTTTTTGGGTATGGTCTGCTTAGCATCTACCATGAACATATGCACAAGTGTCTCAACCGCAGCCTCTCGTTTTTAACGAGCACACTCCTGATTCAATATGACCCAAACCATTTTTCAAAGGCGACACAAAAGCAGATGCTTGAGCACCCCCAAGTGCAAAACGCCATTAAAGGCGGACTCATAAGCGACTTACGTATCGAAGTGTTTCAAGAGGCACCCATCTCAAAAGAGAAAAGGGTCTACCAGTATAAAATGGTAGATGCCACCCACTACTTTACACTCAGCTCTTCAACGCAAAAGATAGATGAAGAGGTGGCAAATATGGTCGCACAGAAGTGGATCTTCTTTTTTCTTGGATTTGCTTTTACCTCCTTTGTCATCTATTTTTTGGTTAGACTCCTGTTTGCTCCTTTTAATGAGCTCGTCTCACACTGCCTTACATGTGACGATCCTGATAAAAAACCCGATGGAGTGAGCGGTGGTGTCGAGATTGTTGCCATGCGAGACGCCATCAGCACTCTTCAAGAGCGCATAAGCAAGCTCCAAAAAGAGCGTCATGATGCCATGAAAGCACTCACACATGAACTCAAAACACCACTTGCACAGCTGCGTTTACGAATAGATATGGCAAACGAGAGAGGCAAATGGACTCCAAACGCAGCACAAGAGGCAAAAGAGGAGATAGATGAGATAGCTGCGAAAATCACACAAATATTGCACTCAAAAAAGACAAATACCCAGCTTCAAGAGATGTTTTTTCAAAACTCTGTTGAGAAAATTCTCGAAGATGTAGAGTCCTTATGGAGACACAGAGGGCTCTCATTTGAGATAAAAATCAGCCAAAACGACCCGATACAACTCCCTTTAGAAGCCTTTGAACGTGTGGCGCGCATTCTCATTGAAAACAGTATCAACCACTCAAAAAAATCCTCTGTCATCAAAATTTTTGCCCAAGGTAAGAGACTACGACTCACAAACACCATCTCGCAAGATCCAAATAAAATCATAGACTCCACAGGCAAAGGACTCGAAATCGCAAAAACACTCTGCGACTACTACGGATGGGAACTCAAACTGCATAAAGAGGCACTTGAGTACACCATCACCCTTACACTCCCTTGATGTAGGTCAATGCCGAGGATCTAAGCTTCTTTGTACAATAACACCACAAACCAGCAAAGGAGCTTACTATGGGAATGATCTATGCGCAACAGCTTGAAGAGATGGAGCTTGACTCCATGCAAGAGATGCACGAGAGCGAGATACAAATCTTAAACGAGATAGACAAGATGGCTATTTTTTATGAGCGTGGTGAAGGAGAGTTAGCGGCACTCGAAGCAAAAGTAGATGATTACATCGCGCATGTCAAGGAGCATTTTGCCAGTGAAGAGGAGCTTATGCTTGCGTATGATGTTCCTCTTTATGAGATGCACAAGATGGCTCACGATATGTTCTTAGCAGACCTTGAGTATGCCATTCGTCAGTGGAAAAACTACCGCGACATCAAAAAGATGATAAGCTTTGTACGTAAAACGCCAGAGTGGCTTCTCATGCATGTCAACTCTGTCGATGCTGCTACGGCAAACTACATCGCCAACAAGATGAAGTAACATTATTTCTCTACGAGTCTACATATCAAAAAGTATAATGTCGCACTTAAAAACAGAGGAAAGAAGATGGCACTGATGAGTATTCACCAAGTCAACTATGTAGATTTAGAAGAGATGCAAGAGATTCATGAAAATGAGATAAACCTCATAAACACCATAGATGCACTTGCCACTGAGTGTCAAAATGGTGCCGATAAAATAGAGCTGCTCGCAGATAAAATCGAAGAGTACATCGAACATGTAAAAGAGCATTTTGATTATGAAGAGGAGCTGATGGAGGAGTATGACTTCATCTCTGCTGATATGCACGCTATGTCGCACCAGATGTTTATGGCAGATCTCAACTATGCCGCAAAACACCTCAGACAAAACGGTGACCTGAGCAAAATAGTCGCGTTTATAAGAAAATCGCCTGAGTGGCTTGAGTCGCACATCGAAACAGTCGACGCACCTACTGCGCAGTACCTAGCAAAAAAAATGGCACTCCCAAAAGAGGACTCTTAAGCCTTAAATGTGAAGCTGTTTTTGCCGCGAGCTTTTGAGATGTACATTCTGTCATCGGCGACTTTTAAAAGCTCTTCGGGAGTCGCACCATCATCACCATAGAGTGCTACGCCTATGGAAGCGCCGATGTTGGCAAGCGCTCCATTTGGAAGCATGACTGGTTTGGCGATGGCGTTTACGATGCGATTTGCCAAAAACTTCACCTCATCGGACTTCATAAATCCTAAGATAAACTCATCACCGCCCATTCGTGCGAGTGTATCGCTCTTTCGCACGAGAGATCTTAGACGATTTGCCACCTCTATGAGCACAAAATCCCCCGCTTCGTGACCATAACTATCATTGACCTCTTTAAAGCCATCGAGATCTAAAAACATCACGATGATCTTGTGTCCATTTCTTTGCGCGATGGCGAGCATGGAGTCAAGAGTTTGCATGAGCAAAAGTCTGTTTGGCAATCCCGTGAGCGTGTCATGCGTGGCGAGCTCTTGAAGCTTCACTTTAGTCGCTTCGTGCTCTTTGATCTCATCTTGAAGCTTCTCGCTTAGACGGATGGCGTTTATGGCGGCTTTAGAGACCACCCACGCTTTTGAGAGAAGCAAAAACTGCCAGATGAGTGCGGTGAGTGCCAAAATGATATGTATCTTGTCAAGATGAAGCAAGAAGTAAAACGAGAGCGGCGTCATACTTAAGAGACTCAAAGTGGTGTAGTAAAAAGGCATGGTCGAGTAGGAGACGATCGAGATTGTCGTGATAGCTGAGAGTACGATGAAGAGAAACATCTCCTCTTGCAGACCCATATAACTATGAAATACAAAAGGTGTCACGCCATAAAAAATAGCGATAAACATACCACTCCCACTTCGCAACGTCACCCAGCGATTGACCTCATCGAGACTCTTGTTGAGATGGGTATAACGCTGCTCTATAAATGCCGTCACTACCGCGAAAAACGCCAAAAGTACATACCAATATGTCATCATTTCCAAAGGTGCACCCGCCGCGTTTAAGATAAGCACGACAAAAACACCACCCAGCAATGCGCTCACCGCGTTTTTAACGCCATTGCCAAAAAAAAGCTTCACCCTCTCAAGATAGACCCGCTCTTCAAGCGAACTGTTTTCTAACATAAAAAAATCCTAAATATTTAAAAAATGGAGTTTTAGTTTAACACATTTTCTTTAAGGTTTCTCTATCATGTAGCCCATCCCTCGAACATTTATGATGAGCTCTTCATGAAGTATCTTTTTGAGTCTGCCTACTTCGGCTCTGATGGTTGCGTTGTCTACTACTTGATCATCCCAGACATAGAGGCAGAACTGTTCGAAGTCTACCACCATTCCGCGGTTTCTAGCGAGTAAGTCAATGATCTGTGACTGGC
>CAZJRG010000066.1:0-8993 GCA_964548435.1 uncultured Sulfurimonas sp. | reverse complement strand
AAAGATGCTCACAATGGCATCAAAACTCCCATCAACCTCTTCTATGTCAACAGATGCAGCATCAAGTCCAATCTTCTGACACTCTTCCACCATCAATGCTGAGCGGTCAATGCCTTTACATGTAACACCATCACTAAGCATACGAACCATAAAACCGCCCCGTCCGCATCCTACATCAAGGAGTGTTTTAACATTTTTATCATCAAGCTCTGAACGGTAGAGATCATAGAGTGCTTCTGTCGCCTCTTCTATTCCTAAAAGGTGCTCCGCTTTTGCATAGAGATCGAGATTTGTCATCTTAACTCTCTTGCGTTTTTACAATTTTGCTAATTTTTTCATAGATGCTGAGCACTTCATCTTTTTTAGCGATATAGGAGTTTTTATTTGCAATGAGGTATGTCGAGCTTGTCATGATATCCTCTACCACTTCAAGCCCATTTTGTTTCATGGTTGTTCCCGTCTCGACAATGTCTACGATCATGTCCGCAAGTCCAATGAGCGGAGCAAGTTCAATAGAGCCATAGAGTTTTATGATCTCCACGCTCACAGCACGCTCTTCAAAGTAGCGTTTTGTGATGTTAACCATCTTTGTAGCCACTTTAATCTCAGGTTTTGAGAGATCGAGCTGATCCCCTTTTTTCATCCCTATGGCAACCTTACAGATACCACGACGCAGATCGAGGAGTCGCACCACATCAAGCCCCTGCTCTTCAAGCGTGTCAAGTCCGACCACACCGATGTCTGCGGCTTGATGGTAGACATAGGTGGCGACGTCTTGGTTGCGCACCAGCAAAAAACGAAACTTCGGAGTCTCTAAGATCAGTTTTCTATCTTCAAACTTAAAACGCTCGCCAAACATCGTCTCAAATATCGCAAGTGTCTCTTCGGCAATTCGCCCTTTTGGAAGTGCAACTGTTAGCATAAACTAGCCTTTATTATCTTATTTTAGGCGGAATTTTAACTAAAGATTACTCAAAGTTTTATGAAGCAGTGTTTTCATACCCTTAAAGAGGAGCATCTCATCGACAACCGCGTTTTCAAAAAGAGGCAGCAGTTTCATCGCATCACCTCCTGTGAGAATGATGGGAAGATTATAGGAGTTTATCTCAGTTTGAAGTGGTTTTAAATATCCATAAGAGATTGCATCTTGTGTATTTTTTGGCAAACGACTTGTATCGAGCGAGAAGTGAAAAGCTCCCAGGAGTGCTGGCGAGATGCTCGCATAAGCCTTTTGCATGGCGTTTATTCCCACAGTGATAAATCCCCCCATAAACAGACCATCTCTCACAACATCTACAGTGATGGCACTTCCAGCATCGACGACAACACCATTTTTTACCGCTTCTACAGCGATGATTCTATCTATTCCCATACTCTCATAATAGAGACTCTTGTCTATATATTGTCCTAAATCAGACCAGTTGGGCAGCGTTTTGAGTTTGGCATTTATAGCTGCGTTTACAGAGATGTAGTAGACCTGCTCGGTGATGCTTGAGGGATCAAAAGTAAGGACACTCTCTTTAAAATGGTGATCTTCACGCAGAAAATGGTAAGAGGTATTGCCTATATCACACAGCAACATTAGTAGCGCTTCCAGCCTAACTCATCAAGTGCGGCTGCAGCCTTTGAGCAGAGTGGCGCATCTATAAAAATGGCTCGATATTTAAAATTGTGCTCACAGTATATTGCGAGTTTTTGCTCAATTTCTTGAAGCTTGTGCACGTCTTTCATCAAAAATCGACTCTTCTGACTCACTGCAAATATCGCCCAAAAGTATCCACGCAAATCTGTAGCTTTAAAGATTTTTATCTTGTTTCTAATGCCAAGCTCTTTGGGTGCTATCTCTTGTATTTTTTTATAGATTTTACCCTCAGAGCGGAGTGAATCGACAAGGAGTTGCATCTGTGAAGAGTCCGAGCTATTTTGCATTAAAGATTATTCATAAAATCTGGGTAGATTTTTTTGATAATAAAGTAGATCTGACATCCAATACAGTAGTCAAAGAAAACATCTAAAAGTGAACAGAGCAGAAAAATAGCTCCAAGAGAAAAGATGACAAAAGGTGACGTAAAAAGATGGGCAACTATGAGTAGAATGACGAAAAAAAATCCTAAAAACGCAGCCAAACGCTTCGCTCCTCCATCAACAAGTCTCTCTTGGACTCTAAAGCTATTTTTGAGCAGTTTTGAAACTATCATAATGAGTGAGGCTTTTGGTGTTACGAAGAGTTTCATCGAGAAGTCATACACTAAATAGAGGAGTATGTAAATATTTGATGTTGCAAGATAGATAATCACAAGTAACGCAACTAAGAGTGCCGAAAATCTTGCTACACTCGAATCTACCTGAACAAAACTCAGTGGGCATGCGTTTGACATATCTTTAAACTCCCCTTGAAAAAAATATGTAGAATTTTAGTCATCTTAACTTAATATATCTTTTTCTTATACACTTTGCCTCTGCGTTTAGCTTGATTTAAAAGAGTTGCCAAGAGGAGTTATAGCTAAATTATATGTATGTTATAATTGCTACTTAAAATTACAGCAGGAGAATATAATAATGAAAATCGTCTTGAGTATACTCTCGTTTACTCTCATTCTCAATGCTTCTGACACTTCAGAGTCTCTCGCACTTCCTCAAGCTATCGAGATTTTGAAGTCACAAAACCTTGAGATAAAATCTGCCGCGTTTGATGAGGCAGTCGCATCGCAGCAGACCAAAGCGACAAAGGGCATCAACTGGGGAACACTCGATTTCACCCAAGACTTCGCCCGCTCTAACGATGCTGGTAATGTTTTTGGTTTTAAACTCGCTTCTCGCGAGGCTGCGTTTGGCGATTTTGGATTTTCGGAATTTAATCCAATGCTTCCACAAGCTACACTTCTCAATACGCAACCAAACGACCTAAACTACCCAGAAGATAGAAACTTTTTCCAAAGCAAGCTCAGATACCAAGTCCCTCTTTTTACAGGCTTTGCCATCAGCTCCTACACTGAGGTGATGGAGTCCATGCAGCGCATCAAAACACTGCAAAAAGAGGAGCTCACTCATGAGAAGATCTATGAGCTTAAAAAATCATACTACGATATGGCACTTCTAAACGACTCCATAAAAAACCTCGAGAAGATTCTCAAAAACATCCAAACACTCGAAAACGTGACCCAAGAGATGATAAGTGAAGGATATGCAAAAAATGTCGACCTTCTTGAAGTACAGGCAAAAAAGGGAAATGTCGAGCGTATTTTAACTCAAATGCATGCCAATGAAGAGCTACTCTACAGCTACATCAGTTTTTTGCTTAACCAAGAAGTAAACGCCATCACATTGCCAAGCTCGCCAATTAAGCAACCGCACTATGATGACGCGACGGTTTTGCAAAACAACCTTCAGATACGTCAAGCCTCCACCGCACTCTCAATGCGCGAAGATATGCATAAGGCGGCTAAAGCCTCTTACTATCCAACGCTAGGTGCGTTTGGCGAGGTCTCAACTGCGGATGATAGCTTTTTAGGCGATGCGTTTGATCACAGAGCCTACACTCTGGGCGCTCGTCTCTCATGGAATCTCTACAACGGCGGCGTTGATGAAGCAAAAATAGAGCAATCCAAAATAGAGCAACTCAAAATGCACTCACAAAAAGAGCTTGCGAAGCAAGGCATTGCTCTACAACTTCGAAAAATCGACACAGAAATTCGCAGTATCGACCAAGAGATTCTCTCTTTGGAAAAAGAGCTGCGTTTAGCCGATGCCATCTATGAAAACTATCTTGGTCGCTACAAAGAAAAACTCGTCTCAATGAGCGATGTTATCATCAAACAGTCCCAGCAAATAGAAAAAACGCTGCAACTGCAGATGGCAAAAAACAGTCGAAATGAAAAGATCTTCGCCCTTGAAAAACTAGCAAATGGAGAAACAAACCAATGAAACAACTACTAACTTTGCTCGCCCTAAGTGCCGCACTTTTTGCTGAGAGCATCACCCTCTCTGGAAGCATTATCTCTGACAATCAAAAGATGATTACAAGCCGATTTATGGGATTTGTGACAAATGTCAATGTAAGCGAAGGCGAAAAAGTCAAACGCAATCAAGTTCTCTACACTATCGACTCTCGAGAAATAGACTCCGCAAAACGCCAGGCGCAACTGAGTTTACAGATGTATGAAAATCAGTACACCAACGTAAGCGTAAACCTTGAACGCCACAAAAGACTCCTTCAAAAAGATATGGTCTCAAAATATGAAGTGGAAAACCTTGAACTCGCAGAGAAAAACCTCAAAGATATGATAGATATCGCCAAAGCAAGACTCCAAGAGGTGGAAAATCAGTACAAATACCTCAATATAAAAGCACCAAACGATGGTGTAGTCGTGGCAAAAAATATCAAAGTTGGAGAGATGGCGATGCCAGGGATGCCAGCCATCGTTCTCTCTGATCTCTCAAATCTAAAAATCGCCGCAGAGATCGCAGAGAGTAATCTCGCACTCATTTCGCATGGTAAAAAAGTGGGTGTCACCATTCCTGCACTTGGTCTTAAAACAGAGGGTATTGTGAGTGCGATTATTCCAAATTCAAACCCTATGACACATACATTTAAGATAAAAGTATCCTTTAAAAACACCAACCCTTCGATCTATCCAGGGATGTATGCCACTATTGAAATAGAGTAAGGAGTAGAGATGAAATCAGATCAAGAGTATACTCCAAAAGATTATGCAGGTAGACTTGCTAAAACATTTTTACGCAACCCGCTCACCCTTGTTTTAGGGATTTTTCTCTTTGCCATCGGGTATCTAGCCCTTATGCTCATGCCTCGTGAAGAGAACCCGCAAATGGTAGTGAGTGGTTCGACCGTTATTGTAGCACTCCCAGGAGCTACAGCAAAAGAGATTGAAAAGATCATAGTAAAACCCCTTGAGAGAAAACTCAAAGAGGTCAAAGGCGTAGAGCATATCTACGGTATGGCTATGGATAATGTGGGCATCGTAAACGCAGCCTTCTTTATAGGTGAAGCAAAAGAGGACTCCAACCTCAAAATCTACGACAAAATCATGCAAAATGCAGATATATTTCCAAAAGGAACACTCACACCGATGATCAAACCTTTGGACATCGATGTAGACATTCCCGTTGTATCGGTAGCGTTTTTTTCTAAAGAGAACAGACTAAGCAAAACAGAACTTTTTGACAGGGTTCGAGAGATCCAACATCAGATCAATGGTCTAGATAATGTCGCTGTTACAGAGCTCAAAGGTGGCGCACGTCATCAGTTTAACATCGAAGTCGATGTCAATAAACTCTCAGGCTACAACCTCTCATTAGGTCAAATAAAAGAGGCTGTTGAATCACTCGCGTACAATGTACCAGCAATTAAAAACAGAACAAAAGAGAATGAGATAGCGATGCTAGGCATTAAAAATGCCCTTGAAAATGTTCAGGACATAGGAAACATTATAGTCGCTCAATACATGAACTCTCCAATATATTTACATCAAGTAGCCAAGATTAGCGACTCTTTTGATATACAAAACTTTAAAAGTGCATCAATCAGTGTAAAAGAGCAAAATCAAACCTTCTCTCCTTTCTACGACCAAGTGACACTCACAGTCTCAAAACTCCAAGGCACAAACGCGGTCATCATCGCCGATGAGGTGAAGAAAGAGCTTGAAAACTATAAGGCGTCTCTTGCAGAGAGCGGAATCAACTATGTTATCACGAGAAACGATGGAGAGCGTGCCAACGAAGCTGTAAACGAACTTGTATTTCACCTCTTGTTATCCATAGTCATCATTGCGGTTTTACTTATCTTTGTACTTGGATGGAGAGAGTCGCTTATTGTGACATTTACCGTTCCAGCGATCTTAGCTATCACACTCTTTGTAGCTTATCTTACTGGGCAAACCATCAACCGCATCACGCTCTTTGCGTTTTTACTCTCTCTTGGACTCTTAGTTGATGCGGCTATCATCGTTATAGAAAACATTCACAGACACTACCACTCAGTAGAATCAATGCACGAAACGCCAGATGAGTTGATGATAAAAGCAACCGATGAGATAGGTCCTCCAACAAACATTGCCACACTGGCTATTATCATGACAATGGTACCTATGGCGTTTGTAGGACAGATGATGGGTCAGTTTATGAAGCCTATTCCCGCTAATGTTCCAGTTGCACTCATCGCCTCGCTCTTTGTAGCATACATATTTACTCCCTATCTTGCACTTCGTATGCTAAAACGTCCAGATCACACTCAAGGAACTCACTAATGTTTGAAAAATTTGAAAAATTCATCTATGGTGTCATCCAAAGCCCTTTTAAACGCAGAGTGACTCTTATTACGACACTGCTTGCATTTATACTCTCTATTTTGATGATAGCGCCAACAAAAATGGTTCTTGCTAAAATGCTACCAGGAAAAAATAGTGACACATTTAGCATTTACATCAAGCTTGCTTCAGGAAGCTCTATTGAGCAGACCAAAAGAGTAAGTGAGTGTGTTAGCAGCTTTATTATTAAAGAGTCAGAGGTGCTTGATGCAGAGATATTTTTAGGTATGGGCGCACCGCTAGATTTTGCGGGACTCATTAAAGGATCACACTTCAAAAACAGTGAAAATCTTGCAGAAATCGTTGTCAATCTCTCAAAAAAACATGATAGAGAAGAGCCCTCATACATGATGGTCCAACGAATGCGACCAAATATCCAAGAGAGCTGTGAAAAACTCTATCCCTCAACAGAGATCTCTTTTGTAGAGCCTCCAGCAGGACCACCGACTATGGCTGCAGTTGTAGCTGAAGTTTATGGAAATGATAGTGATGGAATTAGAGAACTCGCTACAAAAATAAAAGAGGTTTTTCACCAAACAGATGGACTAGTGGATATATCGATCATGCAAGATGAGATCTACGAAAGTTTTGAAGTGGTCGCCAACAGTACGAAAATTGCACAATCTGGTGTTGATATAAGACAGCTCAACAACATTCTCTATCTTGCGTTTGAAGGGATGCAAATCGCTGTTAAAAACTCCGATCTGCACGACGATCAAATTCCAATCTTTCTCTCACTCTCCAGAGAGTCTAAAGAGTTTAAGAAAAAAGATCTGCTGTGGATCAAAAATAAACTCTCATCTCTTAAACTTATGAATAAGTTAGGCATGATGATTCCTGTCACTGAACTTGTAGAGATTCGAGTTAAAAAATCAAATCCACTTATTATGAGTAAAAATCTCCATCAAATGACAAATGTATTAGCTGAGACAGATATGGTCTCTCAAGTCTATCCACTGATGCAAGCAAGAGAGAGTATCATGGAGAGTTTTAAAGAGCAGTATGAAATTGAAAAGATTGGTCTCTTCAATCTCCAACTAAAAGAGAAGCAGAGCAACAAGATCTACAAAATTATATGGGATGGAGAGATGGAGGTGACACTCGATACGTTCGTTGAACTTGGAGCTGCGTTTATCGCTGCGTTAATTCTCATATATCTGCTTATGGTTGTCTACTACAAAAGCTATATCTTAAGCAGTATCATTCTGCTTGGGTCATTTTTATCGATCATAGGGGTCATTATTGGACACTGGATAATGGATCTCTTTAGTGCTGACACCTTCTTTCTTACCGCAACTTCACTCATTGGTTTCATAGCCCTTATAGGTATTAGCTCAAGAAACTCTCTACTACTCATAGACTTTACAAAATCACTCATGCAGGAGAAGGGAATGCACAAAGCCGAAGCAATCGCATACTCGAGTGCTACACGAGCAAAACCAATTTTTCTTACAGCGGTAGCTATCATTCTGGCTTCAACACTTTTAGCTGGAGATGCTGTCTTTGGTGGCTTAGGTGTCTCACTCATTTTTGGAACAATAGCAGCGGTAATCGCATCACTTATGGTTGTTCCTGTACTTTTAAATATGAGTGATCTTGATAAACAGTTTCACTTCGAAGAGAAAAAAGTTGTCTCAATAGAAAACCCTCTTTAAGAGGGGGTAACTAAAAATTTATTTTGTAAAAAGTAAGTCTAAAGAGGTGAAAAAAGATAATAAATACACACACTCTTCAAAGAGAGTGTGTCT
Source organism: uncultured Sulfurimonas sp. (assembly GCA_964548435.1). GTDB lineage: Bacteria > Campylobacterota > Campylobacteria > Campylobacterales > Sulfurimonadaceae > Sulfurimonas. The sequence continues at coordinate 919 of CAZJRG010000066.1, read as the reverse complement.
GAAAAAGAGGAAAAAAGAGCCTTTTAAAGACGAGCGTAATCCACACTTATACAAGCGTCAAGACTTCCAAGCTCTCGAAGTGTTGTCTCATCTACATTATCATCTACAATAATTACTGCAATTGCTTGACCTTTGTTGTTTCTAGCAAGAGAGAAGTCAGCAATATTAACATTGTGTTTTGCAAGTGTAGAACCGATACTTCCTATAACACCAGGTACATCACTATTTTTGAAGAAGATCATATTACCTTTGAGGGCAACTTCAGTATCAAAACCATCAATAGAGACAATACGCTTAACGCCATCATCAAAAATTGTTGCAGAGATCGTTGAGATACTCTCTGCAGTTGTAAGTTTAACGGTAATAAGGTTTTTAAAGACAGATGAGTCAGCTAAAGCTTCAGAATTGATCTCAATCCCTTTCTCTTTTGCAACAAACTCAGCGTTTACATAGTTAATGGTGTCGCCACTGTTTTGACTCATAGCACCTACGGCTACAAATGTAGAGAGCGAATCAACATACTGTGCAATCTCTCCTTGTCCACTTACTTTTATGGAGATAATCTGTGATTTGTTGAGCTGTGAAGCCAGGAACCCGATCTTTTGTCCCATCTCTAAAAATGGTTTAACAAATGCAGGAATTTTTGTCTCGTCAATTGGGAGATTCATCGCATGTGCAAACGCGATCCCTTTTGCTGCTGCGATAGCATTCTCAGCTGCTTGTGTACCAATGTTATACTGAGACTCGTATGTGTTAGCACCCAAATGCGGAGAAACCACAATATTGTCCAAATCTAAAAGTGGATGATTTGTTGCGGGCTCTTTCCCAAAAACATCTATACCTGCAAAGCGAATTTTCCCAGATTTGAGTCCATTGTAGAGTGCCTCTTCATTATAGAGATCTCCTCGAGCACAGTTAA
>CAZJRG010000065.1:0-9311 GCA_964548435.1 uncultured Sulfurimonas sp. | reverse complement strand
AATCTTCTATCTCATCCATCATGGCTTATTCAAAATTTTCAAAACTACCATGTCCAAAGTAATTAGTGTTTTTTATGTTGTCACTAGTTGTAAATACAGTAAATCTTCTGTCGCTAGATTCAATTTCAAGTGGATTTTCTACATTTGAGAAAAGTATAGTTTGGGCAAAAACCTCTGTAGGTTTAACCATATTGATACCTTTTTTCTCAGCTGTTACCTCTTCATTTGTAATAATGGCTTTTAATAAACTATTAAAACTCCTTTTGCCTATTGTTTTGTAAGAAATTTCATCAAAGTTAAGAAATAATGTATTTTCAAGAAATGCTCCTAAATAGTTTTATTTTAGGTTCTTGATTTAGCTGTAAAAGTCTTGATGGCTTAAAAATATTTCTATACCATACACCATTAAGTTCAAAGAACTCCTTATTTTGTGTAGTGTCAAAAACTTCATCCTGAATCATAATTAAATCTGAAATAAGAATGTAGTAGTTACCATCATCTTCATTATTTTGTTTTGGACTTTTTATAATTTCAACACTAGTTTCTGAAATATTTTCCAAAATCATATTTGCTTGAGAAATTGTATATTCTTTGTGTTCAATATCATGAGATAATCTCATACAAATTTTACCCTTGCTATGCATCCAAATTGAACAACTTAAACTTTGTAAATAGTCTAATGCCACACTACTTTTTTTCTTAAAATTGTTAGACTCAAAGGATACAAAATTTTGAGACATTCTATTTTCATTATATTTTGATTTGCTCAGATAAAAATCAATCATTAGATAGTAGGTACAATACATGTAAATAGGTAGCCTCTCGTATCTATATAGATCATTTATCATCTTCTCCAAATATTTACTGTACTCTTGAGTTAATTTCGTATTTACATCTAGCCATTCCATAAAATTACTTAAAAAATCTCAATAAGAACAATATTTATGCTGTTCTAGTTCAAACTGTTCAATATCTTTGTGATACAAACTGTTGTGTGCACTGTTTGAATTCACAAAACTTTTATATTTTAAAATGTCGTTTTGATTATTATTGAGATATTCCATCTTTTTCCTTTCGATTTATTTTTAGAGCCATATAAAATTTGCTCTTTTGCTTAACCTCCTTCTGCACAATTTTAATAGTTCTTTTTGCAAAAAATTCGCAAAAACTTTTTTTATTTTTGTTGAAAAATTGCATTTTTTAATTTGTCAAAATGATGAGGATGAAAATGGAGTTTATTATTAATGAATTTTAAATCTGAAGGTTTTATAAAACTGTGCCCAAACTGTGCCTCAAGTTTGAGTAAATTTTGCTATAAATTGAAGAAAGTGTGTGCAGACATCCCTAATTTTAAGCTATTTTGTTAAAAAATTAGGTCTCTTTTGTAATCGTAATAAACCCGTATCTGCACCTTATAAACCCTTTTTATTAAAACAATTTTTTATACTTAACATCAACACAGCTTCATTAAAAAAATCATACTCATTTTCTCAACACTTCCAATGCAAATAAGCAATCTTTAGTTAAGCTTATTCGTTTTGGGGCATCACTTTCACCCTTCATATCCATATTTAAAACAAAAATATAAATTCCCTGAGTATTTTCTATCCAGCCGACAAACCAACCTATTCCAATCTCTGGTGCATTTTGCCAACCAGTTTTTCCGTAGAGTTTATAATCATCAGCACTTTCAAGCAGTAAAATCTGTTTTACATCTCTTTGCGCCTCTTTGGAGATAGGAAGTTCCTCTTTTACTAATTTTTTCAAAAACTCCACTTGCTCAAGAGCACTAATTTCAAGTGGACCATCGAGCCAAAAACGATCTACTACCTCTCCAGTATCAGCGTTTCCATACTCAAAGCTTTTTAAATAATGTTTCATTCTTTCCAGGCCAACTCTTCTAGCGAGCTCTTGATAAATTGGTACATTTGAAATCGCTATCGCTTTTCTTAGTCCCATATCTTCTTTCCAGCTTGCAATAAATGGATTTTTTGGTCCAAGATAAGGAAGAGGCTCATCTACGCTTTTGACTGCTTTAGTCTCTAATCCTATGAGCGAGTTTGCGATTTTAAAAGTTGATGCTGGGGTATATCTTTTTTGAGATCTTGCTTGATTATGGATGATTCGCTTCTCTTTTTGCATATCATAAAGCACAAAGCTTGCGTTGGTATCTGCTTTACTAAAAACCTCTTCTATCTTTTGATTGTGTTCATTTGCAAAAAGAGTTGTCGTTGTGAAGATGATAAATATAAACGAGAATGTAAGCCTATTCATAGAGAACTATCTTGCCTCACTTTTTTAAATATTTAGCAAATTGTATCAAACTCTCTACCCCATAGGATAGAGAATCTCTTGATGCACTCTATCGCAGGCTTGAAGCACCTCATCACTCAGCACGAGATCCATCGCTGCGAGCGTGGCATCAAGCTGCTCTGGCTTAGTAGCCCCTATGATCGTTGAAGCGACAAAGTCAAACTGCTTCGACCATGCCGTAGCCATAGTCACAGGATGCAAACCAGCGTCGGCTGCGATTTTAAGGTACTTTTGCGTGGAAGCCAAACTTCTCTCATTTGCAAATCTTGCCGCCATGAGACGTTGGCGTTTGTCGGTGGCATTTAGATAGGTAGCAAAACGCCCCTCAGTGTTATTTGGCTGATTGTACTTTCCGCTTAAAACGCCGCCTGCGAGTGGCGAATATGGCAGCAGCGAGATCTGCTCTTTTTTACATACGGTTGCGAGCTCATCTAAGAAGCGGCGATTGAGTAGTGAGAAGTTGTTCTGAATGGACTCAAATCTCGAATATCCCTTAAATGTACTCGTCATCGTCGCTTTTGTAAGTCCGTAAGCGGTGTCATTTGATGTTCCAAGATAGCGCACTTTTCCGCTTTGCACGAGTCTGTCAAAGGCTTTGAGGCTCTCTTCTATGGGCACTAAAGTATCTGGCCAGTGCATCTGATAGAGGTCAATATAGTCTGTCCCCAAACGCCTCAAGCTCCCCTCCACCGCTCGCTCTATATGAAAACTGTCTATGGCGGTGAGTCCATGACGGATGGGTGGCACGAACCAGCCGTTCGCCGCCCCTGCAACCTTACTTGCCAAAATGATGCTCTCACGAGGTTTGCTCTTCATCCATCGCCCCACTATCTCCTCTGTCAAGCCCGCTAGCTCTCCTGAAGGTGGCACAGGGTAAATCTCTGCCGTGTCAAAGAAGTTTACTCCCGCATCATAAGCCTTGTCGAGTATCTCAAACGCCACCTTCTCATCTCGCGTTTGTGTCCCAAAAGTCATGGTGCCCATACAGATGGGACTCACCCTTAAACCTGTTTTCCCAATGTATCTATAGTGCATCAACACTCCTTGTGTGAATTTTAAGAGCGATTATAGGCTATAATTTTTATTTTTAAGGTAGCGCAATTGGATTTTTTACGTTTCTTCTTTTACAACTCTTACACTCAAATACTTTTATTTATAGTTCCGCTTCTGTTTCTAGGACTGCTTATAGATGACCGCTCTCCTTGGCTCTATGGTGAGATGTTTCTCCTTTTGACGCTACTGCTTTTAGCTCTAGCAACTCTGCAAACTCTTATGCTCTTTGCTAACAAAAGAGTGCTGCGTTACAAAGATCTGGCCAAACTTCTGCTCATCACCAAAGAGATGGAGCATGAGCTCGAGCTTTTTGGCGGCAGCGGCAAGGGGCTTTACGAAAAAGCAAAATCGCTTTATCCGCATATCTCAAAAGAGACACTTCATGAGATCTTCCTCATTGCCGAGACAAGAAACAAAGCGATGCACAACGACCCCGCAATACCAAACGCCGCCCTCCACCTCGCAAACGCCAAGCGAGTTTTAGATCTCTTAAAGAGCATGCACTCACGAAGCTACCTTCTAAAAATGTGGGGTGCTAGAGCGGTTATGGCTCTTAGTGTGATGATTTCGGCTTGGTTCTTGTTTGGCTCGCACACACTAGGGCAAGCCCTCTTTTTTACTCTGCTTGCCTATCTCTTGCAAGCCTTTTTAGTCCACCGCTACGGCTATGCGAAGTACATGATCTTTATGTTTCTTCTCTTGATGGCGGGTGTGGTGTTTATACTCTACTTACAAGGAGCGCTCAGTCATGCTGTTTAGAGATGAGCTAAAAGAGACCATGGAGGCACTGCGTTTGACGCAAGAGCTAGAAAACGCCCTCAAAGCCGACGGCGCAAGAGGCAATAGTCTAAGCGATATGATAAAAAGTTATGAACGTTATGATAGCGATGATTTTGACGAGGCTTATGAGTACAGAGCCTACAAACGCGGCTTGCTTCATGGTAGATACAACCCTCTTCGCTGGGTAGCGCACGAACGCAACCAAGTGATGCACCAGAGCGGCTATCTCATTAACAACTTCACAAAGTTTAAGTACACACTGAGAGATGCCATAAAGTACATCAAAAAAGGGAGAAAAAACTCTCTTACATTTGAGTCTCTGCTCCTCTCTTTTTTTACGCTTATCCCCTACTTCATCCCCTTTGGCGTAGTCGCTTATCTCTTTGGTGGCAAACTCTTTATGGGTGATGCAAACCCGTTTTTGCTTATATTTGGAACCATTGTCGCTATTGCTCTGAGTCTGCGTTTTGGGGAGTTGCTTGCCAAACTCTTTGAACTCTTTTATACCATTTTTGACTTCATACAAAAGATCGCAACACGCCATAAGCTCATCTTTTTTGCTCTTATTTTTTCCTATATTTTGTGGAATAAAGATCTGCAAATGCTCAGTGAAATCTTCAACCAACTCAAGGATCTACTATGAACATTGTCGCTGCAACACTCGAGAGCAAATACGCAAAAACACTCTCCTTGGGTTTTCTCTTCTTACCTTTTGTCTTGGATGCCCTACATGAAGATATCTACTTTTACATCGCTGCGTTTATAGCATTTATGTTTTTGTTGTTTGCATTTTTAGAGGTCAAAAAGGAGCAAAAACTCTATAGAACAGAGATTTTAACTATCCCTATAGTCATAGCAATCGAGCCCGATGTCTCAGCAAAATACGCCCTCTCTAAGCTCTTTAGAGAGCTAGAGGAGCAAGGGAGTCTCAAAAACCTCAAACACAACCTCAAAAAGTACCACAACATCGTTGAAGACGATCTTCTCTTTGAGTACAAATCAGACCTCTACAACAAAGACGCAGTGGTAAGTTTCATGCAGATTATTCACTACCAAATCACCAAAATAAAGCAAAATATTCCAAATCAAGTGGAGTTTCATATTATTTACTATTCAAGACCTGCTTATGGCTTTTTTCTAGGCTATATCTTTGCAAAAGAGGATGTAGTGATCTACCAGCAAAACCCAGACAAAGATCTCTTTGAAAAGGTCGCAGATATCAAAAACAGAGAGTACAAAAACGAAGTCAAAACCTTTGAGAAATTCACCATTCATGAGAACATAGAAGCAGCTGAGCAAAAAGAGATACTCCTCGCCATCAAAGCCTCAAGCCACTACATCACACTGGGTGCACAAGGACTCAAAGAGTATAAAAATGTTCTTTCAATGGTAGCAAATCACAATGGCACTATTGGCAAAGAGGAGGATTGGATAGTGTATGGGCGAGAGATTTTTACGGTGCTGATGCAGCTACAAAACAAATATGAGCATATCACCATCGCCCACAATATGCCAGAGTCTATTGCCATCATCGTTGGTATGGCTGCAAGCAACTTTTGGCCCGTGATGATCACTCAGTTTGACAGAGGGGAGTACAAAGAGGTGATGCGGCTCAATGAGCTGCGTTACTACATCTAAACGCGGTGTTCTCTTAAGTCATACGCCGCTTCTAAACTCTTTATGGAGTGTTTGAGCGCATCAAACTCCTCGATGTCGCAATCAAGCATCAACACCCGCTCGATCCCCTCGCTTCCCAAGATGCAAGGCTGCGAGAGCACCACATCACTTCTTATCTTCGAACAGCTTTTAGAGAGAGGCGTAGAGAGCGTGAAGATGCGCTTTTCATCACCCAAAATAGCTTTGATAAGCTTTGCTACCGCTACGCCGATAGCTTGTTTAGTAAAACCTTTTTTCTCTATGATGGTGTAAGCGCGACGGCGCACCTTCTCTTCTATCTTCTCTTTCATCGCGTCAAGGTTTTCTATGCCGAAGTTGTTTAAAAGTATGGGTCCGATGGTTGCCACCGACCAGAGCACAAACTCGCTATCGCCATGCTCGCCGACCACAAATGCATGAATGTTTTTTCTGTTAACGCCCAGACGACTCCCCAACTCTTCGCGTAAACGCAGGGTATCAAGCACCGTACCGCTCCCAAAAAGCCGCTCTTTTGGACGCGAAGAGCACTCTATGGCGATACGGGTCATGACGTCTACGGGGTTTGTCACTACGATGACGATGGCGTGTGGGTTGATGCGATCGAGAGAGTGCATAAGCTCTTCGATGATAACGGCGTTTTTTTCCATGAGATCAAGTCTACTCTCTCCTACCTCTTGCTTGGCTCCTGCAGTTATGACGATAATATCCGCATCATGAAGATCTTCAAGGTTTTGTGTGGCGTTTATGGTTTGTGAACCGCCGAGCAAAGGAGTAGCATCACTGATGTCATAGACCTCACCTAGCGCTCTTGTGATATCTCTGTTATAGAGAAGAATCTCTTGAGAGATGTCAAGAAGTACCAGAGCATCTAAAACACCTATGCCGACATTTCCACTCCCTATGATAGCGACCTTACTCATCCTAACCCCTTTTAATAATCTATAGAAAATCCAAGACCAAAGTTATACCCCTCAAGCCCATCTGCCTTTATGGTACTCACCTCGAAAAAGTAACGCTCTATCCAAGAGGGTGACGCTTTATGGTAGAGATAGAGAACTGAACCCACTTTTGCATAGGTGTCAAAACGGATAGATTTTACCACGTCTCCTTGAAGATAGCTTGTGTTTAAGTAGCTCTCAAGTGTCATATATCCGTAATCTCCCTTTGCAAAAGGCTCAGTTGTCCCTCCAATACTCAAAGAGAGCAGGCTTGACTGACTTGAAAACGTCGTAAGATTTTTTAAATCCATCGAAGACTTGGTGTCAAAGAAGTTGTACCCAAGTTTGATATAGGGCTCAAAGTAATTAATATGAGGTCTAAAAATGGTCTCCCCAAAGAGTTTATAGCTCAGATTGTCATTAAATTTACTTCCAAAAAAGTCCTCTATGGGATCAGTAGGACTCGCTTCTTGATGTTTGGTAGTGATACCTGAGCGTGAGTAAATCAGCTCGCTTCCAACAAGAATGCTCCAAAATTTTTCTATATTAAAACGGAGTCCACCGCCGATACCACCAGTGTAGGTTTGAAGATTGGAGTCACTGTTTAAGATGGTTTGCGGTGCTAAAACGACCTCGTTTTTGGTAAAAACACGTGAGTATCCGACATTTCCCACAACAAAGAAGTTTACATCCTCATTAGATTCAAAGTGATAGATGAAAGGGAGGTTGTAGATCTGCATATCGACATCAACCTTCGTAAAGTGGTAGAGTCCAGTGTTGAGACCATCTTGCGATGTAAAGATAAGGAGGGCATTAATGTTTGCTAAGTGTGCCTCTTTTGCAAGCTCTTGGGGTGAAGAGACTCTTGTAACAGAGCCGTGTAAGAGCAGGACCAAGAGCAATAATGCAGTTATAACTCTCACACTATTTGAGCTCTCCCCAGTTTTTGCCAATGTTTAGACTTGCTTTGAGTGGAATGTTAAGCACCATGATAGACTCCATAATCTCTTGAAAACGGCTTCCAAGAGCCTCCGCCTCGCTCGCGTTTACCTCAAAGATAAGCTCATCGTGAATCTGCAGAAGCATCTTCGCATCAAGCTGCTCCTCTAAGATAGTGGCATGAATTTTATTCATAGAGAGTTTGATAAGATCCGATGCACTCCCTTGAAAAACAGAGTTGACACTCTCGCGTTCAAACGCAGCTCTAAACATCGGAGTAGCGTTTTCATAGTCGAAGTAGCGACGTCGTCCCAGCAGTGTCTCTATGTAACCCCGCTCTTTTGAGCCATCAACTATGCTTCTAAAGTAACTCTTCACCGTTGGAAATGAGGCAAAATACTTCTCGATGATCTCTTTTGCCTCTTTGGTTGTGATACCCAGTGTATCTGAGAGTTTTTTCTGTCCCATTCCGTAGAGAAGCCCAAAGTTTACCGTTTTTGCTACAGAGCGCTTCGATGGTGCCTCTGCTTCTCCAAAGAGTGCAATAGCAGTTTGAAGGTGAATATCTTTGTCATGCTTAAACGCATCGACTAAAACAGTGTCCTCAGAGAAGTGCGCGAGTAAACGCAGCTCGATTTGCGAGTAATCGATGCCAATAAGCGCTCTACCCTCTCCCGCCACAAATGCAGTGCGGATCTTAGCACCTAAAGGTGTACGTGTTGGGATGTTTTGCAGGTTTGGATTTTTTGAACTGAGTCTTCCTGTAGCAGTTCCAGTCTGTACAAAAGAGGTGTGTATGCGCGATTTTGGACTCTCTTTTGAGAGCTTGAGCAGTGGCTCTATGTAGGTCGAGTAGAGTTTATAGACCTCTCTATACTCTAGTAATTTAGGGATAATCTCATGAGCATCTATGAGAGATGTGAGCACATTTTCATCTGTAGAGTAACCTGTTTTTGTCTTTTTTCCTGTTGCTAAAGCAAGATCTTCAAAGAGAACCACACCGAGCTGTTTGGTGGAGTTGATGTTAAACTCACTTCCAGCAAGCGCATAAATTTCGCCAGTCAAACGCGAGAGTGTCTCCTTAACCTCAACTAAAAACTGCTCTAAAAATGCCCCATCGACCTCTATGCCCTCTTGCTCCATAGCTAAGAGGGTTTGGATAAAGACAAACTCAACATCACGTGCCTCTTCTATAAGATGGTGTGCTTCTTGGAGTTCAAGTTTTGTCAGAAAAAGATTGTAGAGTTTTGCCGTTACAAAGGCATCTTCAGCAGCATAAGCACAGGCATCTTCAAGGGCGACACTTGAGAAGTCTTCTCCTTTTTTCACTGTCTCTTTAAACGCCACCATAGTATGCCCTAAAAGTTTTTCACTCAACTTATCGAGCGAAAGTGCCGACTCTGGGTTGATAAGCCATGCTAAAATCATACTATCAGCATAGATAGGTAGCTCTTGTGTCTCTAAAAAACGCGATACAAAATGCAGATCAAACTTAATGTTATGCCCTATGACTCTAGAGGTAAATATCTTTTTAATAGCGGTTTTTGCCACCGCAACACTCACCTGATCACCCACGCCAAGATAGAAGTGTCCAAAAGGGACATAAAACGCTTCACTCTCATCAAAACAGAA
>CAZJRG010000064.1:0-9312 GCA_964548435.1 uncultured Sulfurimonas sp. | reverse complement strand
GTAAAAATAAATACCAAAGCTGATTTTATCTACTCTTTGGAGAGTGCCTCATCAGTCGCTAATCTCTATGGCAGCTATCTTGTTCGCGGTGACATAACGCCACTGCTTCATTATGAAGAGGCGATTCACAAAGTAACTCCAAAACAGCTCCAAGAGGTCGCTAAACGCTACTTTGAGATGAAACGCTCAACTACAATAATTTTGAAAAAATAGCTATAATTCCACCATTAATTTAAAGGGCAAAGAGATATGAATATAGTCACAGGTTCGACGACGGCGCTTATTACGCCGTTTAAAAATGGAAAACTCGATGAGCAGAGTTATGCCGCGCTCATCGAGCGCCAGATCAAAAACGGTATAAACGCAGTCTGTCCAGTGGGTACTACTGGCGAGAGTGCTACGCTCTCTTATGAGGAGGACAAAAGATGTATGCAGATCGCTGTTGAAGTCTGTAAAGGTACCAACACAAAAGTTCTTGCAGGAGCTGGAAGCAACTCCACTGCTGAAGCGATTATTGCTGCAAAAAATGCTCAGGAGTGTGGTGTAGATGCCATATTTTCAGTCGCCCCGTACTATGTAAAACCTTCTCAAGAGGGACTCTACCAACACTATAAAGCCATAGCCGAGGCAGTGAGCACTCTTCCATTTATGCTCTACAATGTTCCAGGTCGCACGGTCGTAGACATCTCAGCTGACACGGTCATTCGTCTCTTTGATGATGTGCCAAACATCTACGGTATCAAAGAGGCTACAGGCTCCATAGAGCGTACTGTAGAGCTTCTCTCCCGCCGTCCAGACCTTAAGGTCTTCTCGGGTGATGACGCCATAGATTTTCCTATCTTAGCAAATGGTGGAGCTGGGATCACCTCAGTCACAGCAAACCTCATGCCTGATCTCAAATCAGAACTTGTCAGACTTGCTCTTGCTGGAGATTTTGCAGCTTCAAAAGCCATCAATGACAGACTTTACCCACTTAACTCTGTCATGTTTTGCGAGTCAAATCCAGTCCCTATAAAGGCTGCTATGTACATAGCGGGACTCATCGACACGCTTGAGTACAGACTTCCGCTTGTTCCTCCAAGTGTAGAAAATATGAAAAAAATAGAAACAGTAATGAAAAACTACGAAATTAAAGGACTCTAAAAAATGACAGATTTACCAATGAAAGGCAAAACACTCTTTATCTCAGGCGGAACACGTGGTATAGGAAAAGCGATCGTCTATGATTTTGCATCTAAAGGATGTGATGTGGCGTTTACTTATGCTTCAAGTGCGGACGCGGCAAATGAGATCATCGCTGATGTTGAAGCGAAGTATGGCGTTAAGGCAAGAGCCTACAAACTAAACATTTTAGAGCCTGAGACATACAAAGATGTCTACAAAGAGTTTGATGCAGACTTTACAAGACTCGACTACTTCATCTCAAACGCCATCATCTCAGGACGTGCGGTTGTGGGTGGTTTTGCTCCTTTTATGAGACTCAAACCAAAAGGACTTGGAAATATCTACACAGCTACTGTTGAAGCATTTGTAGTAGGTGCACAAGAGGCGGCAAAACGTATGGAGGCCGTAGGTGGTGGAAGTATCATCTCTATGAGCTCTACGGGAAATCTCGTCTACACACCAAACTATGCAGGACACGGTGCGAACAAAGCAGCGGTTGAGACGATGGTGCGCTATGCTGCAAGTGAGCTTGGAGAGAAGAACATTCGTGTAAACGCAGTGAGCGGCGGACCCATAGACACAGATGCACTCAAAGCGTTTCCAAACTACGAAGAGGTCAAAGCCGAAGTGGTCAAACGCTCTCCTCTTTCACGTATGGGTGATGCCACAGACCTCACGGGTGCTTGTGCATTTCTCTGCTCAGATGCTGCCTCTTGGCTTACAGGACAGACTATCGTCATCGATGGCGGCACGTCGTTTATGTAAAACGCTTTAGCCTTGAGAAATAACTCTCTAGGCTAAGTTTCCACTCAAAAAGTTCTTCACAAGCTCCTCTGCCTCACTCCCATCTTTTTGTCTCACCTTTACTATCTTAATATCTATAGACTCCAATGCCTCTCGCATATTTTCGCCGATGGCTTGCACGAGTATGAGATCACAGCCACGAAGCACTTGGACATCTTTTTTGTGGGCATTGGTGTGAGCTTGGTGCTCATGCTCTGAGTGCTCATGCTCGTGATGGTGCGAATGCGCCTCATGCCCTCCATCGTGGTGTTTATTTGGTAAAAACGCCACACTCTTTTCATCTTCAAAAATAGCAAAATATGCACACTGACCCGTTCTCTTTACGATGGTTTTTTTATCTTCATCTACCGCAACTACTATTTTCACAACTCTCTCCTAGATAATTTTAAATTATTTTTATTATAGTAACTATTTATTTTTAAAAGAAGCTTTGTAGAAAAAAGTTTATAGCCAAGTAAGCAATAAGCGGGTAAAATCACACACTTTAAAACTCAAGGATACTTTTTTGCTCAATCTCCCAAACTCCCTTGCATCGGTAAGAATTCTGCTTGCTCCTTTGCTTTTTTGGATTATCCTCAATGACTCTTTTTTCACACAAAACGGTTTTCATATCACTTGGAGTTATTACTTTAGCGCTCTGGTCTTTGTTCTAGCTTCTGTGACCGACTTTTTTGATGGATATATCGCTCGAGAGTGGGATCAAAAGACGACTTTAGGTGCTATTTTAGATCCTCTTGCTGATAAGATGATCACCATTGCTGCATTTTTGGGATTGATGTTGACACATGAGGCTTCTGCTTGGGCTGTCTACATCATCATCGTTCGAGAACTTTTCATCACAGGACTTCGCACAGTAGCCATATCTGAAGGTCTTGACATCAAAGCCTCTTGGGCTGGAAAAGTAAAAACAGTCTCTCAAATGGTCGCCATTGGTTTTTTACTTATGCATTGGCCTTTTGCAGATCTTCTTTTATGGGGAGCAGTTGCGTTTACACTCTACTCTGCATTTGAGTATGTTTGGGCATTTCGCTCAGTATTTGTAAAAGGTGGCCGCTAATGGGTATTTTTGTTTCGCTCATTGTTCTGAGTGTTTTGATTTTTTTTCATGAGTTAGGTCACTACATGGCTGCACGTGCTATGGGTGTGGCTGTTGAAGTCTTTAGCATTGGGTTTGGCAAGCGTCTTTACACTTTTAAGAAGTGGAGTACAGAGTGGAGTATCTCAGCCATTCCCCTTGGCGGATATGTTCGCATGAAGGGACAAGATGATAGCGATCCTACTAAAAAAAGCTTTGATGCCGATAGCTACAACACCAAAACGCCACTCCAAAAGATCTTCATTTTAGCCGCAGGACCTGCGTTTAACTTCATCTTGGCATTTATACTTTACTTCGCCATCGCGCTTGGTTCTCCCTCTATTCTCTCTCCTGTTATTGGGAGTGTTATGAAAGATTCACCTGCCGCTCTAGCTGGTCTAGACACCAACGACACTATCATCTCCATAAACGCAACTCCTCTAAAAACATGGAGCGAGATGGCTGCCCTCATCTCACAGAGTGAAGGAACACTCACACTCATCATCAAAAGAGATGGCGTTTTAATGCAAAAGCTTCTTACTCCAAAACTCCTTGAGACTACAAATCTCTTTGGTGAAAAAGTAGAACAAAAGATGATTGGTATCGGTGCTGCTGGAGTCACCCATAAGCTTGAGATAACTGCACAAAATGTGATGAACTATGCTGTCGATCAGACACTTTTTGCCTCAACTATGATTTTTACTGGTGTTAAAAAACTCCTCTTTGGCGAGGTGCCTGCGTCTGAACTCGGTGGCGTTATAAGTATTGTAAAGGTAACCTCCGATGCTACTGATGCGGGTTGGATGGGTCTCTTTTTTATCGCAGCACTCATCAGTGTAAACCTTGGTGTCTTAAATCTACTTCCCATCCCAGCACTCGATGGTGGACATATTATGTTTAACCTCTACGAACTCATCTTCCGTCGTGAAGCGAGTGAGGCAGTGATGGTACGTTTTACAATAGCGGGCTGGGTTATTCTTTTTGGTTTGATGGCACTTGGACTTTATAATGATATAAATAGGCTCGTTGGCTAATAGTTCATTACTCTTTTAGCTCTACAATCGCCAAAATCTATTTTTTACGGAGGAGTGCATGGATATTCGTACAAAAATTCTATATGGCTTTGTCGCTACACTCAAATCAGATAAGCATAGTGTCTACTATGTTTTATACTACACGCTCATAGAGAGTATTTTGGTGCTTAGCATTCCTCTCACCTCCTCTTTTGTCATCAACTCCCTTGTTGCGCACTCCTACATCTCGCTCATCACCCTTGGCGTTATTATCTTATGTGTTTTTTCTTTCCTCGTCTTTTTGCGCATCATTCAAGAGTACATCATCGAGAAGTTTGAGCAGCGCGTCTTTGTCACCGAGGGGTATGACGTGGTGCAAAAAACACTCAAGCTCAAAGAGGAGGAGCGTCAAACCCCCTATCCTATTGACAAGCTTATGAACTATTTTTTTGATATCACCACTATCCAAAAGATCTTTCCCGTTCTAATTTTAAACGGCTCAGGTCTCATTATTCAGACAGTTGTGACACTCATTCTCTTGCTTGTTTTTGATCTCACACTTTTTGTCTGGGCGACTCTTACCATCGTAGCCGCCATCGCTCTTATACTCTATGTGGGCAAAAATGGCATCACCTCGGCGGTAGAGCGTTCAAACGCCAAGCATGAGACCATACACTTTATGCAAAAAGTGCCACAGAGCGATACTGATGCGGCTAGTATTTTAGAGAAGTTTGAGGAGAAGATGAGCCACTATGTCGACGCTCGCAAACACCAATACTCCATCCGCATCAAGCAGCTCTCAGCGAGTTTCATTCTTCAAGGGGTAATCATCACGGGGTTTTTTCTTCTTGGAGGTCACCTTGTCATTGCAGGCAAGATGCCTATCGGGGAGTTTGTTGCCGCTGAGATTATCATCGTCACGCTCATCTACGCCATCAACGGCTTTGCCAAACAGCTTGACTACATCTATGATGGCATAGAAGGGTTTTACAAGATAGGTCAGCTCTCCTCTTCACTTGAAAATCATGACAAAAAAGGTGTGCATCATGCATAACACATCGTTTGAGAAGATAGAGCTCTCCCCTTTTGTCAAACGTGCCAAAACTATCTCGCTACTTATTATCGCGGCGATCATTGGCTTACTCTTTTTGCCTTGGGAGCAGACCACCAAGGGGAGTGCCAAGCTTATCGCACATGACCCAAGCGAGCGAGACTTCACCATCGCAGCACCCATCACAGGGTTCATAAAAGAGTACAAAGTCAAAGAGAACACCCCCGTAAACGAGGGGGACCTACTCCTTGAGATGCAAGATCTTGACAGAGAGTACCTTCCAAATCTACGCTCCATTGCAAAAGACATCAAGCTAGAGAGAAGCAACACTACCAATACCCTTGACATCTTAGAGGAACAAAAGGGCAACCTCCAAAACAATCTCGCCACGGGCATAGAGATACACAACAGAAAAATCGCACAGATAGAGGACTCTTTAGACTCTCTTAAAAACACGCAAACGCAGGTGCAAAATAACTTCAACATCACGCAAAGCAACTTCAAACGCATAGAGGAGCTCTACAAAGAGGGCATTGAGTCCAAACGCAGCTACGAAGTGGCGCAAAACGAGTTTGTCAAACTTCAAACACAGCTTGATACAACTGGCATTATGATTGAGCGCGAAAGAAAAGCGCTCGAGATTCAAAAAAAAGAGAGAGATCAGTTCATCAAGACGCAGCAAAACGCCATCGCGTCGATGCAAGAGCGCATCATCTCCACGCAAAATCGTCTCACAAATCTTGACAAAGAGCTCACAAACGCCACCATCAACATCTCCCGTAACACCAATGCACAGGTGTTTGCAACAAAAGATGGCACACCGCTGCGCATCTTGGCAAACGACAAAGACCGCTATGTAAAAGTGGGTGACCCTCTCATCTACTTCGCACCAAAGGTGAGCAAACGCGTCTTGCTTACCAAGATTCGTGCCCTCGATATGCCACTCATCAAAGCGGGACTCAAAGCACGCATTCAGTTCAATGGCTGGCCATCGCTCCAAGTAGCGGGGTGGCCTACCATCACCTTTGGAACTTTTGGTGGAATAGTGGAAAAAATAGACCCTATAGCACACCAAGATGGCTCTTACTATGCATACATCATCGAAGATCCAGATGAACCTTGGCCAAAAGATGATGTCTTAAGAATGGGCACAAACGCCTCTGTCTGGATACGTCTCTCTACGGTAAGCATCGGCTATGAGATCTGGAGACTTCACAACGCCATGCCGCCACGCATGGTAAACCCAAAGGCAAAAAATGTCGAAAACAAGATTCACTAAGCTCCTTAGCGCCTCTCTACTCGTAGCGCTTGAGCTCGGTGCTACCGAGCCTTTTACGCTTGATGCTCTCAAAAGCCATCTCACACAAGACAATCCCTACATAAATGCCGCGTTTGGCAGACAAAAGATCGCCAAAGAGCAGCTGAGTGCCACAGAGGGGCTCTTTGACACAAAGATCGTCGCAAAGATAGAGGAGAAGTCCTACCCCGATACCACGGCGACCTACGAAAGTGCTGGGCTTGAGAGGGCTACGGAGTTTGGCGTTGATCTCGCGGCGGGATACCGCTATGCCAGTGGCACGCAAGAGTACAACAACATCAAAACAGGCAAAGAGGGGGAGCTTATCGCGGGAGCGAAGATCCCTCTTGTGACGTTTTTGAGCGGGATTGACGAGAGAAGGCTAAGGGTTGGGCTTTTAGAGAGGGATCTCACCAAGAGCACTCTGATGTACAAAGAAGCACTTCGCGCTTTTTATTTTAAGGTAATGAGCGAGTACTATCTGCTCCTTTATGCCAAAGAGCTGCTCGCACTTGACGCAGCCATGCTTGAGAAGATAGAAAAACGCTATGACTATCTGGCTTCAAATGTCCAAAAAGGCAACCTTGCTAAAATAGCGCTCATAGAGGCTTCACAACAACAAATAAACGCCAAACAGTCACTTCTCAGATCTAAAAGAGAGTTTCAAAATGCTCAAAACAGACTCTTGGGTCTTTTAAACACAGACGCCAAAAGCTGGAGTAAACGCTACCATCTTCCCGCGTTTGAGGTGGCGTTTGAGCCACTTGAGCCTTATGAACTCTCACTTGAGAAAGCACTTCTGAGTCGAGCCGATCTTGGACTCTTTGAGACGGAGATAGAGAAGGTTCTTCTCCAAAACCAAAACAACGAAACTAAAAAATACCCCCAAACCAATATCGGTATTTACGGCGTTCAAGACAATCTCACCCACGAGAGTGGCGCGAAGGTGACTCTTGATGTGGCGTTTCCCATCGCTCTAAGCGAGTACCGTGCCAAAAGTGCAGAGCTCAAAGAGAGTATCAAAACCATCAAAAGCGAGCGAGAGAGTCGTTACATAGAGCTAGAAGTAGATCTCAAAAATGTCTACAACTCCCTTGAAGTAACCCAAACGAACCTCCAAGCCGCCAAAGAGGAGCTCTCGCTTCTTTTGCGTCTTGAAGAGGCTGAGACCAAAAAATACCTCCTCGGTGCAAGTTCGCTCTTCTTGCTCAATCAACGCGAGATGATCACTCTGGGTGCACAGAGAAAAATAGCCTCCTACAAGCTTGAGTATGCGCTTCTACTTGAGTCCTACAAACGCATCACCGCAAGCCATAAACACCAAGAGTAGTTTTGCTATAATGACCACAAAGAAAAAGGATGTTTTATGACGCAAACAGAGTATAAAATTTATGTAGACGACGTGATTCGCCGCGTGGAAGCCGCAAGGCTTCGCGTAAGTGGACACCACATCGTTAAAATTGTCGCGGTGAGCAAATACTCAACACCTCAAGAGATAGAGAAGCTCTATGCCATAGGACAGCGCGCGTTTGGCGAGAACAAGGTTCAAGATCTCAGAGAAAAAACACAGCTCCTCGATGCACTCCCTCTAGAGTGGCACTTCATAGGAAACCTCCAAAAAAACAAGATAAACAACCTTCTTGACATCAACCCCACCCTCTTTCACTCACTCGACTCTCTAGATTTGGCACGGGAGTTACAAAAAAAGCTCGCCGCCAAAGAGATGAGACTTGATGCGCTTTTACAGATAAACTCGGCTTATGAAGAGTCCAAACATGGCTTTTTGCCAGAAGAAGCGGTGGCGGCTTACGAAGAGATAAATGAGACTTGCCCAAACATAAACCTAAAAGGCGTCATGAGCATAGGTGCACACAGCCAAGAGAGAGCCATCATCAAGAAGAGTTTTGAGACCACTTATGCCATCTTCAAAACACTGCCAAACGCCACGATCTGCTCTATGGGTATGAGCGGTGATTTTGAACTCGCCATCGAGTGTGGTTCAAATATGATCCGTCTTGGATCAGTGCTCTTCCCTAACTAATCTGTGTTTTTTTAAATCTAACAGCGTTTGTTTTTGGATTGCTTATGAGCTCTTTTTGATAATGTATCATCGCATGAAACGGTGTGAGAAATCGTGATAATTTTTCATCTTCTATTGCTTCGATTTGCCATTTTTTAAGAAGCTTCAAGACAGTAAGTGTGGACTCCATGGTGGAGAGAAAATGCTCCTGCGGCTGGACTTTTATCTCATATGCCGAGGGTGTTGTCGTCTCAAAACTCATATGTGCTAGGCTTTGCAGATTTGTACTTTGGGTAAAAATTTTTTTGGCGCACGCCCATGTGGAGTCTATGAGAAAAATCGCCATCTTTTTTTGTGAAGATGGTGGCTTTTGATGAGTCAGATTGATGGCGTTTTGTGATGGAAAAAGTATGTAACTCTCGTGCGTTTCGATGATTTCGTTGATGCGTCTGTGATTTGAAAAATCTATGCCCATAAAAAGCTCAGAATTGGGAAGGCTTTTGTGAGTGAAACGACCCGTGTTGTTTTTGACCTTTTTAAACTCTTTTGGATGCATCAAAATAACAAATTTACTCTGTGTTTGGATGCACTCAAAGAGCTCGCACATGCACGAACTTTTGGGTCTGTAACACTCGTAACACTTCTCACGATCACCATAATATGTCTTCATAAAGGCTATTTTACTACAATATGCTTATGAATCAAAAAATATATGATCTTATCGTAGTCGGAACTGGTGCGGCGGGACTCATTGCCGCCATCGTTGCTGCAAGAGAAGGAAAAAGTGTTTTACTCCTTGAAAAACTCCCAAAAATTGCCTCAAAACTCAAAGCAACAGGTGGAGGTCGCTGCAATCTGACCAACACACTTAGCAATGAAGAATTTATG